>JAKSKO010000014.1 GCA_024401715.1 Bacteroidales bacterium
AACGACTGGTTTGTATCGAAAGAGAACTCGGTCAACTGCTCTATGTTGGCGTTGTCATTACGGCCGGCGCCACCTGCCCATGCATCGTCAGAAGGGCTGTTTTTGCCCATGTAAACGTTGTTCTCATTATTCCTCAACTGAAGGTAAACCGCATTGATGGCTGTTTCGGCTTCCTCGTCGGTAGAATAATAGGTGTTGAAGTCAAGAACACCATGCTGCTGAATGTCCAGCCTTTTGTTACAGCCTGCTATAACCAAGGTTGAAAGTGCAAGAATTGATATGAATTTAGTTTTCATTTCCGACAATTTTAGAATTTAAGATTGATACCGAATACAACTTTCTTTGAAGTAGGGTAGTTACCTTTATCTACACCAAGAGAAGATCCGCCGCCTGTAACTTCAGGGTCGAAGCCAGGGTATTTGCAGAATGTGAAGAAGTCGTCAAGAGAAACATAGAAGCGCAGGTTGGAGATGTACGCCTTCTTTGTGAGGTTTGAAGGAAGGGTGTAACCAAGCTGCAGCTGTTTGATCTTGAAGTATGAACCGTCAAATACAGAAGCGCTGGAAATCATGTATTTATCCATGTCGTTTGCACCTGCCTTAGGCATTGTACCTGTAGTATGGGTTGGTTTCCAACGATCCTCTGTGAAGTAGGTGAGTTTGTTCAGGATATAGTCTGAACGGTTCAGACAGCAGTAGATCTGGTTGCCGTAAGAGCCTGTACCGAAGGCGATGAAATCGAGGCCTTTCCATGCAAGGTTGACAGTGATACCGTAAGTGAGGTCTGCCATACCTTTACCGATTTCGGTCTTGTCAAGGTCTGTGATCTGGCCGTCGTTGTTCAGGTCTACGAATGTAGGGTTACCTGTTGCAGGGTCTATCTTGTCGAACTTGTAGCCGTAGAAATACCATGCAGGGTGGCCAACCTCAAACGCTGTGATTGTACCGTAGGTGTGGAATGTTGCACCAGTCATACGGTCCAGAGTAGGGTGGAGCTGTGTAACCTTGTTCTTCAGGGTTGCAACGTTACCGCGAATGCCATAGCTGAAATCGCCTACGTTGTCCTGCCAGCCAAGCTCTATCTCTATACCGGTGTTCTTGATGTTACCTGCGTTGATAGGGGAAGCTGTGTTACCTACTACTGTAGAAGGAGTGATACCGCTTACGATAAGGTCTTTTGTAGTTTTGTCGAACCAGTCAAATGTGAAAGTGAGGCGGTCCTTGAAGAAACGTGCGTCCAGACCGATGTTTATCTGCTCTGATTTCTCCCAGCCAAGTTTAGGGTTGCCTGTTGCAGAAGGTGCATAGCCCTGGACATACTCGTTACCGTTGCCTGTAGGGTAGCTGCCTGTGTTGGCGATAACTGTTGCATAGCGGTAACCGCCCAGGCCGGCTGTTGAACCGTTCTGGCCCCATGAAGCACGAAGCTTCAACTGGTTCAGCCAAGAAGAGGTGGATTTCATGAAGTTCTCACGGCTGATTGTCCAACCTGCTGAAACTGCAGGGAAGAAACCCCAGCGGTTGGTTACAGGAAGTACAGAGCTGTCGGCTGCATCGGCACGGAGAGATGCCTGAACGTAGTATTTGCCCTGATAGTCATAGTTCAGACGGCCGAAGTAAGAGAGCTTGCGGCTGAAGCCTTCCTCGCCACCGCCAACGCTCATGATTGAAGAGTTGGTCTTGTATGCGAAATAGAGGAAGAGAGGGTCATCCTTCTGGAAACCGAGGTCGAATGTCTCGTGTTTATCGTCCCAGCCGGCACCTTTAACGCTGCCGTTAAGGCTGAAGTTCCTGCTCTCGCTGAACGACATACCTATCATCGCGTTGAAGTTGTGACCTCCTTTGAATGCGTGGTTATAGTTTGCGAAGTTCTCCCACTGCCAGTAGACACTGTTGCCAGAACCGGCATTAACGCTTAGGATATCGTTGTTGCGCTGGGAGTTGTAGTAATAGTCGTTGTTGTAACCGTAGCTCTCGTTTGCGTTAAGCATGTAGCCCAGACGTGAAGTGATCACAAGGCCTTTCACCGGTTTGAAGTTGATGTAGGTTGTACCGTTGATATTGAAACCGCGTGAAGTGTTATAGCTGCCATCCCTCATATAGAAAGGACTGGTGTTCTCTGAAGTCACGAACTGTGAGATACCGTAGTATCTGCCGTCCTTGTCTTTCAGGAGGGCACCGCTTCTGATATTAGGGTTCAGATGGTTGGCCTGGATGTCTTTCATGAACTGTGGCAGGTTCTCCTCTGTATAGTATGCAGGGGTGAGAGGGTCCAGCTGAAGCACTGAAAGAAGGAGTGAGCCATACTCGGAGCCCTCTGATACGCTGCGGCTCTTGTAATACTCAATCTGGTTGTTTGTACCGATCTCCAGCCATGGCTTGATGTTGCGTGTGGCGTTGATCATACCGGTGAGACGGCTGTATACGTCGGAATCACCTTTGATCATACCGTTGTTGTCCAGATAAGAGAGGGAAACGAATACCGTACCTTTCTCGTCACCGGCGCTGAAAGACAGGTTGTGACGCTGCATGATAGAGTTTTCGAAAGTCTCTTTCGCCCAGTCTGTATTGGTTTTGAAATCCCAGCAGTTGTTAACCTTGTCCATTGTAACAAGACCGGCCTCTGTGTAGTAGTCTATCCACTGCTCGGAGTTCATCATATGAGGAGTCTTGCCAAGGCTCTGGCTTGAGATCTGGAAATCATAGCTGATTGTACCGTTACCTTTACCTTTTCTGGTTGTGACAAGGATTACACCGTTACCTGCAGCCACACCATAGATAGCGGCCGATGCGGCATCCTTCAAAACCTCCATGCTCTCGATATCGTTAGGGTCTATACCGGCAATGCTGCCTATACGGCCGTCGATAACGTAAAGAGGAGATGAATCACTGTTGGAGGATACACCACGGATGCGTACCGATGGGGAAGCGCCAGGACGTGCAGAGCTTGAAAGCACCTGTACACCTGCAGTCTTACCCTGAAGTGCCTGTGCGGCTGTTGTGATTGTACGGTTCTCCATGTCTTCGCTCTTCACCTGTGAGATTGCACCGGTGAGGTCGCTCTTCTTCTGAACACCGTAACCCACAACCACAACCTCTTCAAGAAGCTCTGAATCCTCCTTGAGGGTAACATTCAAAGGGCTCTCGCTTGCAGCAAGTTCCTGTGTTGTGAAACCGATGCTCTGGAAAACAAAGTTGCTCCCTGAGCCACTGTGATGACATAATTACCATCCAAATCGGTGATTGTGCCATTGCTTGTGCCTTTTTCCATTACGGCAACACCAATCATAGGGCTGCCCTGGGCGTCAACAACAGTACCCGTGATGCTCTTGTTCTGTGCAAAGGCACAAAGAGCGGAGATTACTGTAAACGCAGCAACAAGCATTGTTCGTTTAAGAAATGTTTGTTTCATTTGTTTTGGTTAATATTTGGGTTAATAATAGTTGTGAATTCAAATTCTCACTTTCGCAAATATATCAATTATGCATATTCCGCTTGTTTTACCAGAATTCAAGTATTTTAAAATTCGTTCAAATTTTTGCATTGTACTTTTATAAAATGTTAAATTTGAATGCTAATATAAACAAATGAAAAAGAATATACTCTTTATCATAACACTTTGTGTTATATCGGCCTGCAGGAAGGCAGATTCGGACTATCATGCATTGCGCGGCAGCAGCAATGAAGAGGTGATACAGTCCGAACAGATTTCCAACAGATTCGTATACAGCATTTCTCAGGACAAGAACGGCGTTATATGGCTGGGAACTTTCCGCGGATTGAACTGCTTTGACGGCAAGCAGTTCATGCAGTATTTCAGCGTGGACGACAACAAGGGCCTGTGGGATAATCATATCACCGATATTTTCCGGGACAGCCGAGACCGTCTTTGGATTGCCTCGGTGAACGGAGCCTGCATCTACAGGGATGACGATTCCTTCCAGCGCGTGGTGATGAGCGATATAAACCGCAATCTCAGCAGAATCTTCGAAAGCCCCGATGGCAGAATCTTCATGTATTCCTCCACAGACCTGTTCTGTTACGATGAAGATAGCAATTCCCTGAAAGCTGCTGTTGCGGGCAACGATTTCCCAATCTTCAGCACCTGGTATGCCGCTTCGGACAATACCCTGTGGGCCCTTAACGGCAATGTGATAAAGGGATATGAATCCGGCAGGTTCAGCCTTCTGGGAGATTATGAGGCCCCGGGCTGGATCAAATCCAGTTCTTTCAATTCCGCATCGGGCCTTTGGTTCGCAACGGACAGCGGACTGTGGCTCTTCAATCCTCTTTCCAGAAAGACAGATTGCATCCTGGCCGCATCCAGCGTCAAAGAGAGGTTCTCCTTTGAAAAGGTTTACCGAATATTCGCCATTGGAAGCAGTCATATCCTCATGTGCACCAGCGACAGCAGAATCTGGCTGTACTATATCAAGGAGAACAAGCTCCTGTCCCAGGACGACAAATCCTTTCCTTTTTCAGTACCATATTTAGGTAATATAAGCTGCATTTTCCGCGACAGCTCCCATAACATATGGTTAGGAACTGAAGATGACGGTTTTTATGTTGCAGCACGCAACAAAGACATCTTCAGCTCATATCCCAAGCTTCAGAAATGCCTTGCAGGCCGGCAGGTTACCTCTCTGGTAACCAACAGGGAGGGCTCGGTCCTGATTGCCGCAACAAGAAAATCGGGCGTGTTCATATACAATCTTCTTGACGATTCCGTGCAGAACCTCAGCAGCCTTAATCCCAGCCATCTGTTCAGGGACAGCAGGGGAGACATATGGTTCCTGTATCAGAGGGAAACCAAATTGGAGAGATACGGCATCAGTTCGTCTTCGCTCAGGCTGAAGGACCGCTTCAATTCGGGGCTGCTGATGTCTGCGTGTGAGGATAGCAGGGGAGACATATGGTTCGGAGGTCTGGGAGAGGATGCCTACAAGTATAATCACGAAAGCAACAGCCTCAGCAAGGAATCGGTCTATACGGATAATGCCTTCACATTCATTCCGGGCATAAGCACTTTGAACGATTCCACCCTCATCGTATCGGGATTCTACCGAAATCCCCGCGTTCTTAACACAAACGACGGCAGCAGCACAGAGCTAAGCCTCTCCGGAGACGACCTGAAGCGCTGCATAAGGCGCTCTGTGCTGGTTCCCACAGCGCTTTTCAAGGACGATGACGGCAGAATATGGTTCGGCACTGTTGCCAACGGCCTCATGTGCTATGACCTTGGCAGCAACCGTCTTTCTGCAATTGATGGAGCCCCTTGCGTGGATATCTCATCCATAGAACAGGATAATGACGGCTTCCTGTGGGTTGGCACAATGCACGGCTTGGGCCGCCTTAACACCGAAAGCGGTGAATTCACCAACTTTTTCTTCGATGGCGATGCGTCGGCCAGCCAGTTTTATGACCGCTCGTCATGCAAATTGCCGGACGGCACACTTATCTTCGGCGGAACACACGGCATAACCGTCGTGAACCCTAAGGCAAAGGCCGATTCCCTGTCGCTCCCTTTCATTTTCGAGAGCATAAAGACCAACAACAGGCTTCTGAGACCATCGGCCGATGGTGCACTTACGCTTAATCTTAGTGAGAAGCCGAAACTTACGCTTCAGCACGACCAGAACAGTTTCAGCATAAGATATGCCATTCTGGACTACACTTCCAGCGGCCGCGCCCACTATTACTACAAGCTTGAGGGCTTCGACAAGGGATGGCACGATGCGGAAAGCGGAAATGAGGCATTTTACACAAATGTGCATCCTGGCTTCTTCACTTTCAAGGTGAGGTATGTGGATGATACCCATACGGTTAACTCTGTGGAAGACAGTTTCCTGATTGTGGTTAGGGCGGCTCCGTGGGCCAGCTGGTGGGCCCTGCTGCTGTACCTTTGCGTTATTGTAGGCATTGTGTTCGTTTTCTGGTACATGCACCGCAAATCACGCCGCCAGTCGGAGGAAAACAAGCGTCTGCAGTATGAAAAAGAGCAGGAGCAGAAGCTGAACAGGATGCATATGAGCTTCGTTGCAAACGTGGCACACGAGTTCCGCACGCCTCTTACCACAATAAAGGGCCCTCTGTCCATACTTTCGGAGAGTCTGGACCTGAGCACCACGCAGCACAAGCTCATCACCGTGATGCAGAAGAGCACGGACAGGATGATGGGTCTTGTAAGCCAGTTCCTGGATTTCAACCGTCTGGAGAATGACATGCTGAAGCTTGAGGTATCCCGCCACAACATAAGCGAGGAGCTGCGCCGATATGCCGAGGTCTTTGAAACCACGGCCAGTCTGAAGAAGATAAACTTCCTTACAGAGGGTCTGGACTACGATTTCGAGATGTATTTCGATTCCGACAAGTTATACAAGATGGTGTCCAATCTGTTTTCCAACGCCATGAAGTACACCCCGCAGGGCGGCACAATAAAATTATGCTTCGACGTTAGTGCCGATGGCAGTCAGGTGCATATAAGCATGGTGGACAATGGCATAGGCGTGGCCGAAGAATACAGGGAGAAGATCTTCGAGAAGTACTATCGCATAAGCGAGAAGAACATCTGGGGCAGCGGCATAGGCCTTTACTATGTACGTGCCCTTGCCCAAAGCCATCACGGCAGCATTGTGTGCATGGCTAACGAGGAAGAGCAGAAGGGCTCTGTATTCGTCCTTACGCTTCCTACAGTGGAAAGTGCGTATTCAGCAGACGAATTCGCAAAAGAGCTTAGCCAAAGCGAGAAATATCCTATCCGGGAGGGACGTAACGCGGAAGAAGACGAGAAAGAGGAGGAGAACAAGACCAAGATTTTGGTGGTGGATGACGATGTGGACATATGCAACTACCTTAAAATTCTCCTTCGTGCCGAGGGCTATGTGGTGATGTACTGCTATGATGCCGATACCGCCCTTGCAAAGATAAAGGAGTGGGAGCCGGACATGGTGCTTTGCGATGTGAACATGCCGGGAAAGGACGGATACCAGCTTTGCCTTGAAGTGCGTAAGGATATAAGCCTCAGTCATTTGCCTATAATACTTGTAACTGCCAAGACAAGCCTTGCAGATCAGGTGATGGGCCTGGACAGCGGCGCCGACGCCTACATCACCAAGCCTTTCGAGCCTAAGTACCTTTTCGCCATGATAAGCTCTCAGCTGGAAAGGCGTCAGAACCTGCAGCAGACCCTAAGCACCAGCACCGATGCCAACACCATTCAGGAAGAGGAAACCCTGTCTCTGCAGGACAAGGCCTTTCTGGAGCGTCTGTATGAGGTTATGGAGAACTCAATCGCCAATCTGGAGCTGGATATCAACGATTTCGCCCAGCAGCTGCATATCTCACGCACCAAGCTTTACTACAAGGTGAAGGGACTCACCGGAGAAAGCCCTGCGGCCTTCTTCAAAACCTACAAGCTTAACAAGAGCGCACAGATGATATGCGAGGGCAAATATAACCTCAGCGAGATATCGGACAGGACCGGTTTTGCAAGTTTGAGCCACTTTTCCACCTCCTTCAAGAAGCAATTCGGCATGACGCCAAGCGAATACGCGAAAAATAGGAAATAATTCACTATCTTTGCGCCCGTTTTTAAATTACATTTAAAGTTTAGCTTTTTTAACCTATGAATACTGTTACAAATTATTTGAAATCAGTATACAGTCCTAAGTTCTTCCACCTGTTCCAGAAAGGAAGATATGACAAGAACCGTTTCATCTCAGACCTCATTGCCGGTGTAATCGTGGGCATCATCGCTCTTCCTCTGGCAATCGCCTTCGGTATAGCCAGCGGCGTTTCACCACAGCAGGGTCTCATTACCGCAATCGTGGCGGGCTTCATCATCTCCTTCCTTGGAGGTACCCGCTTCCTCATAGGCGGTCCTACAGGCGCATTCATCGTGATTGTTGCCGGAATCATTGCCCAGTACGGCTTCCAGGGCCTTCTCATTGCAACAATGATGGCGGGTGTCATCCTCATTGTTATGGGCCTTTGCAAAATGGGCGTGGTTTTCAAATTCATCCCTTATCCTATCATCGTGGGTTTCACTTCTGGTATCGCCGTAACCATCTTCAGCACTCAGATAAAGGATTTCTTCGGTTTCAGCGGTGATGTCCCATCCGGATTCATTAACCAGTGGGCCTGGTATTTCAGCAATCTTGGCAACATCAACTGGGCCGAGGCTGCAATGAGCATAGGCTGTCTGCTGCTTATCATCGTATGGGGCAGATTCTTCAAGAAAATCCCCGGTTCGCTTATCGCGCTAATCTTCGGCACAGCTGCATCGGTTGTCCTCAGTCTTACAGGCGTATGTGAACTTGCAACCATTGGCACGAAGTTCCCGGAGCTTGCAAACGGCCTTCCAATGCCTTCCCCTGTGGCTCCGCAGTTCGACCTTGAAACAATCAAGGGTCTTGTGAGCCCTGCATTCACAATTGCCATCCTCTGCGCAATAGAGAGCCTCCTTGCCGCTATGGTGGCCGATGGTGTGACCGGCAAGCAGCACGATTCCAACACAGAGCTTATAGGCGAGGGTATTGCCAACATTATCACCCCGATGTTCGGAGGTATCCCTGCAACAGGCGCCATCGCACGTACAATGGCGAATATCAACAACGGTGGCAAAACATCGGTTGCCGGTATCATCCACGCTGTTGTGCTGTTGCTCATCTATCTTTTCCTTATGCCTTATGCCGTGTATATCCCGCTTTCATGCCTTGCCGCCATCCTTGTGATGGTTGCCTACAACATGAGTGAGTGGCGTACCTTCAAATACCTGCTTAAAGGCGACAGGAACAGCATTGCGGTGCTGCTTATCACCTTCTTCCTCACAGTGATCATAGACCTTACCGTTGCAATAGAGGTTGGCGTTGTGCTGGCAATCGTCCTTTTCGTGCGCCGAGTTATGGAAACCAGCGAAATCAAGGTTCTGGATGCTTCCAATATTGCTGCAACAGAGGATGACGACATCGCTGCCATCGACGATATAGAGATGCTGGACGTCCCTGCAGGCGTGGAGGTTTACGAGGTTAACGGCCCGTTCTTCTTCGGTATGGCAGCGAAAATGGAGGAGTTCAATCTCCGTTCCGATGCCAACAACAAGGTTCGTATCATTCGTATGCGCAAGGTTCCTTTCATGGATACCACAGGCGTACACAACCTTACAAACCTTATAGACCGTACATCGGCCCGTGGCATGCAGGTTATTCTTTCAGGTGTGCAGCCTGCTGTGCTTAAGGAGCTTAAGACCTTCGGCGTAGACAAGATGATTGGCGAGGAGCACATCTTCCCTCACATCATCCCTGCACTTGCCAAAGCCCGTGAAATCGTAGAGGCCTAGCGCTTCTTTAACCAAAGATTATGAAAAAATACTTCCAGAAATACCTTCCGGATCTTATTGCCGTCCTTCTTTTCGCTGTTATCGCCATAGCCTATTTCATCGCCCCTCTGGGCAGCAGAATGGTGCTTACCGGTGACGACCACACAGGTGGAACGGGCAGCGGGCATGAGATGACGGAATACATGCAGAACCATGACGGGGAACGCACCCGCTGGACAAACTCCCTTTTCGGAGGCATGCCAACCTATCAGATGGCTCCGTCCTATGATAGCGGAAAGGTTCTGAACGTCATCCAGAAAGTGTATTCTCTGGGAGTCCCAAGGGAGGCCCGCTATGTATTCCTTATGCTGCTGGGCTTTTTCATCATGCTGCGCTGTTTCGGGTTCAAGACCTGGAGCAGCGTGCTTGGCGCTGTTATGTGGGCCTTCAGCAGTTATTTCTTCATAATAATTGCCGCCGGTCACATCTGGAAGGTGCTCACCCTTTGCTACATCCCTCCCACAATAGGCGCAATGTTCCTCTGCTACAGGGGCAAATATGGGCCGGGAATAATCCTTGCGGCTATTTTCATGGCATTGCAGGTGGTTTCCAACCATGTGCAGATGAGCTACTATTTCCTTTTCCCTATCTTCTTCCTTAGCGTTGGCATTCTTGCGGAGCAATTAATGCGCAAGGATGTAAGTCACGCAGAGGCTTTCCGCAAATGGCTTTGCGGTTCCCTTGCCTTTGCCGCCGGCTGCATGCTTGGTGTTGCAATTAACGTTTCCAACCTTTACCACACATGGGAGTATCAGAAAGAGAGCATAAGGGGAAAATCGGAGCTTACCGCAGCAAGTGTGGATGAATCCAAACAGACTTCCAGCGGACTGGACCGCGATTATATCACAGCCTGGAGCTACGGAATAGACGAGACCTTCACCCTTCTGGTGCCTAATACAAAGGGTGGCGCCTCGCAGCCCCTTACTGCCAGCAAAATCGCGATGAAGCATGCCGAAAAGGCTTATATGCCCATCTATCAGCAGCTTGGACAGTACTGGGGAGACCAGCCTATGACAAGCGGCCCCGTATACGTAGGTGCCTTTGTGGTAATGCTTTTTGTCCTTGGCTTCTTCGTTTTGAAAGGTGCCGGATTCTGGGCCCTTGTTGCCGCAACAATCCTAAGCATACTGCTTTCGTGGGGCAGGAACTTCATGTGGTTCACAGACCTTTTCCTGGACTACGTGCCTATGTACGACAAATTCCGCACTGTAGCCTCCATACTTGTGATTGCCGAGTTCACCATCCCTATGATTGCCGTTCTTGCCATCACCAGATGGATGGATATGGTACAGAGCGAAAAGAAGGAGAGCCGTGACAAAGCCTGGAAAGCCATGCTGGACTGCTTGGGGATCACAGCGGGTATCTGTGCGCGTTTCGCGCGGGTTCCGGATCTTTTCTTCGGCTCGTACGTGTCGGAAATGGAATATCAGGGCATTTCCGGCCTTGCAAAACACGGCATACCGGTAGACAGCATCTTCGATAACCTTAACGAGATGCGTCGCGCCGTGTTCCGTGCCGACTGTCTGCGCAGCCTTGCGGTGATTCTTGCAGGCACAGTGCTTATGTTGCTTTTCCGCGCCGGCAAAACAGGCCGCAAGCTCAGCCTTGTGCTCATCACCCTTGTGTGCCTTGTGGATATGTGGGGCGTGAACAAACGTTACCTGAATGACGGCATGTTCCATAAGCAGCGCAACGTACAGGCCATGTTCCCGAAAACAGAGGCCGACCAGTTCATTCTTGATGATCCTCAGCTGTATTTCCGCACCCTGGACCTCACGGAGAACACCTTCAACAGCAATACGGCCAGCTACTGGCACAAGAGCATAGGCGGATACCATGCCGCCAAACTGCGCAGATACCAAGAGCTGATAGAGCACTATATCTCACGCGAAATCCCTGTCCTGCAGGGCCTTGCAATAGAGAATGGGGGAGACCTATCCACTGCCGATGTCCATGGCGCAGCGCCTGTTCTATGCATGCTTAACACCCGTTACATGCTTATGGAGACTGATGGCGGCAAAAAGGTGCCTGTATTCAACCCCCAGGCCGCCGGCAATGCCTGGTTCGTGAAAGACCTTGTGTATGTGGATAACGCCGATGAAGAGCTTGCAAGCCTGGGTTTCATGGATATGCGCAGCACCGCAGTTGCAGACAAGCGTTTCCAGGAGAGTCTGGGAGAGTGCGAAGGCAACGATATGGCAGACTCTTCATGGGCTATGCTTAACTTCTATGAGGCTAACGAGCTTCGTTTCGATGTCTCTGCATCGGCCGACGGAGTCCTTGTCCTAAGCGATATCTACTATCCTGGCTGGACAGCAAGCCTGGACGGAAAGGAGATTCCTGTTGGCCGCGTGAATTACGTGCTTCGCGCAGTGCGTGTGCCGCAGGGAGAACACAGCCTTGTGCTTAGCTTCCATCCAAAGACCATCCAGGTGACAGAAACCATAGCCTACAGCGCCTATGCAATCCTGCTGCTTATTCTTGCAGGTCTTGGCGTTCTGTACTTCATCCGTTCCCGCAAAAACAACTAAGCCATGGCCGCACTTCCCAGCATAACAGTTGCAACGGTGTGTTTCAATGCAGAAAGCTGCATTGAGAAAACCCTGCAGAGCGTAGGGGAGCAGAGCTATGCGCAGGTAGAGCACCTAATAATAGACGGCGCCAGCAAAGATTCCTCCCTGGATATCATACGGGCCTATGCAGCAAGGCAGGACAGGCACAGCGTTGTGCTTGTGTCAGAGCCGGACAAGGGCCTGTACGATGCCATGAACAAGGCTCTGATGCGTGCCACGGGCGATTATATAGTCTTCCTTAATGCCGGAGACTGTCTATACGATTCCGAAACCCTGGCTAAAGTTGCACGCACAGCCTTTGAATCCGCTTCGGAAGCAGCAGAACTGCCGGCAGTGGTTTACGGCCAGACAGATATTGTGGACCAGGACGGGAATTTCCTGCGTCACCGTCGTCTGCAAGCACCGGAGCATCTTTCATGGCGCAGTTTCCGCCACGGCATGCTGGTTTGTCACCAGAGTTTCTATGCCCGCACAGACCTTGCCTGCCAGTGCCCCTACAATCTTTCATACCGCTTTTCGGCCGATGTTGACTGGTGCATACGCATAATGAGACTGGCGGCGGAAAGAAAGCTTGCCCTTGCAAATACACATGCGGTTCTCTGCCGCTATCTGGCCGAAGGAATGTCCACCCGCAATCACAAAGCCTCGCTTAAAGAGCGTTTCAAGGTGATGCGCAGCCATTACGGACTATTCTCCACACTCATATTTCACCTCTGGTTTCTTGTCAGAGCCGTTATAAAAGCTTAAATTTGCCTCATGCGAGTTCTGATGGTAAATACAAGCGACAATACGGGAGGTGCGGCCCTGGCCTGCTACCGCCTTATGAATGCGCTTGAAAGTGCCGGGGTGGAGGTTCGCATGCTGGTAAGGGACAAAGGCACAGATGACAGCCGTGTCACGGCCATAGGAAGCAAGTGGAAAAAGGCCGTCGAGAGGCTGATGCTTCTTCCTTTCACCGCTTTCAACAGGAAAAAATCCTGGACTATAGACACGAACTGGCTAGGAACCGATATCTCTGCCACCGAGGCTTTCCAATGGGCCGATGTCATTCATCTTCACTGGGTTAACCAGGGTTTTCTTTCTGTGGAAGATATAGGGAAGATTGCCCGCAGCGGCAAGAAAGTAGTCTGGACCCTGCACGATCTGTGGCCACTGGACAGCATTTATCATTACAGCCAGCAGGAGAAATACCCTTGCCTGGAATCTGGAACCCTCAAGCGCAAGCTGAAGGCCTGCTGCGGCCGCGGAATCTCCTTTGTAGCCTGCAGCAAGTGGCTTGAAGGGCAGCTTGCCTCAAGCCCCATTTTAACAGGCAATACGCTATGCAGCATTCCCAACCCTATAGACACATCTCTGTTCTGCCCGAAGGACAAAACAGCCGCACGCAGGCGTCTGGGCCTTCCCTCGGAAGAAAGAATCGTGCTTTTCGTGTCCCAGAAACTAAGTGACGAGCGCAAGGGTGCACGTTATTTCATAGAGGCCGTGAACGCCATGGATAACATAAGCGTGGCCGTTCTTGGTGCAGACGGGGAACTTGTTGCAGAGCAGATAAGACATAAGACCCATGTCCTGGGTTACGTTTCGGACCAGCAGAAAATCGTGGATATATACAATTCTGCCGATGTTTTTGTGCTTCCTTCCCTGAACGACAACCTCCCGAACACCATCATGGAGGCTATGGCATGCGGAGTTCCTTGCGTGGGCTTTGCCACAGGAGGCATCCCGCAGATGATAGACCACGGCACCAACGGTTTCATTGCCGGGGTACGCAATACGGATGAACTGAAGCAGGGTATCGCATCCTGTCTTGAAAATCAGGCCTCTTTTTCCAAGGCCTGCATCACAAAAGTAGAAAATTGCTTCAGCCAAAAGGCGGTTGCAGAGAAATTCATTGAACTGTATGGCAGAACAGACGCTTAAAGACAAAACCGCACGCGGCCTGTTCTGGGGCTTTCTGAACAGCGGTGCCATGCAGCTGCTTAACGCAGTGTTCGGCATCGTGCTTGCGCGCCTGCTGTCACAGGAGGATTACGGCCTGATAGGCATGCTGACCATATTCACGGCCATTGCCTCATCCCTTCAGGAAAGCGGCTTCATATCGGCCCTTATCGGCAGGAAAAATGCCAGCGGAACAGATTTCAATTCGGTTTTCTGGTTCAATATTTCCGTCAGCGCCGCAATTTACGTCCTGTTCTTTCTTTGCGCCCCATTGCTTGCAGCATTCTATAACGAGCCCATTCTCACCAGCCTGTTCCGATACTACAGCCTGGGATTTTTCATAGCATCATTCTCTATAGTCCCAAGGGCCATACTTCTCAAGGAGCTGAAACAGAAGGAACTTGCAGTGATATCGGTCCTTTCCCTTGTGATTTCCGGCAGTGTGGGCATCACAATGGCATTCATGGGATTTGCCTACTGGGGTCTTGCCACCCAAAGCATCTGCTATGTGGCATCGGTTTCAATCCTCAGCTGGTGTTATGCCGCATGGAAGCCTTCATTTGAAATAAGCATGCAGCCCGTAAGGGAAATGTTCGGCTTTTCCAGCCGCATGCTGGTGACAAATATTTTCAACCAGCTGAATCAGAACATCTTTTCCGTTGTCCTGGGCAAGATATACACCAAGCATGAGGTGGGCATCTATAACCAGGCCAACAAATGGAACGGCATGGGTACATCCATCATTTCCGGTATGGTGCAGGGTGTTGCCTAGCCTATGTTCGTGAAGATGGGTGACGATCCGGAGCGTCTTAGGCGCGCCCTTTCAAAGATGCTGCGTTTCACCGCCTTCGTCTCTTTCCCGGCAATGTTCGGCCTGGCCCTTGTGGCTCCGGAGTTCATCGAGATCCTTCTTGGCCCCAAATGGCTTTCATCGGCCCAATTGTTAAGGATAATCTGTATTGGCGGCGCCTTCCTTCCGCTTTCCCTGCTGTTTTCCAATTTCATCATTTCTAGGGGGAAATCGGGCATCTATATGTGGAATACCATTGCACAGGGCCTTGCACTGCTTGCGGCAATACTGGTGATACATTTTCTGGGCGGAGGCATCTTTGCCATGGTGTGGGCCTATGTTGGCATCACCGTTCTTTGGCTTTGCATATGGGGTATTTTTGCCCGGAGGGAAATAGGATTCCCTTTCGTGCAATTGCTTAAGGACCTGCTTCCTTTCATGCTGCTTGCAGCCGCCAGCATGCTTTTCACTTCTTATGTCACTTCCGGTCTGGGCAGCATCTATCTGCTTCTGCCTCTGCGCATTGTAGTTGCAGCGGCTGCATATCTTTCCCTTCTGTATGTTTGCAGAGCAAAAATCCTTAGGGAGTGTCTGGATTATCTGTTCAAAAAAACACATTAAGGTGCGCATATATTTCTATCATACCCAGGACATACAGAAAATGTATGCCGAAAGTGCAGCGGGACGCTTTCCCAGCCATTTCCTGTACGGCGCAGTGCAGCTGGAGCAGATGGGCCATGAAATCGTATGGCACAAACATCACAGGATAGATTACACCGGCCGTTTCACCAGGCTGAAGCAGATATTCAATACAACAAGAGAGATACTTTCGTGCCGGAAAGATTATGATGTCCTGTACGCCACTTCATGGAGGGGACTGGAATTCATAGTGCTTCTGCGGGCTCTGCACCTTTTCAGGCACCCTGTTGCCCTTTGGCATCATCAGCCCGTAACCAGGTCTTCCAATGCCCTTAGGGAGGCCCTTTCGCGCTTCTATTACAAGGGCATAGACAGGATGTTCTTTTTCTCCCAAGCCCTCTTGCAGCAGTCTGTGGAAGCGGGGAAGTGCAATCCCTCAAAAATGTCCGTGATTCATTGGGGTGCCGATATGTCCTTTTACGACAGAATAAGGCAGGACACCCTCCCCGCCACCTGCTCCTTTATTTCCACCGGCAAGGAGATGAGAGATATCGAAACCCTTCTTGAGGCCTTCCGCCAGAGCGGTGAAAGCCTGCAGATGTACCTCAATCTGGCACAGGGAGACAAGGATTACGGGAAAATCACTGCAAAATATGCCAACAGCGGCAATATCTTCATAGATTATCCTTCGCCCCTTAGCGTGGGGGAGTTGGCCGTGAAGGTTGCCCAGGCATCCTGCTCTGTAATATGCTGCAGGAAAACAAACTATACAGTTGGCCTCACAACCCTGGTGGAAGCCCTTGCCCTGGGAAAACCCATAATATGCAGCCGCAACATGTCCATGCCCGTGGATATAGAAAAGGAAGGCATTGGCATCTATGTGGACTATTATGATGTGGAAGGCTGGAAAAGAGCAATCAGCTTCATTGCCTCACATCCGGCCGATGCCGCCGCCATGGGCCGCCGCTCCCTGGATCTTGCCCGCAATCACTTCAACGCCCTTCAATGCGCCCGCGAAGTGGAATCCTTCCTCCACCTGCTGCTTATTTCGCCTCTTTTGTAGATTCGCATGGTGGCGATTTCCGGTATCATATCTACATCGGCATCAATAGGATAGGCCTTGGGATACAGGCACTTCAGCAGGAAGAAACTTGGCCCTGTGGTTATGCTGCCCACAAAGAAATCAGACTTCATGAGTATATCCATGCTTGAAAGCAGCCTTGTCATCTGCTCTTTCTTTGCCAGGCCCTTGGAACTTGAGAACGAGGAATTAACATACCCTTCTTCCTGCGGGCTGCAAAGCGTCCTGAAATTGTATTCAGGGAATCTTTCCGTAAGCTCCCTGTATATCTTGTAATCGTCGGTGAGGACGAACACATTGCAGATATCGGGCCTGTGAAGACGGAAGAATTCAATATACTCATCGCTGTCCAGCAGCTTCACTTCCGTAATCTTGTCTCCGCCCCTTATCTGCGTGCCGATGTAAGGGCCCGAAAAACTGCACTGTGCTGCCATTTCATGCACATGCGCAGCAATTTCCGCGTTATAGTCCCAGCTGATCTCCACCATCTTGCGGAAAGCCTGGAGATAGCCCCCGTCTATGCCCAAGGTGGGGTAGTGGAAGTGCTTGTGAATATCCACATTCCACACATCGGTATTGCTGTAAACCTCACACGCATATTCCTTTTTCAAAGCAGTCTTGAAAAAATAATCCATGATACTGCGTTTCAGCTTCCATTTCAGATGTGAATATAGGTAAGAAAAGGAATTTCCTTTGTTTTCATGAAATGCCCTTCCCATGATATCCTTCACCGATGGCACTCTGTGCAGGTTTCTCTTATGAATGGTGGATGTCTCTTCGGGGCAGAAGGAATTGAAATAGTCGTTCCAGTTTTTGTCGAAACAGAAATTGGCATCCTGGGAATACAGGCGGAACTGCAACTTGTTTTCCAGACAGAAAAGCATGGCGTTTATCATTGCCGTATATTCGGCAAAGAATCCTGCGTCCACTCCCACGTGGTAGACAAGTACCTTGCTGAAACTTTCATTCAGACGTTTGTATTCCTCTTTAACTGACATATTGTTATGCGTAATCTGTTAAGGGCAGATTTGTATATGTTTCTGAAATTGCCGGCCTTCAGGTTCAGCCATAGCTCCTCCATGGAATATTGCAGCTTGCGCCAAGGATTGTTCCATGCATTACGAAGGTAATTAAGTCTCTGATATTCAGGATATTCCTTCACTTCCACTGGATGCTTCAGAGGGAAGGAAAGTTCGTGACGCGCCATGGTGAACATCTGCCTGAGGCGTTTTGGCTGCAAATCCAGACTGGTGGAGTAGTGGGTTCCTCCCTCAAGGCCTATGTTGTTTATCTGGTTCAACCTTGGCATGATTGCAAGTGCGTCATTCATAAGCATATAGGCCCAGAATATGGTTTCATAATGCTCTTTGCCGCTTTTGCAGTGCTCTATGCACATCTGCGGCATATCGGCTTTCTGGCCGTACTGCAGAACTTTGCTTTTCAGCAGTTCAAACTTTTCCCTCTCCTTCACAAAGCAGTACTCTCCGTCCCAGTTGTTAACAACCCTTGCCCATGAGGCCCAGCCCCAGATGCTGAATGCACGTGTGAAGAAATAATCGGCTCCGGCAATGTCAACGGCCTTGATGTTCTCTGTATTGAAACCGGCAATCATGCATATGCGCGGGTCGTTTTCATAGCGGTCCAGCATTTCCTTGCAGAAAGGGAAGAAAGATTGCGAAGGCACATCGTCGTCTTCCAGAACAATACATTTGTCCGTAAGTGAAAACGCCCATCTCTGGGAGATGAATTCACTGGGATCGCAGCCATAGTTCTTTTCCTGATACAGGCGGTGAACCTCGCATTCCCAGTCTATGTTCCCGTCCTTCACAAGCTCCCTGCAGGCCATAATGCCCGCCATATCCCTTTCCCCGCGCGGGCCGTCCTGGTACAGGAACAGCCTTGAAGGACGTGCCAGACGCACTTCGTCCCAGACCTTCTTGAAATGGTCTGCCCTTGCATGGAATAGCAGCAATACGCTTATGTCGGTTTTGAAAGGCTCTTTCATAATCAATATCCTTTATGCAAGAAGGGGAGTGGCATCCAATCCTTCGGCAATCATATTACGTATCTGGGTGGATGATACGGTAACAAGCGGAGCGTCGCAAAGAAGCTTTATGCGGAAAGTTTTTCCACAGGTGGCGTCCGGCTTTGAAACAAGTTTCTCCGCTTCTGCGGCTATGTCATATCCCTCACGCGGATAAACAGCAATGCCATACTGGCAAAGCAGACGCTCGCCCTCCTTCCATTTCAACATGCTTTCAAGATTGTCTCCGCCCACCACAAGGGTGAATTCGTTCCCCGGTTCGCGCTTTTGAAGGGCATCCATGGTGTCTATGGTGTATGATGGCTGCGGATTTCGCCCCTGCGCACGGCTTGCGCAGAGTTCCTCTTCGCTTCGGCGCAGCTCTATGTCGTCCACAAGCACCTTCTTCTCCAGCCCCTGACGCTTTACAGTCTCCACTGCGGCCGAATATCGGGCAGCGGCATTATCACGCAGGGAACTGTCTTTGAACGGATTCTGCGGCGAAACTATCATATACACCATATCAAAATCGCCGTGTTCCAGCAGATAGCGGACCACAGCGATATGACCAATATGCATTGGGTTGAAACTACCAGAGTAAACGGCTATTTTCATCCTATGCAAAAGTGATTTTTATTCCTCAATGGTAAGAAGTGCGGTATAATCCACATTGTTCTCCTGGAGTTTTTTGTAGCCCTGAAGGCCTTCGCAGCGCAGCTCCATGATGAAATTCACCATAACCTTCTTAGGATTGAACTTGTTCACAAGACGGTAGGTGGCCATAAGGGAACCGCCGGTTGCCATGATATCATCGTGGATAAGTACAACGTCATCAGGCTCTATGGATCCCAGGTGAATCTCTATCTGATCTTTGCCGTATTCCTTGTGATACTGCTCCACAACAACGTCACCCGGCAGTTTGCCCGGCTTGCGGCACATTACGAAACCGCATTTGAGACGGTCTGCAAGAGCGGCACCCAGCACAAAACCTCGGCTTTCAACGCCAACAATCTTTGTGATGCCTTTGTCCTTATACATTCTTTCCATCTCGTTCAGCATCTCCTGCACGCACTCTGCGTTCTTGAAAAGTGTTGAAACGTCTTTGAACTGTACACCTACGATAGGGAAGTCCGGAATATTGCGGAGATTATCCAGCAGTAACTGTTTGTTCATGATATATACCTACTCAAGTTTCGCAAGTTTTAACTAATTGTTATTCAAAGCTTTGTGCATATCTTGCGAAACTTTTCCCTACGCACAAACACTTCTACGTTACCTTTTCCCTAAATCCCTTTTCTCGGAAAAGGGACTTACTATCGACCTAAAGGTCTCTAACTATGGTTGTTTCGCAAATGCGAAACTTAAATATACCTATTTTAAAGCCATTCCATTCATATCGCGGAGAAAATCGGCATTTGTTTCGGTTTTCTCCAGACGGTCTTTCATGAATTCCATCGCCTCCAGGCTGGTCATATCGGCCAGATAACTGCGCAGAATCCACATTCTGTTCACAACATCCTTCGGGTAGAGAAGGTCGTCGCGACGGGGTGAAGAAAGGGTTACGTCCACTGCAGGGAAGATGCGTTTGTTGGCAATCTTGCGATCCAGCTGCAGCTCCATGTTGCCTGTACCCTTGAACTCCTCAAAGATAACCTCATCCATCTTGGAACCAGTCTCTGTGAGGGCTGTGGCAAGGATAGTGAGAGATCCGCCGTTCTCTATGTTACGCGCCGCGCCGAAGAAACGTTTCGGTTTCTGAAGTGCGTTGGCATCAACACCGCCGGACAGAACCTTGCCCGATGCAGGCTGCACAGTGTTGTATGCACGTGCAAGACGTGTGATGGAATCCAGGAGGATAACAACGTCGTGGCCGCATTCAACCATACGTTTCGCCTTCTCCAGAACCATATTCGCAACTTTCACATGATGCTCTGCAGGCTCGTCAAATGTAGATGCAACCACCTCGGCCTTAACGCTGCGGCTCATATCGGTAACCTCCTCCGGACGCTCGTCAATAAGCAGGACTATCATGTAAACCTCAGGGTGATTGTCTGCAATGGCATTTGCTATTGCCTTCAGCAGCATGGTTTTACCGGTTTTCGGCTGTGCCACGATAAGACCGCGCTGGCCTTTGCCTATAGGAGTGAACATGTCCACCACGCGGCAGCTGAGGTTATTGTGTCCGTTGCCCAGAATCTCGAATTTCTCTTCAGGGAAAAGGGGAGTGAGGAAATCGAAAGGAACGCGGTCTCGCACGAACTCAGGTGTGCGGCCGTTGATGTATTTCACCTTCATCAGCGGGAAATACTTGTCTCCCTCGCGCGGAGGACGTATCTCTCCGGTTACTGTATCGCCTGTTTTCAGCGCATTCTGCTTGATCTGCTGCTGTGAAACATAGATATCGTCAGGTGAATTCAGATAGTTGTAGTCCGATGAACGCAGGAAACCGTAACCGTCCGGCATTATTTCCAGCACACCGGTTGCTTCCACCGTACCTTCATATTCTATGCGCGGAGCTTTTGGCTGCTGAGGCTGATTCTGATGTGGCTTTGGCTGGCGCTCATGCTTCGCTTCCGCGTTCGGCACTGCTGTCTGTGCCGATGCTTCGGCTTTGGCCGGTTCTGCCACAGGGGCCTTAACGGCTTCTTCCTGTGTCTTTGCTTCGGCTTTCTTGTTTATGCGCGCCCTTTTATCGCTTTTTGCCTTTTTTTCTGTGTTTTCTGCATTCTGGGCAGCTTCGCCGGCTTCGGCTTTCACTTCCTGCTTAGGCTCTGTCTTCGGCTTTCTGCCGCGTTGCACCTCGGCTTTGGCCTCCGTCTTGTTTTCTGCCCTCACCTCTGCTTTATTCTCGCCCTTTGTCTCCGGCTTCGCTTCCTGTTTCACTGCAGCCCTCTTTTCACGCTTCGGTCTTTCTTTTTTCTCCGGCTCCATTTTGCTGATAGCCACTGCCTCTGCGTCCACAATTGCATAGCACAACTGCTCTTTCATCTTCTCCGGATCCTTCTCTCGCTTCAGACCCTTGATTTTAAGCTCGGACGCCAATGCCTTCAAAGCATCAAGGTCCATCGCCCTCAATTCAATAATATTATGCATTCTTTGAAAATAAATTGCGGAAAACCCGCGGTTATGAGTGTATCCCGACCGGAATACAATGCAAATATATACAAAAATTAATAATTATCATACATACTGCTGGATTTTCTTATCCTAAGCAGGTCTGCAAGAGCCGCTGCGTTTGCGGCAATGGTGAAGCTCCACTGTTTCCACTGGCCGAAAGGCACCCAGCTTATCTGCATGTTGAAGCAGTGCAGGTCGTAAGAAGCGCTAAGCTGTGTAGGGCTCATCTTCATGGCAACAAAGTCGAAACCCGTACTTGCGTTCACAGACAAGGCATTGGTAATCTTAATGTTACCGCTAAGGCTTAGGGTGGAAGTGAAATTCGGCTTGGTAACCAGCGTGTCTTTCTCCTTGTCGTACTGATATCTCATGTTGCAGGAGAAAGTCATGCTCATGTTAACGGACCATGGAGAGTTGGGGTTGGTATAGTATATCCAACCTCCCGGAATGTATTCTCCTGTGAGAGGGTGGTAATACACCGCATTATAGTGCGGCATGCTGCCCGAACTCTGGCTGGAGCCTTCCTTGCTGCCGTCGTTGCCGTTTATGGCACCCTTGCCGTTGATTGCGTAGGACATGGTGAACGAAGCGTTTGTGAAACGCAGCAGGTGGTGTCCCTTGGCCATCACGCTGAACTTGTTGTAAACGGAACCGGTCTTGGGGTTCACTGCGTAAGGGCTGAAGTTCAAGCTACCGCTCACATTCAACTTTCCGAAGACGTTTGTGGTGATATTGATACCCACGTCGTTCATGCGCAGGGAGTCCTTCAGGAAGTTGTAACCGGTGCTGATGTTCAGCTGGTCTATGAGTTTCACCTTTTTGGATCCTGTTCCCGTAGTATCACGCAAATCGCGCACCTTGGCCTCCAGGTTGTTGCCTATCCTAAGCGAAATGTTTCCGGAAGAACCCTTGCCCGGAGGGGAGTTCATCTGGCCTGCATAGATATTGTAATCCAACGTTTTGGCATTACCCTGCGCATCGGTGTAGTTAAGCGTTCTCCAACCGTTGAAGTATTTTCCCTTGTCCGGGTTGTAGCTTATGCTTACAGATGGCTTGATGATGTGCCTGATGGCCTGCACCCTCCTGTGCTTGCCGAAGTTGAAGGTACCGTATATCTGTGTATCTGCCGAAATGCTGCCCGAATAATCGTGAGTTGCGCCGAAAGTGCTGAACATCTTGCCCTTCACGTCTTCAACCTTGCCTGTTTCCTCGTTATAAACCTTCTGCGTACTGTTGAAGTACCAGTTCATGCCGTAGCTGATGCTTGGGTTTATGTTTATGAACCTGAACAGGGTGAAACTTGGAAGGCCTATGCTGAAGTTGTGCTTCATGCCGTTCTGCATCTTGTTCAAAAGCAGATCCATAGGTTTTTGGCCGGCAAATTCCGGTGATCTGAAGTTCACCTTGTTCTGGAAACTTGTGCTGTATGAAAGGGAGAATTTCTCATAGAAACGCTCCTTGCCCACGCGGTTCTTGCGTTTGAAAGGGTTGAACTTGCTTACGCTGAGGGTGATGTTAGGCATTGTGAAGGCATATGAACTGTCCCTGCTGTTCTGGCTGTGGGTTGCGTTCACGCTAAGGCTCACCTTGCCGTTCCAGTTCTTGGACCATGAGATTGAAGACTGGGTCTGGTTGTTTGTAGCCTCCTGGAGTGAGGTGTAGTTGTATTTGTTGCTGCCAGGGCTGCTGAAACTTACCGATGCACTGAAACTCATGCCCGGACTGGATTTGGAATCCTGGCTGTGGCTCCAGTTGAATTTGAAGTCTGTGGATGACTGGAAGTCCGGCTCTCCCTTGATGCCAATCTGGTTATATGAATATGTGAGGCCGAAGGAACCGTTGAAATGATATCTCCATTTGTAACGGGAGTTCACCTGGATGTTCCAGGAGCCCAAAGAATAGTAGCTTCCCGTCAAGGCAACGTCAAAATAGTCTCCCAGAGGGATGTATATACCCAGATCCCTCATGAAGAAACCCCTGGCAGCCTCCTCACCGAAGGTTGGGAAAAGAATGCCGGATGCCCTGCTGTTAGGAAGTTTCGGCACAAAACCGAAGGGGAGTACTATAGGGAAGAGCGGAACGCCTTCAACCACAGGCCATGCCGGGCCGAAAACCGTGTTCTGCGTTGGTTTGGTCATTACCTTTGCAGCCGTAAGGTGAAGGTAGTAGTGAGGCTCGTCACAGTCGCAAACCGTATAGCGTCCCTCTTTGATGTTGATGCTCTGGTCCGGCTCCATCTTGATATTCCTGCCCCTCATTATGCCCTCGGCCTCATTCGTTATCATGTTTTTGATGAAGGCCTTGCGCGTTGCGAAGTTATAGGTTACCTCCTTCATCTCATACTCCTTGTTGCCCTGGGACTTGTCCACCATCACGGGGTTGCCGGTGGTTTCCTTGGTGATGGGATCGTATGTGCCTCGTGCATAAACGGTTTGTTCGTCTATGTCATAACGCATGTAATCGGCCTTTATGGACATTCCGCCGTAATCCACCTGCACTTCTCCATAATACTGCAGAACCTTGTGGCCGTCCACGAAGCTTTCAATGAGACTGTCCTTGGCTGTGGAAAAGGCCGGGAACTCCAGTGAAGTCTGTTTCATAAGCCTGATGGAGTCCACACGCATGAGAGAGTCCACTTTCAGCAGGGAGTCCCTTTTCACCAGCACGCTGTCCGGAATAACTTTTTTCGTGGTGTCCTTGTAGATTGGCACCACCAGTTCCCCTTTTCTGCCGCTGCGGTCGCGCCTTTGCGCATCGGCCGGAAGCACAAAGAGAGCAAGCGAAAGGAAAACCAGAAATATTTGTTTCAAAAAAGTCATTCAGAAAAGTTTCTGCAATTATTTTGCTAAATTTGCAACCTACAAAGTTAAGACTTATTTGGGATAATAGCAAAAACCGAACCTATTATAATGCGTACACGATATACATTAATCTCTCTGTTATATATTATATTTTCATGCGCCTGCACGGCCCTTCATGCCCAGGATTACACCCTGCGCACGGTTGTGCTGGATCCGGGCCACGGCGGTAAGGATGCCGGCGCGGTGAGCAAAGACAGGAAAACCTATGAAAAAAATCTGGTGCTGAAGATTTCCAAGCTCATAGGCGCAAAGATCAACGCGAAATATGGCAATGAGGTTAAAGTATTGTACACCAGGGACAGAGACGTTTTCGTCCCCCTTGCGTCAAGGGCAGATTTCGCAAACCACAACCATGCGGATCTTTTCATATCTGTTCACATCAACTCTGCAACATCAACAAAACCGTCTGGACATTCGGTACATATCCTGGGCCCTTCGTCCAACCCTAACAAAGACCTCGTGGCCGGAAACCTTGACGTCTGCAAGAGGGAGAACTCCGTTATAATGCTGGAGGATGATTACAACACCACATATCAGGGCTTCGATCCCAACGATGATGCTTCTTACATCTTCATGACCCTGATGCAGAGTGCACACTATGAACAAAGCGTATTCTTTGCATCGCTGGTGGAAGAACAGCTGGACAAAGGCCCCATAAAAGTGAAGAGGGGAGTGGAGCAGGATCCCTTCTATGTATTGTGGAAAACAGCCATGCCTTCCGTGCTTCTGGAACTTGGCTTCATAAGCAACGAATCGGACCTTGCAATCCTGCGCAGCGAAGAGCAGTGCAACCGTATAGCAGAGCGTATTTTCCAGGCTTTTTGCACATATAAAAAACACTTCGATTCCAGCGTGAATTTTTAATTCTTATAAATGCTTGAATGATAGCAATTTAGCTTGAATTAAAAATTGTAAATTACTGATAATCAAGCAATTGAGGAAAACCAAAGTTCGGGTTGCATTTCTCTTTATAGACAAATTTTTCAATAGATGCAATAGGAAAAAAAAATTTTTTTTAACAAGTTTTTAAGACCTTTGCATAACATGAATGAACAATCTCATATAAGCGTCTGGAATGACTGTCTAAGGATCATTGAAAACATCCTTGACAGCCAGCAGTTTGCAACCTGGTTCAAGCCTATTGTGCCGGTGAAACTGCAGGACAAAGACCTTACCGTGGAGGTTCCTTCACACTTCTTCTGCGAATACATTGAAAGCACATATCTGGACCTTTTGCGCAAGACCCTCCAGCGCGTCATAGGATCGGGCGCAAAACTTTACTATCAGGTAAGGGTGGTTTCAAATCAGGAGACTGTACGCATTCCTCTAAGTGAAAGCACTGCTCCGGTGAACAGTGCGGTTGCCATCCCCACAACAACCCGCAGCATCAATCCCGGTGCATTCGTTTATCCCGGCATACAGCGCGTGCAGATAAATCCCCAGCTGAATCCCGTATACAACTTTGCAAACCTTGTAATGGGCACTTGCAACAAGATGGGTATAACTGCTGGTGTTAACATTGCAAAAGCGCCGGGTAAAACCGCTTTCAATCCTCTCTTCCTTTACGGAGGATCCGGATTGGGCAAAACCCATATCGCACAGGCCATCGGTCTGGAAATCAAGAAATTATACCCGGAGCTGGTTGTGCTGTACGTTCCTGCGCACCGCTTCAAGGTTCAGTATATGAATGCGGTGAATGCAAAGAACCAGCTTACAGACTTCCTTGCATTCTACCAGAGGATAGACGTTCTCATAATTGACGATATCCAGGAGCTCAACTCTCCCGGAGCCAAGAATGCCTTCTTCCAGGTTTTCAACCACCTGCATCAAAACGGAAAACAGCTCATTTTCACTTCGGACCGTCCTCAGGTGGAACTGCAGGAGTTCGAGCACAGGCTTCTAAGCCGTCTCAAATGGGGTCTTTCCGTTGAACTTACCATTCCTGAATTCCAGACACGTCTGGAGATGCTCCGCGCCCGTGCCCTAAGGGAGGGTGCAGCAATCAGCGAAGAGGTTTTGGAATATCTTGCTGCCCACATCAAAACCAACTTCAGAGAGTTGGAGGGTGCTTTGATTTCCCTAATCGCAAACTCCACATTCATACGCCAGGAAGCCGATATTGAAATGGCCGCACGCATCGTGAACATGATTGTGGAAGAGCCTCAGCTGGATCTTTCTGTTGAGAAAGTGCAGCAAGCAGTCTGCGATTATTTCAACATAGGAAAGCAGGACCTCTGCTCCTCTTCAAGAAAGCGCAACATTGTACAGGCAAGACAGATTGCAATGTTCCTTTCCCGCAAGCTCACCCAGGAGTCACTTTCTTCCATCGGCAGCATCATGGGCGGAAAAGACCATGCAACCGTTCTCCATTCATGCAACATTGTTACCGATCTCATAGACACAGACCGTCTGTTTAAACAGTACGTTACCGATATTGAAAGGATACTTGTGGGATCCCTGGACTAAAACAGGACGGATAGAAACATGGTTAAGATAGCACCATCAATTCTTGCAGCGGATTTTCTGAATCTGCAGAAGGCTGTCGACATTGTAAACAACAATGCCGACATCTTTCATATTGACGTGATGGACGGCAGCTTTGTTCCCAACATATCTTTCGGTTTTCCTGTTGTTGAAGCGATTGCATCAGTTGCAAAGAAGCCTATAGATGTGCATCTGATGATAGTTAATCCGGAAAAATACGCCTTGAAATTTGCCGCCGTGCCCGGTGTGGGAATGGTATCATTCCATCTGGAGGCCTGCAGCAATCCCGTTCAGCTGCTGGATGCAATAAGAGCAACCGGTGTAATGGCCGGCCTCACCATAAACCCAGATGTTCCCGTAGAGAATCTTTTCCCGTATCTGGATCATTGCGACCATATCATGATCATGAGTGTTTACGCCGGATATGGCGGGCAGAAATTCATTGAGGACAGCTACGGGCGCATAGAATGCCTGAAGGCGGAACTTCAGCGCAGAGGCTTGAACATCCCTATAGAGATTGACGGAGGGGTGAACAAGGAGAACGCCCGCAGGATTGTGGAGGCAGGTGCAGACATTCTTGTGGCAGGTTCCTTCGTGTTCAGATCTGAAGACCCGAAGGCCGCTATCGAGGCCATACGATAAGTTTGCTCTCGTATTCTTTCACCAAAGATTCAGGATCGGTCCAAATAGCGTCAAAACGATTTGAAAAATGTCTGAGGAACATCTTCAGGCATTCTTTTTTGTCGTATTTGCGTCCGGTGAGCTGTGCAACTGAAACCGGGTTCGGAAGATCGGCCGGAAATTCGGTCTGATTTATGTTTATGCCTATTCCAAGCACTGTTCTGTTCATCATTCCCGCGCGAAGGCCGTTCTCAATTAGCATTCCGCATATTTTCTTGCCGTCAACATAGATGTCATTGGGCTTTTTTATACCTGCCTGTATGCCGAATTCCGCCAGAAAATCCACTACAGACAGGGAAGTGGCCGGGGTTATTATCTGCTGCTGTGCCGGTGCAATGTATTTTTCCGGAGAATATTTCACCAGGATGGAAAAAGTGAGGTTTTCACCCACAACAGAGTGCCAGGTATGGTCTCCCTGCCCGCGGCCCGCAGTCTGGAATTCTGCCGCGATGACAGTGCCGTCTGCCATATTTTCATACTCTCTTTCAATAACAGCAGATGTGGAGTCCACTATTTCATGCCAAATTACCGTAAAACGCTCTGTTTGCATATTTTTTGTATATTTGTATTCTTGTAAAAGGCAAATTTATAGCATTAATGGTTAAAAAAGAAATTAAAGTCATTGCAGAAGCAATGCTGGAGAAAAAAGGAGAGAACGTAGTTGCCCTGGACCTTCGTCCTATAGGCACCGCAATTTCCGATTTTTTTGTTGTATGTAACGCGGCCAGCACCACCCAGGTATGTGCGATTGCAGATTTTGTGGAGGAGGAAATGATGGCCAAAATGAAGATTAAACCGCTGCGCAAGCAAGGAAAGGAAAACGGCATATGGGTTATTCTGGATTACGGCGGTGATGCTGTAGTGCATATCTTCCAGACAGAATACAGGAATTTCTACCGTCTGGAGGATCTCTGGGCCGATGCCAAAAAAACCGTTTTTAACGACTAGGGAATATGGCAGAAAAGAAAAATAACGGAAAAAAGCAGACCAAGATAGTGAAATTCAACCTGTCCTGGCTGTATATCCTGCTCACCGGAATTGTAATATTCCTGCTTTTCAACCCGCGTTCCGGTGCAAACGCACAGAAAATTGAATGGGACGAGGTTAAAAACGCCATTGCAGAGGGAGATGTGCAGAAAATAGAGTTCGTGCGCAACGATTATCAGGGTTCTGTAACGATACGCCCGGACAAGCTGGAGAAATATTCCTCCTTCTTCGGAGGCAAAGTACCGAAGTCTTCACCGCATTTCGTCTTCCTTGTAAGCACCAGCTTCAATCCGGAAGAGACTTTCGGTGAACTTAATTCACAGCTTCCTGAAGAGAGCCGTTTCAAGGTGGTGATGACCACAAACAGCCACATGCTGGACAATATCATGGAATGGATCATGTTCCCACTGCTTCTTATTCTGATGTGGGTATTCATGTTCAGATCCATGAACAAGGGCATGGGCGGCGGTCCAGGCGGTCCCGGAGGCATTTTCTCTGTGGGCAAGTCCACAGGCAAGATGGCGGATAAGAAAGACCAGCAGGTCACTTTCAAGGATGTAGCCGGCCTGTACGGAGCCAAAGATGAGGTGATGGAGGTTGTGGACTTCCTGAAAAACCCGAAGAAATACACTTCTCTGGGTGCAAAAATCCCTAAGGGAGTGCTTTTGGTGGGCCCTCCGGGCACCGGTAAGACCATGCTTGCAAAAGCAGTTGCGGGAGAAGCCAATGTGCCGTTCTTCAGCATAAGCGGATCGGATTTCGTGGAGATGTTCGTGGGTGTTGGTGCATCACGCGTAAGAGACCTTTTCCGTCAGGCAAAGGAGAAAGCCCCTTGCATCGTGTTCATAGACGAGATTGATGCAGTTGGACGCGCCCGCGGAAAGAATGTTGGTTTCTCTTCAAATGATGAGAGGGAAAACACTCTGAACCAGCTGCTTACAGAAATGGACGGATTCGGCAGCAACAGCGGTGTAATTGTTGTTGCGGCAACCAACCGTGCCGATATTCTGGACAAGGCCCTCATGCGTGCCGGCCGTTTCGACCGCCAGATTCACGTGGATCTTCCGGATCTTAACGAACGTAAGGAGATTTTCGAAGTCCACCTGAAGAATCTGAAGCTGGACAATGATTTCGATACCGAATTCCTTGCAAAACATACCCCTGGCTTCAGTGGTGCCGATATCGCGAATGTATGTAACGAGGCGGCTCTTGTTGCGGCAAGGGAGTCCAAGGAGAAGGTTGGCCGCCAGGACTTCCTGGATGCAGTGGACCGTATCATAGGCGGACTGGAGAAGAAGAGCAAGATAATCACCGAGCACGAAAAGAAGAGCATTGCCCACCACGAGGCCGGCCATGCAACCGTAAGCTGGCTGCTTCCTAACGCTCATCCTCTGTTCAAGGTTACCATTGTTCCGCGCGGAAGCGCCCTTGGCGCCGCATGGTATCTTCCTGAAGAACATGTACTTATGACCCAGGAACAGATGCACGACGAAATGTGCAGCCTCATTGCCGGACGCGTTGCAGAGGAGATTGTGAACGGAACCGTATCTTCCGGAGCGCTGAACGATCTGGAAAGACTCACCAAGATGGCATATTCAATGGTTACATACTATGGAATGTCCGAAAAAATAGGCAACCTCAGCTTCTATGATTCCACCGGTTCAAGGGGTTACGACCTCACCAAACCATACTCGGAAAAGACGGCCGAACTGATAGATCAGGAGGTTAAGCGCATCATCGGCGAAGTTCATGACCAGACAAAGGCCATTTTGGAACAAAATAAAGACGGTTTCTTGGCTTTGGCATCTAAATTATTGGAAAAAGAAGTTATATTTGCAGATGACCTTGAAGAGATATTCGGTCCCAAAGTAAAGAATGAGTAATTTCTGGAAAAGAACTATATTCGGAGCACTATACGTAGCCGTACTTCTCGGCTGCGTATTGTGGTGTAAATATTCCTTCCTGGCTCTCATGTGTCTGCTGACGGGAGGAATGACAGCGGAGTTCCTGCACATCACCATGGGATGCCGCTATAAGTATTCACAAATCCTCACCATACTTGGCGGCGTATCGTTTTTCGTTTTGGTATGGTGCGTGCGTGCAATCCCCGTTGTAACGGCAAAATATTGCCTTCTGGCCTTCGTCCCTCTGCTTGTGGTTATGGTGAATTCCATCTACGTCAAAGACAAGACAAGTTATGGCCAGTTCGCAAACCTTTATACATCAATCCTTTATATTGCCATCCCCATGGCTGTCACGAATTTCCTTGTGATGGATTCTTCCGGCAATTATAACGGATTGTTGCTTATTTATTTCTTCATCCTTATCTGGACTTCCGATATAGGGGCATACCTTTTCGGAATGGCCTTTGGACAGAAATACGGCAAGAAACTTTGCCCGAACATTTCTCCGAAGAAATCCTGGGTTGGTTTCTGGGGCGGTTTTGCCTGCACCATTGCAGTTTCGCTTGCCATGTATTTCAGCAATTTCTGGAATGAGGTGGGAATTCTTTCATTCACTTGGTATCATTCGGTTATCCTTGCCATACTCATAGATGTCTTCGGAGTTTACGGTGACCTTTTCGAATCACTTTGGAAACGTCACTACGATGTAAAGGATTCCGGTAATATAATCCCGGGCCACGGTGGCCTGCTGGACAGATTGGATTCAACCATTTTTGCAGTACCTGTGGGCATCACCTACCTGGCTCTGTTCAACTTAATCTAAAAACTTATGTTCGTTATCCAGAAAGACTGTTATGGAACTGTTGCCGGTGTGATTTTCGTTGCACTGCTTATTCTACTTATCGCAGTCCTTTTCCTTAACACAAGCTGGCTTAAGTATATCTTTATAGCTGTCTCTGTTGCACTAAGCTGTTTCATCATCTATTTCTTCCGCGTTCCTGAAAGGGAGCGCCCGCAGGGAGACAAACTTGTTACCAGCGTTGCCGACGGCAAAGTGGTTATCATAGAAAAAGTTTTCGAGAAGGAATACCTCAAGAGAGATTGCATACAGGTTTCCGTATATATGGATTTCTTTGACGTGCACACCAATTTCTGGCCTTTTGACGGAGTAACCACCTACTACAAATACCATCCCGGCAAATATCTGCTTGCCTTCTTGCCCAAGTCGTCAGAGCTTAACGAGCATGCTTCAGTGGGCGTACGTTATGGCGAAGACGGCCCCGAAATCCTCTTCAAGCAGATTGCAGGCACATTTGCACGCCGTATCGTGAATTATGCCAAGGAAGGGGAGCCATTCAAGGGAGCTGACCAGTGCGGCGTAATAAAATTCGGCAGCCGTCTGGACATGTTCCTTCCATTGGATGCCGAAATCTGTGTGAATATTGGTGATCACGTCAGCGCTGTTGAAAGCGTCATCGCAAAACTGAAATAAATTATTCTCCGCTTTCTATAAGCTGCAGAAGTTTGTCTATCGCTTCGTTCTCCGGAATGTGGCGATAGATTGCGTTTTGGCCCTTGTATATTGAAACAAGGCCCCTGCCTTCGCCAACATAACCATAGTCTGCATCGGCCATCTCTCCCGGACCGTTCACTATACATCCCATTACGGCTATGCATACGTTCTTGAGGTGTGCTGTGCGGGCTTTCACCTGTTGGAATGTAGCCTCCAGATTGTACATGGTTCTGCCGCAACCAGGGCATGCAATATATTCCGGACGGTAGAAGCGGCGTCTTGCGGCCTGAAGTATCTCGTCTTTCAGGTATTCGTCCTTTGCAGCACCGTATTCACTGGAAATTGTGAAGTCGTCTATCTTTCTGTCCATAAGGTCTTTGCCATATTTGCAGGCCTCGGATATGATATGTTTTTCCCAGGAATCGGAAGGGGATGGATTTGCAGGACACCTTTCCGCCATTGCAGGGCAGCATTCTATTATGCTGTAGGCCGCAGGAATTTCAGCCTGAGGGTCTTCTGTGAGGGATACCCTTATAGTGTCTCCTATGCCGTCGTTAAGCAAGGCGGAGATGCCCACTGCGCTCTTTATACGGCCACCATCGCCGTTTCCCGCCTCGGTAACACCAAGATGAAGTGGGAAAATTATTCCGTCCTCTCTCATCTTCTGCAGAAGTATCCTGTAGGCCTGCACCATCACAATGGTATTTGAGGCCTTCAGAGAGACAACCACATTGTAGAAATCATTCTCCTTGCACATCTGCAGCCATTCCATTGCAGCCATGGCCATTCCTTCCGATGTGTTCCCGTAAAGAGAGGTGATTCTTTCACCAAGAGAACCGTGGTTGACGCCAATCCTTATGGCAGTACCGTGCTCCTTGCAGATTTCAATCAGCCTGGCGAATTCCTCGGCCGCCTTCTGCGGGTCCTTATGGAAGTTCCCGGGATTGATACGCACCTTTTCAACAACCGATGCAGCAGCCAGGGCAACATCGCTGCGGAAATGGATATCTGCCACAAGGGGAGTGTCTATGCCGTTGGCTCTAAGGCGCTTGCGTATTTCGCCAAGAGCTTCCACGTCACTTACGGATGGGGTAGTAAGGCGTATCATCTGCGCTCCTGCACGTGCAAGACGTTCGCACTGGGCGTAAGAGGCCTCAATATCGGCCGTATGGGTGTTGCACATGGTCTGGACAACAACGGGGTTGCCACCGCCAATAAGTAGATTACCTACCTTCGCTGTTAAGATTTTCATTTGCTTCCATTATTTGTTCCCTTGCAATCTGTTTCAGCTCTTTCCTGGTTTTGCCTATCCTGCGGTTCAGCTGGTAATTGATGGACACAGAAATGTATATGCTGTTAAGATTGGTGTAGGAGTAGTAATAGTTGGACATGTTTTCGTTCTCCACCAGTGTCCTGAGGTTCACATTTGGTTTGTGCAGGCTGGACAGGTTATATTTGTAGCCGGCGGTGATGTGAACCTCTATCGGATCAAACATGAAACCGATGCCGCCTCCGCCCTGGATGCCATAATAGTAACGCAATTCGCTGGGGTGGAATTTTTTCTGGTACTGCTTGAAATCTTCCGGAACAACGGTTTGCGGGTGGTATTCGCGATTGATACCAAGCCTGTAGCCACCGAAACAGCCAATGTTAACAAGCAGTTTCATCTTCCAGAAGTCCACATGGAACTGGGCGTTCAGCGGAATCTCTATGGTGTTCATACTGGCCTTGTAGGCACCAACTATGGTATACACCGGATAGCCTCCGTCTTTTTCAATATCAAAGCTGTAACCCTGCTGGCTGTACAGGATTCCTGCCTGGAAACCGAAATACGGCATGTAACCGAAGAGTTTGCAGTATCTTGTGAAAGTGAGTCCTATCTCCATGGGAAGCACCCCCATGGACATTTGCTTTGAAGGGTTAAGCGATGGCATGGTGAGGTTTACTCCGTACTGCACACCCAGCATGGAATAGTTGTTTATAACCTTGTGTCTTTTGATGAATACGGAGTCCACGCTGGTGTTCATGTCCTGCTTGGCGAATTCTATAAGCGGGGCGTCACGGTCCGGCTTCACGTAATCATCGTCATGCTGGGCCAGGGCGTGAAATGATGCGTAAAATAGCATCAGAATAAGTATGAATGCCGATTTTTTCATCATTTGAACATCTCAATCAGATTAATATCCTGTGATATCTCTGAAGATGCCGGGATCTCCAGGACAGTGTTTTCTTCGGAAAGCTTGTAGAATTTCACCTTCTCCGGCTGGCGGCGCTCCATAAGGTCTCCTATATCCACCTTGCCGTTCCTGTTGGCATCTTCCGTGATTCGTATGCTGTATTTTCCTTCTTTCAGATATGGAAAGGCCAGAGTCTGGTCCTCCTCAATCACATAGCTTCGCAGAACCTTGTCCCTTTTGTCCGTAAGCATATCCACGATATAGCGTTTGGAGGCAGTTCCGCTAATCACGAGGTTCAATGTACTCAGTTTGTCGTCATCAGGCAGCTTCACCTTCACTATGGTACTGTCGTTATAATATCCGTTTATGTCCATGAACATCCTGTGCGGCACGGTAAGAATATATTCATAACCGGGCTGAACCTTTCCCTTGTGCATGATATGGAATTTTCTCATGTCCAGGCTGTCCGTCTTCCAGGTATAGCTTCCCGGCTCCTTTTTCTGGCGCGGATTTATAACTTCGTACTTCAGACTGTCCAGACTTCCCTTTACAAGAGGATATTCAAAGGCCAGCTCTATGCCGTATTGCTCAAAGGTTTCACCGGGACCGCTGGTTTTCAGCTGTGCCACGGTGTCTTTTTTATCCTGCGGAGACTTCTGCGCTATGCTTTTGCGCGGTTTCGCAAGCTTGAATTCCTGCGTTGCCGGTGCCAGCTTGCCTGTAGAATCCGTTTTCATGAATTTCACATTCATATACAGGGTGTCGGGCTGAACCTTTCGGCTGTTAATCCACACAAGCATGGAATCCCTCTCTCCAAGCATCTGTTTCACAACCCTTTTCGGAGATATGCCCCTGAACCATACGGAATCCACAATGGCATTCTTTGCAAGGAAGCTTATATAGGCAGTCCTTTCTCCGATACGGCCGTGATTGTTGATATCCTGCTTTACGTTTTCTCCCATGAACATGTTCAACTCATACTCCGTCTTTCTCTTGCTGCAGGACAGTGTATCCTTCATGTCGAACTTGTACAGCTCATACCTGCCCTCGGTAACAACGTTCACCGGCCTTATGAGGGAATCCACAAAGGCAATGCCCTCTGTCTGGGGTTCATAGATATTGTTGTTGTTCTTGTCGTCAATGGCATATATGCGGTAAAGTGTATCCTGAATGTTCCTTATGCAGAAAAAGCCCCACTCATCGGTTTTGGCAACGGCGTTCGGCCTGTGTTTGAAAAGGGCGGAATCGCTGTGGTCTTTGTACAGCATCACGGTGGCGCCCTTCATAGGCTTCAGGGTGCTGCAGTCCTGCACAAGGCCTGTTATATACATGGAATCTATCACTTCACCCGTACTGAACACCAGGGTATAGCCGGGGAAAGGGTTGTTTTCGTTGTTGTCATTGATGGCTCCGGTGACGTCAATGGTGTAGGTGGTGTTTGGCAGCAGATCGCTCTCGCTGGTGATTACCACGCTGCGTCCCCTAAGTTTTGCCTTCACCGGCTTATCCAGAGGAGGGGAGATGGTTATTGCCTTCTGGTCCTTTACCGTCACATATTCGTTGAAAGTGAACGCAGCCGCCAGTTTAAGCGGGACGTTCTTGCCCTCCGGCAGCGGATTCACGGCAACCAGAATAGGCGGTATGGTATCTTTGGGGCCGCCTTCCGGTGTGCCTTTGGTATTGGCGCAGGAATGCGAGAAAAAAGATGCGCCCAGAATAAGCACAAATGGGATTGCGGGTATGAGGTTTTTAAAGTTCATCATAGGTCTACTCGTTTGATGTTCTGTATGCCCTTGATTTCTTTCAAGAGCAGGATAAGGGCTTCAAGGGTGTCTGTGTCGTGCACCCATATGTCCATGTGGCCTTCAAAGATGCCGTCATTCGTTTCAATGTTGATTGCCTTGAAGCTTATTTTGTTCTCCTGGGACAGTTTGCTGCTGATTTCATGCATGAGGCCCATCCTGTCCAGTCCATCCATCATAAGGCGCACCGGGAATGCGGCATATGTGTCCACTATCCATTTCGGGGTAACAAGTTTGTCTCCGAACTTGCTGGCAAGGGAATCTGCCACATGGCAGGTTTTCTTGTGAATCTCCACGCTGCCGTCATCCTGGATGAAACCCACAACCTGGTCTCCGGGAATAGGATTGCAACACGAGGCAATCCTGTATTTGCTGTTATCCTGGACTAGAACACGTCCGCTGTCCTTCAGTCCCAGGGCCTGCTTCACCTGGTATATTGCCTGGGGAGTCTTCAGAAAATGCAGCCATTCGCTTTTCGGGCTTTCCTTCTGTGAGGTTACAATCTCCACCTGGTCTCCGCTCTTCAGAACATATGAAAGGGGAGAGAGCTTGTAGTTTATCTTGGCCGCAATTGCATGGTCTCCGGTTTCCTTGCCCTGCATATAGCCGAAATCCAGGGCTGTGGAACCCTGTTGGATAGGAAACTGCACCCCTTTGTTGTCAAAAACGAAAATCTCCGTTTCAGTGAGGTCGTTGTGTATCCTGTCCAGCATCTCCACGCTGTCCAGATCCGGATTGTCCAGAATCTCCTTGATTCGTGCTATCCACTTGTCCGTCTGGCTTTCTTCCACCTGAGGCATGTTGCGCTTGTAGCTCCAATGCGCTGCAATGCCCTTTTCGGCGATATCATCCATTCGCTTTGTGCGTATCTGCACCTCTACGTTGTTCTTTTCCTTGGTTACGACGGTAAGGTGAAGAGCCTCGTAGCCATTGGACTTCGGATGCATAAGCCAGTCCCTTACCCTCTCCGGCCTGTAGTCATATATGGCCGTAACCATGGCAAAGATTCGGAAGCACTCGTTTCTTTCATGCAGGATATCGTCCACTTCGGGCTGGAAAATGATACGTACGGCGTACAGGTCGCTTATCTGGTCGAAGGTCACATGTTTGGTGTTTATCTTGTGCCAGATGGAGTACGGTGTCTTCACCCTGGTTTTTATCCTGTATTTTATGCCGGCCTCGTCCAGGGACTTCCTAATCGGAACAAGGAAATCCTTTATCATCTGTTCGCGGTCGAAACTGTGGTCGTTTATCATGCCCACAATGTGCTTGTAGGCATCGGGCTCCTTGTATTTCAGCCAGATATTCTCCATCTCGGACTTTATCGTGTAAAGGCCAAGCTTGTGCGCCAGAGGAATAAAGACATACATGGTTTCGGACAATATCTTCTCCCTCTTGTATTCTGGCATGAAATCTATGGTACGGCAGTTGTGCAGACGGTCCGCCATCTTTATCAGCACCACGCGCACGTCGTCGTTCAGGGTAAGGAGTATCCTCTTGAAGTTCTCCGCCTGCAGGCTTTGTGTCTCCTTTTTGTTGTCCTCTATGTCCAGAACGGTCTTTATCTTCGTAAGGCCGTCCACAAGGCTGGCAATCTTCTCTCCGAAAAGGTTCTGGATGTCCTGCACCTTGTATGAGGTATCTTCCACAACGTCGTGCAGCAGTGCGGCGCAGATGCTCTTGTGGCCCAGGCCTATGTCGTCCACAACAATGCGTGCAACCGATATGGGATGCAGTATGTATGGCTCTCCGCTGCGGCGCCTCACTCCGTTGTGGGCCGAGTTCGCAAATTCGAAGGCCTTGTGCACCAGATCCAGCTGGGCCTGGTCCGTGCAGCGCTTTTCGGCCGATGCCCTAAGCGCCTCATAGTCCCTGCGGATAATCTCCAGATCCTGTTCAGTGAAATCAGATTGCGGATTCATTCGCCACCTCCTCTATATAGCTTCTGACATTCTGGAAGGCATAGGAAAACTCCGCCCCCATAAGAATCACATACCAGCTGAAGTTCAGCCAGAACATGAAGAACGGGATGGCTGCGATGGCGCCGTATATGCCGCTTAGCCTGGAAAGAAAAATCTGGCTGCCCACATACACCGCCTGGATAAGCGTGAAAGCGATTCCGCTGAAAATAGCCGCCCTGAATGCGTACTTGTATTTAACCTGTGTATTCGGAATGAATTTGTACATTGCAGAGAAGGTGAGCACCGATAGCGTAAACAGCAGCAGCCACCTTATCCAGCCTATCTTCAGAACGCCGGTAAGAAGGATTGCGCTGCCGTAAAGCATAAGCATGAGGAAAGGCGCAATAAGCACAATCGTTACATCCCTCCAAAAGCGTGTTGCGAAACTCCTGCTTTCCTTCACCATCCACACATTGTTGAACACCTTTTCCACATTCAGCATCATCCATATCACCAGCCACACGAAAAATACGGCACTGATGAATCCAAGTACCGATGAGGACGCTTTCATCAGCATATTGTCCGCATAGGTCATCAGATAGTCCGTGATTTCCGGATTGTTTGGGAAATTGTCTGCAAGAAGGGCCCGCAGATACTGTGAGATGCCCAGACCGTTTGTAAGCGCAAGGGCAACCGCAAGAAAAGGCACAACCGCCATGGTGCAGAAGAAGCTTAGTGCAACACTCTGATATCCTATCTTTTCCGCCGAGAAAGTCCTGTTGGCAAGCACCGCCACCCTTATGCTGTGTACGAAGCGGCGCATTATGCTGCCCAGGCTGTCCTGGTTCAAAGTCCAGAGGTCCTGTTCAAAGAATTTTTTCGCCTTGTCTAAACTGCTTCTGATGTCCATAAACCGATGCAATGTCCAAATCAGAACAAAGTTAATTCTTTTTCTTCGATTACAACCGATTTTTCACCCACAATTTCATAGAAATTGGCCTCATTTATGATTGCCACTCCCAGTTCCTGCGCTTTTTTGATTTTTTCAGGCCCGGGTTTCTCTCCGGCAAGCAGATAAAGGGTCTTTGCACTTACGCTTCCGGATGCCTTTCCTCCATGCGCCTCTATAAGCTCTTTCATCTGATCCCTGCTTATGCTGTATGTGCCGGTAATCACCACGCTGCCGCCATTCAAGACATTGTCTTTCGGTCCTTCGGCAACCATGCTGAACTGCAGTCCGGCCTCTTTCAGGCGCTGGATGTTATCCTGGTTCACAGGACTGGCAAAGTATTTCAGAATGCTGTCCGCAATTATCTCTCCTATGTCTCCCACAGCCATAAGCTCTTCCTTGCCGGCCGATGAGAGGGCGTCTATGCTGCCGAAGTGGCGTGCCAGGCTCTTTGCCGTGGTTTCACCCACATTGCGTATGCCGATGGCGAAGAGAACATGTTCGAAGCCAGTCTTTCGGCTTTTCTGCAGGCTATCCAGGAATCTCTGGCAGGATTTTTCCTTCCAGCCCTCAAGCCTGTAGAGGTCTGCAAAGGACAGTTTGTAGAAATCGGCCGAAACTTTCACCAGGCCCAGTTCGTAAAGCTGTGCAACGGTGGCATCGCCCGCAAGCACGTTCATGGCCTTTCGGCCCAGGAAATGCACCAGACCTTCCTTAACCTGGGTAGGGCAGCCCCACTGGTTGGGGCAGAACCATTTGGTTTCACCCTCGGCCCTCACAAGAGGGGTTCCGCAGTCCGGGCAGTTGCTTGGGAACTGAGGTTTTTGGGCAATCAGAGGCCTCTTGGACAGTTCCACAGCGGTAATTTTCGGGATAATTTCTCCGCCCTTTTCCACATAAACCCAGTCTCCAACGCGTATGTCCAGCTGCTCCATCCATTCCGCATTGTTCAGGGTGGCGCGCTTCACGGTGGTGCCACTAAGCGGAACCGGCTGCAGGTTGGCTACAGGGGTTACTGCGCCAGTTCTCCCCACCTGGTAGTCTATGCTTCGCACTTCCGTGAGAGCCTGCTCTGCCTTGAACTTGTAAGCCACGGCCCAGCGGGGGAATTTACTGGTGAATCCAAGGTGTTTCTGAATATCCAGCTCGTTTATCTTTATAACTGCGCCATCTGTTGCAAATGGAAGCAGCTTACGTTCTGTATCCCAATAGTTTATATAATCCTCAATTTCTTTAAGTGAATAGCATATCCTGCTTTTTTCGCTAACCGGCAATCCCCAGCTTTTCGCCGCCTTCAGGGCCTGGGCATGAGTCTCGAAAGGAAGCTCATCGGCCAGCATGTGATACAGGGTGCATTCAAGGCCGCGCCTTCCAACTTCGGCGCTGTCCAGGAGCTTCAATGAGCCCGATGCTGCGTTCCTGGGGTTTGCAAAAGGAACTTCTCCAGCATCTTCGCGTTCCTTGCACAGTGCATCGAAAGCCTTATATGGCATATATATCTCTCCGCGGATTTCAAAGCTGGCCGGCCATCCTTCGCCCGACAGCTTCTGCGGTATGGATTTTATCTTCCTTACGTTGTTCAGCACATCATCGCCTATGGTGCCGTCGCCCCTGGTGAGGGCCCTTGTGAGTATGCCGTTTTCGTAGGTGAGACAGATGGCTGTGCCGTCGAACTTCAGCTCGCAACTGAAGGAAAACTCATCCTCAATGCCCTTGGAGGCCCTTTCCACGAATTCCTTCACCTCCTGCATGCTGTAGGTGTTGCCAAGGCTTAGCATCGGATAGCGGTGGGGGAGATGTGCGAATTCCCTGGAAACGCCGCTTTCCCCGCCATCGGCCTGGACTTCAATGTCCGAACCCACGCGCTGCGTTGGCGAATCGGCCGTAACGAGCTCCGGATGCTCCTTTTCCAGGGCGATGAGCTCGTTCATGAGCATGTCGTAATCATAGTCGCTTATGCTTGGCGCATTGTCCACATAATAGCGTCTGTTGTGCTCTGAAAGCTCCCTGCGGAGCTGCTGTATCCTGTCTTTGTAATCAGTCCCCATAATTGATACAAAAATACGGAAAAATTCCTTTAAATATATTATATTTGTAGGTCAAAAAAATGACAGAAATTAAAAATTCAAATACCATAAAAAAATGAAAGATTCAATCATTATTCTTTGTGGTGGCGGTCCAGCCCCAGGAATGAACTCAGTTTCAATGAGCGTAGCCAAGACTTTCCTTGCCAAAGGCTACAGAGTTATCGGCCTTCACGGCGGTTATTCAGGTCTTTTCTCAAAGACACCTCGTACAGAAGATATCGATTTCTTCAAGGCAGACCGTTTCTGGAATCGCGGCGGTTCATATCTTGAGATGAGCCGTTTCAAACCAACCGACAAAGACTTCGAGGAGAACTTCAACCTGGAGCTCTTCAAGGAGAACAACATCAAACTTCTTGTAACCATCGGTGGTGACGATACAGCTTCTACAGCAAACCGCATCTCAAAATTCCTTGCTGCAAAGAACTATCCTATCGCAAATATCCATTGCCCTAAGACTATCGACAACGACCTTCCATTGCCAAACAACGCCCCTACTTTCGGCTACAACTCTGCAAAGAACGAGGGCGCACACCTTGCACGCACCATCTATGAGGATGCACGCACTTCAGGCAACTGGCTCATCATCAGCGCAATGGGACGTACATGCGGCTCTCTTGCCCTGGGTATCGGCGAGGCAACTCACTGTCCAATGACCATCATTCCGGAGATGTTCAACAAAACTCCTATGACCCTGGACACCATCATCAAACTCTCTATCTCTGCAATTCTCAAACGCAAGGTGCTTGGCATCAACTACGGTACCATCGTTGCGGCAGAGGGTCTGTTCCACAATGAGGGCGTTGCCAAAGAGGCCGAGGCAGCCGGCATCCACTTCTCATATGACGATCATGGTCATCCGGAGCTTGGCAAAATCTCAAAGGCAGTTCTTTTCAACGACCTTCTGGAGAAGAAGTTCAAAGAACTTGGCCTCAAGGTTAAGAGCCGTCCAGTAGAGATTGGTTATGACGTACGCTGCCAGGATCCTGTGGCTTACGACCTCACATACTGTACAGAGCTTGCAATGGGTGTATACCAGCTGTTCAGCGAGGGCAAGACAGGCTGTATGGTTTACGTGGATGCATACGGCAACGTTTCTCCTCTCTACCTTGCAGATCTTCAGGACCCTACCACAGGCAAGATTCCTCCACGCGTAGTGGACATCAACTGCGGTACCTGCCAGAACTACTACAACTTCATCGCAAACTACATCACTCCGGAGGATTACGAGGCTGCAAAACAGTTCGTTCCTAATCCTGAGGAGTACGACTTCAAGAAAATCCTTAACTGGTAATAAGTGAAGCCTATCATTTATCAGGTGGTCCCACGCTACTGGGGCCCTTATAAATCGCAGAATGTTCGCAACGGATCTCTGGAAGAGAATGGTTGCGGGCATTTTGCCGATTTTGATGATGCATCCCTGGACTATATAAAAGACCTCGGATGCAACTATGTATGGTATACAGGTATAATCAGGCATTCCACAGCCTGCACCACTAACGGCTGCCACCCTTCACACCCATCTTTCCTGAAGGGTGCCGCGGGCTCTCCCTATGCAATCCAGGACTATTATGGTGTGAATCAAGATCTGGCACTGGATGCACCGCGCC
>JAKSKO010000015.1 GCA_024401715.1 Bacteroidales bacterium
ATTAAGGGGCTAAGGCTGGAGCAGAAACCGTTTTTCATCAAAGAAGTTAACGGGGAAAAAGGCTTGTTATACTATACCGATTACGAAAATTGGGAGGACATTCTCAATTGGCATTACGATGATGAGCTGGAAGGCACCGTAATAGAATTGAACGACGAGAATCTGTTCCGATCCAACCATATTAGATTTGAAGATAACGGGTATCTAGTATTCAAAGAAGTCTTGAACAAAAGCTATATTCTTCAATTCGAGAGGGATACAACATTGAATCGAGACATTTCCTTCTATTTCGCAAAGTTGCAGGCGGAATGATAGAAAGTCCGGTGATGTGCGGGCAAACGTCCCTAGTCCATGGCGTGGGGGACGCAGTTCAGTGTGCGATTGGAAGCGTCGCGGGTTTCGATAATGAGCGCAGCGAATGGTGAATCGGAAGCACCACCGCCGGAAGATACAGTTTGCTGCAAATTCACTATATTTACACCGATAAATTGCAATTTACCCAAAAGCCTCAATTATGAACGGAAAGGACTTTCGCAAACAGACTAGTTGGAAAAAGAATCGTGAGTTGGGCGACAAGATGGGTGGTCGTCAGAGATTGAAGCTGAAAGATAATATATTTGCAAGTGAGCATTCATTTGCTGCACCTAGCGAGTTTGATGAAGTCCCGATATATTTGAAAGATAATACATCCCGTGACTGGTATTTCCCTATTGATGTGAATGATATCAAAGGAGTAATATCATCATACCCAATAGACAAAATATCATTCATTACTCATATTTGGATGAGGAAACATCTCATGAAGAAAGAATGTATCGGAGAGTGGATTTGTGGAAGCGGTGTGTACCTTATCACATTGTATCCTGTTTCTATAGACAACAAGCATTATTTCGGGAAAGAGAAACCTTCTCAAAAGGAAATTCGTGAATATGAGCGTTATGCTTCCATTAAAGAGGATGAAGATGGGTGGTATGCCCAATTTACAGGAGAGTCCGCAAAAAAATTCTATCTCGAAGACGTGCTGCCCTCCTGCATCGAGGGCTTAGCTAAAATGATATAGGTGCAATAAACTTAGTTCCCATTTAGCGGACCAGTAGAATGTAGGGAATTGAATAAATAATAGCTGAAAAACGCTCTCAGGGTCTACTCGGCCCCAGCCGCTGAGGCAGACCCCCGAGAAGTTTTCATAATTTAAAAATAACATAGCTAGCAGTTTTGACATAGTTCAGCTGACGCCCCCCTGAGATAGGTCATATTCTTGGAATGTCTGATGCAACAGGAGTAATGTCCTCTAACCCAAAGGATAGAACATCAGAATTATCGGAGTCTAGCATAAAAGAGATATTCAAGGAATATTATGAAAAATAATAGAATATTTATAAATGTACTGATTGGCTTTGCTGGAATCATCATGGCATTAGTCTGCATAACGTCTCTTTATGTTTATTTCTGCCTTAATTCGGGGAAGAATGAAAGATACTATACATATCAGTCTTCAAATCCCGTGGTGTCAATTAGTGAAGGTAAATTTTACATTCATAATGCCGATTCTTTGAAAGCAGATCCCAATGATATCGGGATACAGCTTGTGTTGGATAAAGAATTTTATCCATACGCTACTGAAGAGAGTATGATTTATATGATTGCTCCCGAAGTCGCTGCTAGTAAAATGATTTTGGTTCTATCGCGGGAAATAGAAGATTATAGTGTAACTGGTTCAACAATTTATAAACCAAAGCTATACCCGTTCAATACTCCGCTGATAAGTTTTTGGATCAGTCTACGTTACCCAAATTCCCTTGTTCAGAAAGTCATTGATTTCTTCACGTTCAATCTAAAGGACGTCATATGTTATTCAAGGGCACAATGTTTTGTAGATACCTTGCCGGAATATCTTGAGGAGGAGTTTACAACTTATATTCAAGAACCATATTATGTAACGATACGGGAGGATAATGAGTATCTTGTTCCTTATTGGATGTTTGTCTGGTCTGATGATTTGTGTTTTTTCCCTTATAGGACAAGCAGAAAAAATGTCAACTATGAGGCACTGCCTATTGTAACTCAGATAGATGGTCAAAATGTATATATAGACTCGTCATTTTTTGACAGCAAATATAAAATGGTTTATCACAGAAGAGAAGAAACTAAATATGACTACATCGGGATATTAACAGAAATCAATCGGTAATATCTGATTCTGCTTCAGTACTCAGGAGTTATCAATTTCCACCGCCGGAAGGAACGGTCTCCGGCGGTTAAAGCTAAGCGCAGCGGCGAGCTCTGTGGAATGGCTCATCGCTGCGCTTAGCTTTTGCTTTCTGGCTCGTTACATCGGTCTGGTCCACCCTGACGATAGTATCGTTTGATGGCGGTCTGATAGACATGACGGGCGCTGCGCCGGATTACCAGTTCTTCATCTGTGATCATCTGGGCAGTACGCGCGTCGTGGCATCTGCAGCAGGCCAGGCATTGCAGAGCAACGAATACTACCCGTTCGGTGGGATGATAGTCCGTAACGTGCCGGATTCTTCCCATTGTGATATTGATGACTCAGGTGTCAATCCCCTGGCAGACGATTTCTTGAACGAAGAACATTTTGCCGAGGATGACGTGATTTCATTGGCCCATTCAGACCAGCCGTACAAATTCAGTGGAAAAGAATTCATTGAAGACAACGGGCTCAACCTCTACAATTTCGGGGCAAGGTTCTATAATCCGGTCAACTGCCGCTTCACAACCATGGATCCTCTTGCAGAAAAGTATTTTTCTATCAGCCCCTATGCTTATTGTAACAATAATCCTGTTATATTTGTGGACCCGGACGGGAAATCTCCCAAGGACAGGCTCCTCGGATACGTTATTGGGGTCAGTACGAATTTAATTCCAGGAGCATCTGTACTTAGAGATTTGTACAGCCCCGATAGCGCTCTAGAATACAACTCGGCGTTAGAGTCGGCAGACGAACTATCGCTGAAAGTTGGAATTTCTGCTTTAACTGCAGGCATGGGTACAGCCTTAGGTGGAGGGCAGGTTGCAATGGGCGGAGTCGTAGCCGCTCCAACTGGCGCCGGTGTTGTTGCTGCAGCAGTTGGTGCTGAAGTATCAATTACGGGAGGAATTGTTGCTGCGGTTGGAGCAAACGTTGTACTAAACGCATCCTACAACTCTTCACAGGGTTATAATAGAGGGGCAGAAAAAAGTAGTGACCAACGTGAGATAACCTTTATACAGGGAAAAGGAGAAAATGCGAGGAAGATTACAACAAAGATCCCTAAAGGATATAGATTAACCAAATACAGATCGCATGGAAAAAAGGTCTATTACAACGGAAAAGACTATATAAGTCCAGATAAAGATGGCCATAATGGAGGTATTTGGAAAAAAGCAAAGAGTTTAAAAGATTTGAATAATAATGATACACGTTTAGGCACGTATACTCAAGAAATGGATAAAATACACAAATAATGAAAAAACTAGCAGACAAAGTTGCTCAAAGGATTGATTGCACCAGCCGCTATTGTAAAGTTCCTGAACAACTCATAAAATATAATCCCGACTTCTACGACGAACAAGGTCGATATATGGCAGATGAATGGGATTCGTATTTTGATATAGGGAAACGGTTCAATGGACAGATTCTCTCTGCTGAGAAATATCGTGCAGTTGAAGAATCATTCGTATCTGCCATTAAAGATCTTCTCGTAGCTTCGGGGTGCCGATATGTTACGATATGCCTGATTGAGGACCATTTCACAGGAACAGGACACAAAGGAAAACTTGCCAAGGAGTGTCAAGAGCTGTATTCTCAAATATCTCAGTATAAAGAAGGCAAAAGGATTAGTGTTAACGAGATTGATGCTGTTATCAAACTTTGCCTTAGAGAACAATATTGGTGTGCCCTCGTTAACGAGAAAAAGCACATGCATGTTGATTTCGGCTATGATTACTATGTTCATATTCTAAGTCGTTTATCTGACGTTGTGAAGCATGAGATAGCAAAAAAGCATGGACTATTCATAAAACAGGGCAGGCAATTGGTTGTGATTGAGTGATTCATCATAATCTGGAAGGCCTCAAAATTGAGGTGTAACACATTACCCCGGCCGTGATGACCGGGGTTTTTGTGTCCCCAATCTATCAAGCCAGGGCAGAAGGTGGGAGTTTCGCAGCAATTGCATTTATATTGCACTGCTGCGAAAAACCGCCTCCACTTCGGCAGGAGAGCATTTCTAGGAAGTCCGGTGATGTGCGGGCAAACGTCCCTAGTCCATGGCGTGGGGAACGAAGTTCAGTGTGCGATTGGAAGCGTCGCGGGTTTCGATAATGAGCGCAGCGAATGGTGAATCGAAAGCTACGTTAACAAGGCCGCTGCAGCGGCCCGGCGGAGACCGTGTATTTTGCGAAGCGAAATACGAAAGGTCGGGAGCCGCGGGGTATTAAAGTCGCGAAGGTGTTTACAGCAAGCATGTTGATGCTTGCGGCCTGAGCAGCAGGGCTTTAGCCCGCCGTGAGCCCCTGGAATTATAAGTTTGCTGCACATTATTCGGACTTCCTTTTCAAATCGGAAGCACCACATCGGATGGAGCTGTTCTGACGTTGGTGATGTTTGATGACAACTTCATTGTCTCGGGGAAATCGTATCCACAGGAAAAGGCCGTTTTTGTGGACAGAAGGGGCCATCACAATCGTATACCATAGGGAAGAACCTTTTTTCGTATATATATTTCGCTAAATACAAATGATTCATTAATTTTGTTAGGAAAGGCTTTTTGTTTATGACAGACATTATCAATGAAATCTGCTCTACCGAAGTTACGGTTCTGAACTCTCTTTTCAAAATACTCCTAAGCCTGCTTCTGGGCACCCTCATCGGTCTGGAACGCCGCCAGCACGGCCAGACTGCGGGTATGCGTACCTTCGCCCTCATTTCAATGGGTGCCACTCTGGCTATGATCATCTCATACTATATTCCCCAGGAGTTCAATCTTGGAAAGGCAGGTGATCCGGGACGTGTTGCCGCACAGGTGATCTCCGGCATAGGTTTTCTTGGCGCAGGAGCCATCATACACATGAAAGGCGACGTGCGAGGTCTTACCACGGCGGCCGGCATCTGGATCACTGCCTGCGTGGGTCTGGCAGTGGGCTGCGGCATGTTCCTTATTGCTTCCGTAGCCACCATCCTGATAATCGTGGTGCTTCTTCTGGTTTCCAAACTTGAATATTTCTTTTTCCGTGGCACCCAGGCCAAGATTGTTCGCGTGAAAGTCCATTCCATAATTACGGATCTTGACCCCTACAGGGAAGCTTTCCGCAAAAACAATGTTGATATTACTTCAGAATATCTCAGGTACGATTACGACAGCAGCATCACCATCATCAACTATATTGTACGCTCCGTCTATGGTGCGGACTTCGTGAAAGTCTTTGCTGACATTCATTCCTTGGGAGATGTTGCTTCAATCACCCTCAGTAACGAGGTGAACAACTAACATGAATTTTCTTGCCTGTATCCTGCTGCTCCTGCTCAACCTGGGCTTTTCCTGTCCCGGGGCATATCCTCATTCATGCATTGCTGAGAATGAAGAAAGTATACTGCTTAAGTCTTGGGCTGATTCCACAGGCAAGGGCCTGAAGCTTGCCTGGAGCCGTGACGGCGTAAAGTGGCAGGAGATAGGGGATGATATTGTATTCCTTGCCAGTGATTTCGGCTCTTGGAACGGTGGCAAGAAAATGTATGGGGCAAGCCTTAGCCAAGCACAGGACGGAATGTGGGTGTGCCGCTTCAATGCCACAAAGACAGGCACTGTAACAGGTGTTGCAAAATCGGCAGACCTCATTCACTGGACCCCGCAGGAGTATGAAGCCGGCGGCGTGCAGGACGGAGCCGACGTACATGAGGTTAGTGCTTCGTTTCTAGCTGCCCTTGAGGAATATGCGTACAAGATTCAAGGGGACAGATTGCTGGACAAGCGTAAGCTGTCCGATCTTTCGGCCCCCGAAAGCCTCAATCTTAGGATATCCGTGTCTTCGGAAAATCCAAAGGAGATAAGCACCAGCCTTTACGGCATCTTTTTCGAGGATATCAACAACAGCGCCGATGGCGGACTGTATGCCCAGCTAATACGCAATTACGACTTTGAATTCAGTGCATCGGACAAAAGGGGTTGGAGCCCCACCAAGGCCTGGACCCTGGAAGGAGATGCACAAATTCATACCGATAGCCCGGTTCACGGAAATAATAGTCACTACCTGCATGTTAAGGGAAAGGCAAGTTTGCAGAATGAAGGATGGGAAGGCATATGCGTGGAAAAGGGCCAGGCTTTCAACTTCAGCCTGTTTTCAAGGGGAAGGGCGCGCGCCAGAGTGTCACTGATATCGGCCGGCGGAAAGGTACTTGCCTCTGAAAACATGCGCCTTGACAGCAAAACATGGGAGAAAAAATCTGTAAGGATGCTTGCAAAGGCCAATTGTGACAGTTCTCTCTTCCGCATTGAACTTCTTGACGGGGCAGATTGCGATCTGGATATGATTTCCCTGTTTCCGGAAAAGACCTTCAAAGGGCATGGCCTCAGGGAGGATATCGCGCAAGCTCTTGCTGCACTTCACCCTTCATTCGTCCGTTTCCCCGGAGGCTGTGTGGCCCATGGCAACGGGGTGGACAATATCTATGACTGGAAAGGTTCCATAGGGCCTCTGGAGCAGAGAAAGCCGCTTCGCAATCTCTGGGGCTATCATCAGACCCGCGGCCTTGGATACTATGAATATTTCCAGTTCTGCGAAGATATAGGCGCAATGCCGCTGCCTGTGCTTGCTGCCGGCGTCCCATGCCAGAACAGCGACCGCCCTTCCCACCACACTCACGACGACATCACGCGCTATGGCCAGCAGGGAGGCATCCCAATGCAGGAGATGGATGCTTACATCAATGACATTCTGGATCTTGTGGAGTATGCCAACGGCCCGGCAGATTCAGAGTGGGGAAGCAAAAGGGCCCTTTCCGGCCATCCCCAGCCTTTCGGCCTGAAATACATAGGCATAGGCAACGAGGACCTCATAAGTCCGGTGTTCAAGGAACGCTTTGAAATGATATTCAGGGCGGTGAAGCAGAGATATCCGGAGATATGCGTAATAGGCACCGTGGGCCCATTCCACAGCGGCAGCGATTACGACAGCGGCTGGGCATTTGCGCAGCAGCTGGGCGTTCCAATGGTAGACGAGCACTATTATGTTTCGCCGTCCTGGATGGTGGAAAACCGCAATTTCTATGACTCGTACGACCGCAACGGCCCTGCAGTGTATCTGGGCGAATATGCGGCGCACCGCAAAGACAGACGCAGTACCATGGAAACGGCACTGGCAGAAGCCTTGTACCTTACCGATGTAGAGCGCAATGCCGATATCGTGCGCATGACTTCATATGCTCCGCTTCTTGCCAGGAAGAACTGGGTGCAGTGGGAGCCGGACCTCATCTGGTTCACAAGCAGGGACGTTTCCTTCACTCCAAGCTATTACGTGCAGAAACTCTTCGGCAGCAATGCCGGCAGCCTTTATCTGGAAAGCGTGTCGGAATTTGAAGAGACTCTGGACGCGCAGCAGCTGAAGCACTTCGGCGTTTCCTGTGTGGTGGATGTCCATAGCGGTGAAACTGTGCTGAAGATTGTGAACATGCTGCCTTCGCGCATAAGTGCCGATATCAGCGGCATAGAAGGCAGGTTGTGCAAGATTTTCGCGCTTTCGGGCCAGCCGGAGGAGTGCGAAACAGACTATGAAGAATCGGAATACAAACCATACGACCATAAACTTGAACTTGAACCTTTTTCCGTAAACGTAATCAGAATCAAATAATTCAATTGTCATGGATAAATTGTTCAAAATCTTAATCTCCGTTGTTTTCCTGGGCTTTTCGCTGGCACTTTCCGCCTCTCCTGTGGGGGATATGCTGGAACGCATAGAAAAGGGAGCTTCGAAGAAGTTCCAGATAGAGATACGAAAGGGCGGAGACCAGGATTGGTTCGAGCTTGACAGCCGTGCCGGAAAGGTTGTGGTGCGTGCCAACAGCAATGTAAGCGCTGCCGTTGGCGTGAACTGGTATCTGAAGTACTACGCAGGAGTGCATGTAAGCTGGAACGGCATGCAGGCAAAGCTTCCCGCAGTCCTTCCGGAGGTGAAAACGAGAGAGCGTCACAGCACCGATATGGTCCTGCGTTACGACTTCAACTACTGCACCTACTCATACTCCATGCCTTTCTGGGATTGGAACAGGTGGGAACGCGAGATAGACTGGATGGCAATGCACGGCATAAACCTGCCTCTGGCTGCCGTGGGCGCCGAATGTGTGTGGAGAAATTTCATGCTCCGTCTGGGCTATACCGAAAAGGATGTGGAGGAATTCATTGCCGGTCCCGCCTTCCTGGCATGGTTCGAGATGAACAATATCGAAGGCTGGGGAGGACCTCTGCCGCTGGACTGGTATAAGGGCCAGGAGGAACTGCAGAAGAAGATTCTCAAGCGTTTCCGTGAGTGGGGCATAGAGCCGGTGCTTCCGGGCTATATGGGCATGATGCCTCATGACGCCCACGAGAAACTGGGCCTTAATGTGGCAAAACAGGAGGATTGGAACGGCATTACGCGTCCTTCGCTTCTGGACCCTCTTGATCCCGATTTTCAGAAATTCGCCAAGATATATTACGAAGAGCAGGAAAAGCTTTTCGGAAAGGCGAAATACTATTCCATGGATCCGTTCCACGAGAGCAAAACCAGCGGAGGTGTGGACTTTGCCGAGGCCGGAAAAGCCGTGATGGCGGCAATGAAGGCTGTGAATCCGAAGGCTGTGTGGGTGCTTCAGGCCTGGAGCGAGAACCCTCGCGATGCGATGACGGATCCGCTGGAGAAGGGAGACCTTCTTATACTGGACCTTTTCAGCGAGTGCCGTCCGATGTGGGGAATGGAATCCATATGGCGCAAGGAAAACGGCTATGCACATCACGATTGGCTGTTCTGCATGCTGCATAACTTCGGCGGCAGGATAGGCCTTAACGGCCGTATGGACCAGCTTCTGGAGAACTGGGAACTGGCAAAGACCCATCCTATGGCATCGGGCCTGAAGGGTATAGGCCTCAGCATGGAGGGAACCCTGCAGAACCCTGTGATGTACGAGCTTATGTGCGAGCTCCCGTGGCGCAGCGGGAAAGTTACCCGAGAGGCATGGCTGAAAGATTACTGCTTTGCAAGGTATGGCGTCCGTGATGAAAAGATAGAGCAGGCCTGGCAGCTTCTTGGTGCAAGCATCTACAATTGCCCGCGCAGCAACAATCAGCAGGGCCCTCACGAGAGCATTTTCTGCACCCGTCCGTCGGAGAATGCGTTCTGGGCCTATGAGAGAAGCAAGGTTAGCAACTACTACAATCCGGCCGATGTGCGCGAAGCTGCCCGCCTGATGCTTTCGGTTGCCGAGAAATACAGGGGTAACAACAATTTCGAATATGATCTGGTGGATATTGTGCGTCAGGCAGTGGCCGATAAGGCGCGTTCCATCTATCAGCATACCATGGCGGACTATCGCTGCTTCAACAAGGAGGAATTCGCGCAGGGGCGCGCCGCATTCCGCAATGCCTGCCTTGAGCAGGACCGCCTGCTGGGAACCCGCAAGGAATTCATGGTGGGTTCATGGATAGGAGAGGCCCTCTCCCTTGCCAGGAATGAAAGCCAGGCCGCCCTTTACGAGTGGAATGCCCGCGTGCAGATTACAACCTGGGGCAACCGCATATGCGCAAACAAAGGCAAGCTTCACGATTATGCCCACAAAGAGTGGAACGGTATCCTGAAGGACTTCTATCTGCCGCGTTGGGAGGCTTTCTTTGACACCCTGCAGTCTGGTCTGGATCTGAAAACGGTTCAGCAACTGGACTGGTACGCCATTGAAGAGCCGTGGACCCTGCAGTGCAACCCATACCCTTGCACTGCGCAGGGAGACCCGGTTAGCGTGGCCAAAGAGGTGTTTGCCAATGTCATCGGAAAATAAATCGGAATGAATATGTCGGAAACAGTAAAGAAAACAAGAATCGAAGCGCTGGATGTTCTGCGCGGCCTCACCGTGGCCCTTATGATTCTTGTGAACAATGCGGGAGATTCCTATCCCTTCCTGCATCACAAACCATGGAACGGCATCACCCCTTGTGATATGGTGTTCCCGTTTTTCATTTTCATAATGGGTGCATCGGTCTACCTTTCACTTTACAACAGGCAGTTTGTTCCGTCAAGGGAGGTGTTTGCCAGGATTTTCAAGCGTACGGCATGCATCATACTTGTGTGCTGGGGCATTTTCTGGTTTGCACGTGCGCTAAAGGGGGATTTCCTGCCATTCGACCATTTCCGCCTCACCGGTGTCCTGGTTAGAATAGCCCTTACATACTGCGTTGTTGCCACTCTGGCGCTATGCGTAAAGCATTCGCACTTGCCATGGATTGCGGCGGGGCTGCTGGTTCTTTACGGGATTCTGCTTCTGTGCTTCGACGGATATAACAATTCCACAGACAACATAATTGCACGCCTGGACCGCTTCGTGCTTGGAGAGAAACACCTTTACACAAAGGCGCCCGTAGATCCGGAGGGGCTTTTCGGCCTGATTCCTTCTGTAGCCCATGGCATCATAGGCTTCATGTGCGGAAAGATGCTCCGCAGCGATATGGAACTCATGCCAAAGATGCGCAAAATAGCCCTCGTAGGCCTGGCCATGCTTGTGGCGGGATACCTCATTTCTCCTTTCCTTCCGCTGAATAAAAGGATATGGTCTCCTTCCTTTGTTCTTGTGAGCTGCGGTTATGCCCAGATTCTGCTTGCTATCGCCATGTATCTCATAGATTATAAAGGGTACAGGTCATGGACCATGCCTTTCAAGGTTTTCGGCACGAATGCGCTTTTCGTATATGTCCTAAGCGAGTTGCTTTCAGCGGTTTTCGGCGTTACTGGAATAGGCTGGAAGTGCATGAGTTTCTTAAGGGGTATTTTCAATTGTATAGAATTTGCCGACCTCTGCTATGCAATTTTATTTGTTTCACTGAATTTTTGTGTCGCTTTGTTACTTTATCGCAAAAATATCCACATAAAAATCTAGCCGAAAACAATTTTTTTCTATATTTATAAGCTAAAACATTGTTTTGGCTTATTTTTTTGCGTGGAAAACACCATATAAAAACTTAATATTAACTAACTATTACTAAACATGTTTAACATTACAAGAATTGTCCGTACAATGGCCGCAGCTGTTGTTATGGCACTCTTCTGCCAGCTTGCTCTGGCACAGACAAGAGTTTCTGGTACTGTTGTCGACGAAACCGGAGCTCCTCTTGCAGGTGCCAGTGTAATCGAGGTTGGTACTACTAACGGTACAATCACAGACGTTGACGGTGCTTTCGTTCTCACAGCAAAGGAGGGCGCAACTCTTTCAGTCTCATTTATCGGCTTCCTGTCGGCAAACGCTACTGTTCCTGCAGACGGTAAGCTCACCGTTACCCTTGCTGAAGACAAGAACCTCCTGAATGAGGTTGTTGTTGTGGGTTACGGTACAATGGCCCGCAAGGATGTCACTTCATCAATCACAACTCTCCGCGCAGACGACCTTGATAAAGGTGTGTTCACCGATGCAGCTTCAATGCTTCAGGGTAAGGTTGCCGGCCTGGTAATCACTCAGAGCAGTGACCCTAACGCAGGCCCTTCAATCACCCTTCGCGGTGCATCTTCACTCCGTGGCGGCGCAATGAGCCCATACTATGTCATTGACGGTATCCCGGGCGTTGACATCTCAATGGTTGCCCCTGACGATATAGAGTCTATCGACGTTCTGCGTGATGCAACTGCAACCGCAATCTACGGTTCAAAGGCAGCAAACGGCGTTATCATCGTCACCACCAAGAAAGGCAAGAAAGGCCAGGAGCGCGTAAATGTTGCATACTCCGGCTACGCTGCATTCGACAACGTACTTAAGACTTATGACGTCTGCACTGCAGACGACCTTCGCGAGTACGCAAAGAAGAACGGCATCACCCTCAAGGACGGCGGCTCAAGCACAGATTGGCAGAAAGAGGTTCTGCGCACTGCAATCAGCCACAACCACAACGTTTCAATCAACGGTGGCAGCAAGAAGACCACTTACATGGCCAGTGCCAACTTCATAGACCGTCAGGGCGTTGTAAAAGGCGACCACATGAACCGTCTGAACGTACGTTCACTGGTTACAACCAAGGTTTTCAAAGAGCATCTGGAGTTTTCTGTAGGCGCCAACATGCTTTATGCAAAACATCAGGGTGTATCAAAAGGCGAGAAAGGTGCATCTGTTCTTGATGCAATGAACTACTTCTCTCCAACAAACGCTCTGAAAGACAAGGACGACAACTGGACAATAGGTGCAGGTTCAAAGAACTACAACCCTATGTCAATGATCTACGAGGACACTTCAGAGACTATCTGGAAACGTGCCCAGTTCATCGGTAAGGCAACCGCCTATATCTGGGAGGGCCTCACATGGTCTGCAAACTATTCTTACAACAACTACCAGAGCACCTACAGCGGTTATGACACACGCAAGTCACAGCTGGAGGGTATAGGCTCGAAGAACGGCTATGCAACCCGCAACACATATTTCGGCGACGAGCACACTTTCGAGACTTACGGTAACTATGACGGCCAGTTCGGAGACCACAAGATTGGTGTTATGGCCGGTTACTCTTGGGAGCAGAAGAGAACCAATGACGGTTTCGGTGTTTCTGTAGAGGGTTTCTATAACGACAACCTCAAATGGAACAACCTTTCTTATGCAAACACTATCCAGGGTATCACAGCAGTCCAGAGCGGTTTTGTAAGCAATGTTCGCAACATCTCTTTCTATGGCCGTCTAAGCTATTCATACGCAAGCCGCTACATGATTCAGGCAACTATACGTCGTGACGGTTCGTCCGTATTCGGCGCCAACAACCGCTGGGGTACATTCCCTTCAGTTTCAGTTGCATGGAACATCGCCGAGGAGAACTTCATGAAGAACCAGGATGTAGTAAGCCAGCTGAAATTCCGTGTCGGTTACGGTGTTTCCGGTAACGCAATGGGCTTCGATCCATATTCTTCAACAGTAACATACGGTGCAACCGGCATGTTCCAGTATGACGGCAAGGATTACCGTACATTCGCCGCTACAAAGAACGCCAACCCTGATCTCAAATGGGAGTCTACAGGCATGTTCAACGTAGGTATCGACTATGGTTTCCTTGACGGCCGTGTTTCAGGTAGCGTAGAGTTCTACAACAAGAGAACCAAAGACCTTATCTGGGCATACCCTGTTTCAACAACCCTATATCCTTACGGCTGGATTGATGCCAATGTGGGCGAGATCAACAACATGGGTGTTGAGTTCTCTATCAACGCAACTGCTGTGAAAGCCGGTGATTTCCAGTGGAACACCACTTTCAACATCGCTCACAACAGCAACAAGGTTATCCGTCTTTCAAATGACACCTTCAAGACAACAAGCTTCACACAGGGTGACCCTGACGTTGCCGGTGTATCTGCAAACGGTTACACCCAGCGTATCATCGAGGGCGAGCCTCTTGGTACTTTCTACACATATGAGTTTGCCGGTGTTAAGGACGGCCTTTCACACTACTATGTACTTGAGGGCGACGGTGTTCGCAAGACAAGGGCAAAAGATGCACAGGGCAACTATATCACAACAAGCAGCCCTACAGAGAAAGACCGCACAGTTACAGGTTGCGCACAGCCTCTCGTAAACCTTGGCTGGAACAACAACTTCACATACAAGAACTGGGCTCTGTCAATGTTCTTCAACGGTGTATTCGGCCAGCAGGCATACAACAGCGGTCGTGCACACTACACAGCTGCACAGATGTTCTCTGACGGCAAGAACGTTCTGAAAGAGTTCCTCTCATACCCTGTAGGCGATGCAACAAGTGCAAAACCATCAGACCGTTATATAGAGAACGCTTCATTCCTGCGTCTGCAGACTCTCACCCTTTCTTATACATTCAGGAACATGGCTGACTGGCTTCAGAGCATCCAGCTTTATGCTACCTGCAACAACGTATTCACAATCACCGGTTACAAAGGTCTGGATCCGGAGGTTAACCTCGGCGGTCTTGCACCTGGCGTGGATTTCCGCTGGAGCACATACCCACGTACACGTACATTCCTGATTGGTGCTAAAATTAACTTCTAATTTGATTCCACGGATATGAAAATGAATAAATTTATTCTCGCAGCCTCTCTTGCAGTTCTTGCTCTTGCAGGTTGTACAAATCTGGACGTAAAGCCTGATTCTCAGTATACCGAGGATCCAAGTTTGAACAGTGGCATCGATCCAATGATCGCTGTGGAAGGTAAGATGGCCGATGTATATTTCCATCTTGCCGGTACTCTCGGCCGCCGCTATATGGAGGCCCAGTGTCTTGCATCAGACGAGTTCACCAGTCTTGCATTTGACGGTGGCTACTATGATGATGGTACATATGCACATCAGGCTCTTCACTGCAGTACCTATGAGGACGCTTCACTTGACTGGTATTCAGATCTGACTTCAGGTATCACCAAAGCCAACACCGTTATTGAAGAGTATAAAACAGCACCTAAGCTTTCCGCTCCGGGCCGTGCAATGCGCGCATTTTTCACATGGATGCTGATGGACAGCTTCGGCGATACTCCTATTATGGATCATTCGGGTGCAGAAGGTGAGGTGTTCGATCGTCAGCCGCGTCCCGATGTAGCACGCTGGATTGAAAGCGAACTTCTGGAGATCATTCCTCTTCTCAGCGAAGATGTTGATGATAACAGCTATGGCAAACCAAACAAATGGATGGCAGAGGCACTGCTTGTAAAACTCTACATCAACTGGCCTGTTTACACAGCAGAGTCTGTGGACAAATATGAGGCATCAGAGTACTACAACGAGAAACTTGAGGATTGTATATTCTACTGCGAAGAAATCAGGGGAAGTGAAAAATTCGATCTTGGTCCTGTGGAGTACCGTTTCAAATTCGCTCCGGACAACGGCCCTCATGTGAAGGATTTCATCTATGTAATGCCATATGATGCTATCAATCGCGGCGGTTTCCAGTATGCACGCCCACGTACATTCAAGGATCTGAAGGGCAAGGTTCCAAACTACTACGGTTCTTCAGAGGCATTCTCACAGAGCTTCGGCGGCAACATGGTGGTAACTCCAGAGTTTGCTTCCCTCTTCTGCCTTGAGGGTGACCAGCGTAACCTCAGCGTGCTTGGCGGTCCTGTATACATCCGTGACCCTAAGACCCTCCTTCCAACAGATCAGCCTTATATCTACAAGGACAATCAGGTTGTGTTCACAAAGGATATTCATCTTGTGAAGACAGATAATACCATAGATGTGGGCAATACTACAGAGTCGTATTGCCAGGGCTATCACTCTATCAAGTGGTTCATCATTCCTTCAGACTACAACAATGGCCGTAACCAGGGCAATGACCTTCCAATCTTCCGTTATGCCGATATCCTTCTTACTGAAGCTGAGGCTCTTGTACGTTCAGGCGAGCCTGTACGTGCTGGCAGCCCAAGCGCAGCAGAGCTTTTCAACAAGGTTCGCGGATATGCTCAGGCACCGCAGATCAACGGCATGCCTACATTGGACGATATCTACGATGAGCGCGGCCGTGAGCTGTTTGACGAGAACTGGCGTCGTAACGATATGATCCGTTTCGGTCATTTCGAGGATGAGTTCTTCCCTCACTATCAGGATTTCCCTGACGCAAACTTCGACCCGCGTCACCGTATTTTCCCTATTGAGAAGGAGGTGATGGATCTTCATCCATCTTGGCAGCAGAACCCTGGCTATTAATAGCCACCGCACTTAAGGGAACTAACCTTAACAACCATATAATGGAGCGGATGGTTTCGGCCACCCGCTCTTTTTTTAAGAAAAATATCAACAAAAAAATGTATATTTGTTATATATGCATTTGGATATGAAATATACACTTACATCTTTTTTCAGTCTTTTTCTGGGCGTCTCTCTTGTCTTTGCCCAGAATGCCAAGCCTTGGGAAGACGCCAAGGTGAATGAGATTAACCGCCTGCCTATGCACACCACTTTCCAGACCGACTCTCCGAAACAGAGTCTGAACGGCTTGTGGAAGTTCCAGTGGTTCGAGAACATGGGAGAGCAGGAGCAGGGATTCCATGCCCTGACAAAGGACGACAGCGCCTGGGGGGAGATGCCTGTTCCGGGTATGTGGGAGCTTAACGGTTACGGAGATCCCATTTATGTGAATATAGGCTATTGCTGGAGGGACAAGTTTGAGAACAATCCTCCTTATGCCCCGGCCTACCGCAATCATGTGGGCCAGTACCGCCGTCATTTCGATATCCCGGCCGATTGGAAGGGAAGCGATATCGTCCTGACCATAGGCTCTGCCACATCGAACGTGCAGGTTTGGGTGAACGGCAAATTCGTGGGCTACAGCGAGGACAGCAAGCTTGCCTGCGAGTTCGACATCACAAAGTTCGTACACCCCGGAGACAACCTCATCGCATTGGAGATTCACCGCTGGTGCGATGGCTCTTACGTGGAGGACCAGGATTTCTGGCGTTTCTGCGGCATAGCGCGCGACACATACATTTCGGCCCTTCCGAAGGCAAGGATACAGGATATCCATGTGATTGCACATGCCGATGGTACATATAAGTTTGACGTGAAGACCACCAAAGGCGTGAAAAAGGTGGAGATGGATATCGAAGGCAACGGCCTGTGCCTGAAGAATATTGCCGCTGAAGGCAAGCTGGACGGCATCAAGGCCTGGTCTGCCGAGTCTCCCGCGCTCTATACCCTTACCGTGAAGGCATCGGCTGCGAAGGCGCTTTCACAGACAGCCACCGTGCGCGTGGGCTTCCGTGACACATATATCCAGGACGGCCTTCTGAAAATAAACGGCGTCCCTGTCTTCATCAAGGGCGCCGACCGTCATGAATTAAGCGCGACCGGCGGTTATGTGGTGTCCGAGGAGGAGATGATACGCGATATCCGCATCATGAAAGACCTCAATATCAACGCCGTGCGCACCAGTCACTATCCTAACGATCCGCGCTGGCTGGATCTTTGCGACCAGTACGGCCTTTACGTTGTGGATGAGGCCAATCTTGAAAGCCACGGCATGGGCTACCGCGAGAAAACACTGGCGAAGAATCCTCTGTATGACATCACTCACATACAGCGTTCAGACCGCATGCAGAAGCGTGACTTCAACCACCCTTGCGTAATAGTATGGAGCCTTGGCAACGAAGCGGGATACGGCCCTAACTTCGAGGCTGCTTATGACAATCTGAAGGCCAACGATCCCACACGTCCCGTTCAGTACGAGCGTGCAGAGCGCGAACGTGCAACAGATATCTTCTGCCCTATGTATTACAGCCCGCGTGCCTGCAAGGAGTATTGCGAAAGCAATCCTTCAAGGCCTCTTATCCAGTGCGAATATGCACATGCTATGGGCAATTCAATGGGCGGCCTCAAGGAATATATGGACCTTGTGCGCCAGTATGCCAGCTATCAGGGCGGCTTCATCTGGGACTTCGTGGACCAGGCCATAATCTGGCCTTCAGAGAAATCAAAGACAGGCTATGTTTATGCCTTCGGCGGTGATTTCAACGATTATGACCCATCGGATGTTTCCTTCAACTGCAACGGTATCATTGCTGCAGACAGGAACTATCATCCTCATGCATATGAGGTTCAGCATCAGTATCAGAACATCTGGACCAGCGCCAAAGACCTTGCAAACGGTGTTGTGGAGCTAAGGAACGAATTCCAGTTCACAAATCTGTGCAACTATCGTCTGCGCTGGGAAGTTGCAGAAAACGGTGTTGCCGTTGTCTGCGGATATGTGGATGACCTTGACGTTGCTCCTTGTTCAACTGCAAGCGTGAAGCTCCCTGTATGTCTTTCAGATTTCCAGGACCTCAAGGGAGAGCTTGTCCTGAACGTTTCATATGAGCTGAAGAAGCGCGACGGCCTCCTGAATGCCGGACATACCGTTGCACGCAACCAGCTTTACCTGCGCACTGCCCTTGCCACAGAGATCCCATCGGCCGGCGGCCTGGTGAAATATGACTTCGACCCTGCAACAGGTGCCCTCTGCTCTATCACTGTGGACGGCTGCCAGATGCTTGCAGCTCCGCTTCTTCCATGCTTCGGCCGTGCCGTAACAGAGAATGACCTCGGTGCCGAATTGGAGCGCAAACTTGCTCCATGGCAGTATCCGGAGTTGAAACTTGCATCTTTCCAGCGCGACAATCAGAAGGCTGTGGCCCTGTATGACGTGGACGGAATGGCAACTGTCTGTGTGGAGTACACTTTCCTTGCCGACGGCACTCTGCAGGTGAAACAGAGCATGAGCAATGTTACGGAAAAGGCTCCTACAGTGGGCCTGAACGACAGGAAGAAGGATGCCGATGGCAAACGTCCAAGGGGCAGACTGATGTTCCGCTTCGGTATGGAGACTGCAATGCCGGGCCAGTTCAGCAACATCACTTTCTACGGCAACGGTCCTTTCGAGAACTATGTGGACCGCAAGTCCGCAGCAAGCCTGGGCCTGTACAGCCAGAAGGTAGCAGAGCAGTACAACTATGAGTATGCACGCCCTCAGGATTCCGGCTGCCACACAGACATCCGCTATATCAACGTGATTGATGATGCCGGTAACGGCCTTGCCTTCATAGCTTGCGGCAATCTTTCAGCAACAGTTCTGGATCTTGCGCGCAGGGATATCGACATGACCCTCACCGGTGGCGTACGCACCGATATCGGCGACCAGCGTCACTCCCTGGAGCTTCGTCCGGACGGCAAAACCCATGTTATCCTGGACGGCGCCCATCTTGGAACCGGATGTGTGAATTCATGGGGTGCACTCCCTGTAGACCCATACAAACTGAAAGCCGAAGACCAGTCGTTCCAGTTCATTATCGCCCCTTTCAAGAAGTAAGATCAAGAAGATTTTTCTAGTTGAATTTTTTACTGAATATTATCCTCACGTTGTCCAGCGGCTTCTTTCTGCAGTCGCTGGATACGCGTGTAGGTACGGCGGCCAGTGATTGTCCGTCGGCCAGCATATTCGGCTCAAAGGGGGAGGTGTACGGGAACACCATTCCCTGCGTCACCCAGCCCAACGGAATGACATTCTGGACAGCCCAGACCACGTGCACGGAGAAGAAGGGCGTAAGCCCGTATTACTACAGGGACAGCCTTTTTCTAGGTTTCCGCGCTTCGCATTGGCTGGAGGGCGGTGCAACCCAGGATTACGGCTCTTTTGCAATACTTCCGGGCTCCCGGCCTCTGCCATTGGATCATCAGAAGGAGGTGGCCCGGCCGGATTACTATTCTCTGGACACGCAGGACGGCCCGATGGAACTTACGGGCCTAAGCCATAGCGCCATAATGCGTTTCACTTCGGACCGTTTCACCCTTACGGTGAATTCAGACAGGGCCGAGGGATGGATAGAGCTGGATACGCTTGCAAGGGAGCTTCGCGCCTGTAACCCCGTGCACCGCATCTATCAGGGTAAGGGCCTTCCTGCGGGCTTTAGCGGCTATATTGTGCTGAAATACAGTGCCGACCTGCTTTCTTATGATGTTTCTGCCGGCAGGGCCGAACTGGTTTTCGCCGATGCCGGTCCCAAGGTGCTGAAGGCCGCCTGCTCTTTTACGGGCATTGAAGCGGCAAGAAAGAACCTTCAGGCAGAGATACCTCATTGGGATTTTGAAAGGACAAGGGCGGATCTTGCCCGCATATGGGAGGAAAAACTTTCGACCGTCAGCCTGGGAGATGGGGCGGACGAAGGCATGAAGACGCATTTCTACACATCCTTGTGGCGTGCCTCGCTGCTTCCGCGTCTTGTGAGCGATTGCGCAGTCCCGCCGGATTATGACGATTTCAGCCTTTGGGACACTTTCCGTGCCCTGCATCCTCTTCTCACCATCCTGGAGCCGCAAAAGAGCGGCGAGATGGTGCAGGCACTCCTAAGAAAATACGACAGGGGTGGCTGGCTGCCCATATTCCCGTGCTGGGGCAGTTACACCTCGGCAATGATAGGGGATCATGCCATAAGCATGATTACGGATGCCTATGTGAAGGGGATACGCAATTTTGATGTCCAGAAGGCCTGGGATGCAATGTGGCAGAATGCCACTTCGGTTCCGGGAGGCGAAAACTGTCTGCAGGACAGCCTGTACAGAGACGGACGTGGCCGAAGGGCTCTTCTCTCCTACCTGAAATACGGCTATCTTCCGCTGGAGGACAGTGTGGAATATGCCTACCACCGGAACGAGCAGGTCAGCCGCACCCTGGAGTATGCCTATGACGACTGGTGCCTTTCGCACTTTGCGCTTTCCATCGGCCGGAAAAAGGAGGCTGCGCTGCTTGCAAAGCGTGCGGGGAACTGGCGCAATGTGTTTCATCCCGTAAGCCGCTACCCTCAGGGCCGTCATGCCGACGGCACTTTCCTTCAGGAAGACAACAGTCTGCAGAAGACGTCTTTCATAACCGAAGGCACACCATGCCATTACAGCTGGTTCGTCCCTCATGACATAAAGGGGCTTGTTTCCTTTGTGGGCAGGAAGGAATTCCGCAACCGTCTGGATTCCATGTTCACCATGCAGCGCTATTGGCACGGCAACGAGCCTTGCCACCAGATTGCCTTTCTATACAACTATATAGGGGAGCATTCCAAAGCTGTGGAAACTGTGCGCGGCATCCTGGAATCGGAATACAGAAACAGCCCCGGAGGCCTTTCGGGCAACGATGATGCCGGCCAGATGAGCGCCTGGTATGTCTTTGCCTGCCTGGGCTTCTATCCTGTTTGCCCCGGCAGCGGGGAATATGCCCTGGCGGCACCGGTGTTTGAAAGCATCAGGCTTGATCTTCCTTCCGGAAGCCTGGAGATACGCAACCGGGACCTTGGGGCCACGGCCTATGAGATACGCTTGAACGGCCGCCGCCTCTCAAAACCTTTCCTCACCCACAGCCAGCTTATGCAGGGCGGGTGCCTGGAATTTATACCCAAGAAAAACAAAAGATAGAAAAATATGAAAAGAGTTCTGACTATTCTTGCATCATTATGCGCCCTGGTATCCTGCACAAACGGGGGCAGCATCTACAATGTAATGGATTTCGGTGCCAAGGGAGACGGTGTCACAGACGATGCCGCCGCCATTCAGAAGGCCATAGACAAGTGCCACGGGAACGGAGGCGGACAGCTTCTGTTTCCTGCTGGAAAAACCTTCCTTTCCGGCCCCCTGGAGCTGAAATCGAATATAGATTATCATTTCCAGCCGAATTCCGCGCTGCTGGCAAACCCGGACGAGAGCATATACAACATGTCCGCTTTCTTCGATAACCGCGGCGAGGGCATGCTGTGGATCTATGCCAATGATGCGCAGAACATAAGCATAAGCGGAACCGGTGCGATAGACGGCAACGGCGTTGCATTCATGGGCCCTGAACTTGAAGACAGTTATGTGCTGAAAGATCTGGCCGACCCGTCATTCGACCCGCGTCCGCATGTGATAACCCTTTTCGGCTGCAACAAGGTGAATATCACCGATGTGACCATACGCAACGGTGCCTATTGGACAGTGCATCTTGTGGGCTGCTATGATGTTGCCATAAGCAATATCTCCCTGCTGAACAAGCTTAAGATACGCAACGGGGACGGCATAGATGTGGATCACAGCCGCAAGGTGCGCATTTCCAACTGCTTCATAGAGAGCGGTGACGACTGCATATGCCTGAAGAACCGCCGCGAATACGAGAAATACGGGGTTTGCGAGGATATAGTTGTGAGCAACTGCGTTATGACCTCGCGCTCCTGCGCCATAAAGATAGGAAGCGAGAATATGGACAGCATTGCCGATGTCCTGTTCAACAATTGCATCATACGTGCCGGCAACCGTGGCATAGGCATACAGAACCGTGACGAAGGCACGGTGCGCAACGTGGTCTTCAGCAACGTGTGTGTGGCGCGCCTGCTTTTCAGCGATGTGTGGTGGGGCAAGGCGGAGCCTATCTATGTCACAAGCTATCCGCGCGCAACTTCAAACCACAAAGACGGCAACTGGCGTTTCCCGAAGGGTGCCACAGAGGGCTCCTGCGGCGAGGTTTGCGACATCCGTTTCATAAATGTTTTCTGTGATGCGGCAAACGGCGCATTCATAGGCGGCGATACCCCGGACAAGGTTCATGACATATATTTCAACAATGTGGACATACGTCTGAAAGAAAAGACTGCCGATGTGTATGACAAACGCCCGTGCAAGGGTGAGGGCTTTGTTTTCACCAAATCCCAGCCTCTTTATGTAGAATCTGCAACAAACGTCTTTGTTGACGGCAAAAAAATACGATAATGAAATTTAAGTTTCGCATTTGCGAAACAACCATATTTAGAGACCTTTAGGTCGATAGTAAGTCCCTTTTCCGAGAAAAGGGATTTAGGGAAAAGGTAACGTAGAAGTGTTTGTGCGTAGGGGAAAAGTTTCGCAAGATATGCACAAGGCTTTGAATAACAATTAGATAATACTTGCGAAACTTGAGTAATGAAATTCTATTCTCTTCTCCCGGCAGCTCTGCTTCTTATTGCATCCTGCAGCGACGTAACTGATTATGTGGATCCGCGCATAGGCTCCGAGGGCCTTGGACGCACGGTTGTTGCCCCGTCCTGCCCTTTCGGCATGGTGAAACCTTCACCGGACTGCACCCCATCCCCTAACAGCGGCTGGCTGCCAATGCCGGAGCGTGTGGACGGCTTTGCCCAGGTGCATGTAAGCGGAACGGGCGGAGGTCCCAAATATGGCAATATCCTCATCCAGCCTTTCACCGGAGAACTGGCGGGAAGGCACCATTATGCCCATCGCAGGACAGAGGAGATAGCCCTTGGCTACTATTCCTCCGTTTATGAGGAGAATGATATAAAAACCGAGGTCACAACTGCGCAGAGGGCCTCTTTCTACCGCATTTCCTATCCCGCGGGATCCCAGGCAGCCCTGCTTGTCGATGCCGGATTTTTCCTTGGCGAAAATCCTGTTCCCAATGCACGCGAAGCCCAGCAGTTCGAGGCCAGCTTCACGGAGGCCGTATCGGATTACGAAGTGCGCGGCTGGTCAAGGATAAGCGGCGGCTGGAACAATGGCGCGCCATACACAGTCTATTTCCACCTTTGCAGCGATACCCCTTTCTCTGCCGTGAAGCATTGGGAGGAGAACGGCCGCCAGGGAGAACTGCTTTCCTTCACGGGCGGCACCGTAGGCATAAAGATAGGCATCTCCTTCCTGAGCATGGACAAGGCCCTTCAGAATCTGAAGGAGGATATCCCTCACTGGTCTTTCGGCAAAGTCCGCAAGGACTGTGTGGCCCAGTGGCGCAAGGAACTTGAAAAGATAAGGGTGAAAGGCGACAAGGCTCACAAGAGAATGTTCTATACAGGACTCTACCACACCATGCTTATGCCTGTGGACAGAAAGGGAGAGTGGGAGAAGGCTGCTCCGGATGAGCCGTATTACGATGACTATTATGCAATATGGGACACATACCGCAGTTCCACGCCTCTGCTTGCCATAATGGATCCGCAGCGCGAGGCAGAGATAGTGAACTCCCTGCTTACAATCTACAAGCATGACGGATTCCTTCCCGATGCCCGCAGCGGCAATTCCAACGGACGCACCCAGGGCGGCTCCAATGCAGAAATAGTGATTGCCGACGCCTTTGTGAAAAATCTTCCCGGCATAGACTGGGAACTGGCATTGCAGGCCATGATAAACGATGCCGAGGTTGTCCCTGAGGATGATGAGGCCGAGGGCCGCGGTGCCCTTTTGGAATACAACAGCCTGGGCTATGTGCCTTGGGGTATAGACCGCGCCGGAAACAGGACCGTGGAGTATGCAATGTGCGACTATGCCATCTATGTTGTTGCAAAAGGCCTTGGCCACAACGATATTGCGGAAAAATACCTCAAGCGCTCTTCAAACTGGAAGAACCTGTGGAGGGAAGATACCGTGTGCGATTCCGTTGCCGGCTTCATAATGCCGCGTGATGCATCGGGCCGATGGCTGGACAATCTGCCTTTCGGCCATTCGCGCGTAAGCCGCCCCACATACCGCTACACCACAACAATGTTCGAAGGCCCTTGGTATACGAAGTGGTGGAGCTCTTTCTTCTACGAAGCTTCTTCGTGGGAGTATTCTCTAAGCGTTCCGCACGATGTCCCGGGCCTCATTCAGGCTTGCGGGGGAGAAGAGGCCTTTGAAAAAAGGCTGGATACCTTCTTCGGCCACGGCTACTACAATGTGAACAACGAGCCGTCCTTCCTCACCCCTTGCCTCTACCATTGGATAGGCAAGCCGGAGAAGACATCGGCGCGCGTGCTGCAGATAATAAGGGACTGTTTCAACGACGGCCCTGCAGGAGTGCCCGGAAATGACGATTCCGGTGCCATGTCCTCATGGCTGGCCTTCCACATGACAGGCATCTACCCTCTGGCGGGAGACACGCTGTATGTTATCCACACCCCTGTTTTCAAGGAATCAAGCTACAAGCTGGCAAACGGCAGAACCTTCACCATAAAGGCCGATGGCCTGTCCGGGGAGAAAGACAGGATAGCCTCCATAAAACTTAACGGTAAGCCTCACCCTTCATTCTTCCTTAGTCATTCGGAACTTATGCAGGGAGGCGTACTGGAGCTGAAGATGACGTCCAGGGACCGCGTGGAAGCTCCGCTGCCTGTCCTTCAGCACAATCCGGCTCCAGAACCTGGAACCCCGGCAGCCATAACGGATACGCTGCAGTTCACCTACAAGCTTCACGGCCAGACCAGGCGTTTTGATGTCTGGTTCGACATGTGCGGGGACAGTCTCAGGTACAACTGGACCATAGACCGCAACCTGCGCACCTGGAACGGCAGCTACACTATGAGCCCGAAAGCCCTTACCGGAGCCGGAACCCTAAGCTTCAGAATGCCGGAGGACGGCAACCACCTGGTGCTTCCGGACAATGAGATTTTCAATGTCCTGCCTCTGGATGCCTACAGACAACTGGAAAAGACAGGACGCTGCAGATTCAACAACACCGTATGGAAGCTTGCCGGCAGCACGGAAGTGTTCATGTGCCGCAGACTCCTGCATCTGGAAGATACGCTTGAAGGCGCACAGATGTGGGTTCTGGAGAACCCTGTCCTTCCTCTCATCTGCAGGATGCAGGACAATCCTCACGAGCAGAACTGGAGCTGCAGCAGCACAAACTCTCTTCGCAGGCAGATTCTTGCCGATACTGGCAAGATGGGCTCTATATACTATGCCTATCCCGTACATACTGCCCAGCCTCTCACTTCCGCCCCTGAAGGCTACAGCCCGGTATACCTCAGCCATTACGGACGCCATGGCTCGCGCTATCTCACGGAAGATTCTCGTTACGGCCTGCCTTTGGATTTCTTCCTTTTGCAGCGTGACAGGAACAATCTCACCGAGAAAGGAGAGCAGCTGTGCGACAAGCTGGGCCTTCTGTGGCAGGAGGTGCATGGCATGGGAGGAATGCTTTCCAGCCTTGGGGCGCAGCAGCATGCGCAGATTGCTTCACGCATGTATGAAAATTACCCTACGGTCTTTGTCCCGGGTGCCAAGGTTTTGGCAGCTTCCAGCATCAGGAGGCGTTGCATAGACAGCATGGATGCCTTCTGCGAGACCCTTATGCAACTGGATCCGTACATGGCTGTTTTCCGCGCAAGCACAGATTCCACCATGACGTTCATAGCTCCGGGCACCGCCGACATCAAAACCGCCACGGACGAAACCAAGGCCTTCTGGAGCAAGGACTTCCAGGCCTTTGAAAAGGAAAACATATATCCGGAAAGACTGGCTTCCAGTCTGCTGAAGAACACCTCCGTAGTGGATAATTACAAGCTTTTCGACTACCTCTACTGGATTGTGGTTGGAATGCAGGATATTCAATCGGAACTGGATTTCTCGGATCTTTTCACAGCGGAAGAGCTGTTCGGCAAATGGAGAACCATTAATTACAGGATGTATGTTGCAAACTGCTATTCTCCAACTCTGGGTTCTCTGGCCCCTGAAAGCTGCCGTCCAGCGCTGGAGCATATAATTTCCCGTGCCGATGCCGCCCTGGAGGGGAACGGCGTGAATGCAGACCTGCGTTTCGGCCACGACACCTTCCTCATCCGCCTCATGTCCCTCATGGGAATAAGGGAATGCAGCGTCCGCCAGACAGATCCGGAACTTTTCTGGTGCAGCTGGAAAGATTGGGATGTAATGCCTATGGCAGGAAACCTTCAGATGGTATTCTACCGCAAGGGTGCAAACGATCCTGTTCTGGTGAAATTCCTTCTGAATGAAAAGGAGACAATGCTTGCCTTGGATAACGTCAAAAGCGTCAGCGGCCCTTATTACGATTGGGAAGAAGTGAAAAGCGCGTGGCGATACCTGGTTCCCGTGTCCCGGAACACAGAGGAACAGATGGAAAAGGGCCCGTATAAGCCGGATTGGGAGTCCCTGGTGAAACAGCACACTCCGGAGTGGTTCCAGGATGCCAAATTCGGCATCTGGGCGCATTGGGGGCCGCAATGTGTGGAGGGCACCGGAGACTGGATGGCCCGTCACATGTATTGCGAAGGCAGCAGGGAATACAATTTCCACAGGGAGAACTACGGCCACCCTTCAGAGTTCGGCTTCAAGGATGTGCTGCCTCTTTTCAAGGCGGAGAACTGGGATCCGGATGCTCTTGTGAAACTCTACAAGGAGACAGGCGCCCGTTATTTCTTCGCCCTTGGCAACCATCACGACAATTATGACCTCTGGGACAGTAAGCACCAGAAATGGAATTCCAAAAACATAGGCCCGCACAGGGATGTCCTTGGAGAATGGGAGGCAGCCGCCCGCAAATACGGCCTTCCTTTCGGCATAAGCCTGCATGCAGACCACTCGTGGCTTTGGTACGAGGTTTCGCAAGGGGCAGACAGGCAGGGCGATTATGCCGGTGTTCCATATGATGGCAATCTCACAGCGGCCGATGGCGTTGGAAAATGGTGGGAAGGATATGATCCGCAGATGCTTTACGCCCAGAACCATCCACTGAGCCTATCCGGCAACACAGATGACTGGTGGGGTTGGGAGCAGCCTTGTGCGGCCCTCCCGTCACAGGAATTCGTGGACAATTTCTTCAACCGCAGCATAGATGTGATAAACCGCTACAATCCGGACCTTATCTACTATGACGCAACAGCGGTTCCTTTCTATCCGGTGAGCGATGCCGGCATGAAGATAACCACGCACCTTTACAACCACAGCGCAAACAGGAACGGCGGCGTGAACAAGGCCGTGGCTTTCGGCAAGATTCTGGACGATACCCAGAAGAAGGCCCTCACATGGGACGTGGAGCGCGGTGCCCCCAACATGATAGTCCCTTACCCTTGGCAAACCTGCACCTGCATAGGCGGCTGGCACTACAACCAGAGGACCTACGATCTAAACCGCTATAAATCGGCCGCCAACGTGATACGCATGCTGGCCGATGTCGTAAGTAAGAACGGCTGTCTGCTGCTAAGCATCCCGCTTCGCAGCGACGGCACATTCGACGACAAGGAGGAAGTAGTGATAAAGGGCATAGGCGCCTGGATGAGGCAGAATGGCGAGGCCATTTATGAAACCCGCCCATGGAAAGTGTTCGGCGAAGGACCAATTGCAGACAGCATCATAGAACTGAAAGCCCAGGGCTTCAACGAGGGCAGTTATGTGAATGCCGGCGCCGATGAAATACGTTTCACCACAAAGGGCGATACCCTCTATGCAATAGCCCTTGCCTGGCCTCAGAACGGGGAAGTTCTTGTAAAATCCCTTGCCGAAGGCAGTGAGTTATGCCCCGATGGCATTGCCGGGGTTCAGCTTATAGGCTATGGCAGTGTGGATTTCCAGAGGACAGCCGACGGCCTGAAGGTATATATGCCGGCAGAGGCAATCAATGAGATTGCCCCTGCCATGAAAATCACCTTCTGCAAGTAGGAATTTATTCGCTGACTTTAACCCAGCCGTCACCGCTTGCAGCATCAAGATGGGCAGTGTACCATTTGCTGCCGTGACGGCGTTTCAGTGTAATTGATTTTCCCGGATAGCCGTCAATGAAAACGGTCTCATCCCAGGCTGTTGGCAGATTCCGGAGGAACTCTATGGCTTCGGCCGGTGCGTCACTCAGGTTGTTCGGCGTGATGGCAACATTCTGGATGGGATTCTGGAATATAATCTGGGTTGCCAGCTGGAATCCCACGCTGGTCTTTCTCACATTTCCCTTGCTGTTGCTCTTGTGCAGGCGGCTGTTAAGTATGCAGCCTCCGAACTCCATGCAGCCCACAGTATTGCGTATGAACGGATGCAGACATGCATTGAAGCCTTCCTGGTCGCAGAAATGCTGCTCGAATATAAGATTCTCCGATGCCAGCACAGCCTCGCTGCCCACATAGTTCGGATACATCCTTTCCCAGCCTCTTGGAAGAGTGCAGCCGTGGAAAATAACCATCAGTCCATAGTCGTTGGCATCGGACAGCACCTGCTCGTAAAGACGCATGGTTTCCTGCTTGTCTCCGCCCCAGAAGTCCACTTTTATACCCTTTACCCCAAGGCTTTTCATCCATGCCATCTCCCTTTTGCGTATGATGGAGTTGTCCATGCGGTTCACCGGGCTTTGCACTATGTCGTTCCAGTATCCGCTTGAAGAATACCACAGGAATACATCCACCTTTCTGCTTTGGGCATAGCGTATCAGCTCCGGCATTCTTTCATAGCCTATCTGCTTGTCCCAGCCTGCATCCACAAGAATATATTCGTATCCCATCTCTGCAGCGAGGTCTATGAAAGTTATCTGGTCGTCCCAGTTCATGGAATCGTCCTGCCACACTATCCAGCTCCAGGTGCTTCGGCCATAACGGTATTCCTGCGAAGGCTGGTATAATGGCTCTACATTGTCCCAGGGGGCGGTGGTTTCCACTATGGGTTTGAGTGAAGAGCCTACCGTGATGGTTCTCCAGGGAGTCGCACCCGGCATGGCGAATGCCGGTTCCACTGTTCCGTTGCCGTTGTTCTCCTCCGGCATCGGGAAGGCAATGCGGTACAGGCCGTCCCGGTAGTCGCTAAGGTGCGATGCGCAGTATCTGCTGTCCACACCGGTCTCGCTAAGCAACACCCATCCGTCTCCCACATGGAAAAGGCAGGGGAAGGTGTAGCCTTTGCCGTATCTGGACCTTTCATCCATAGGGGCATCGGCCTTGTATTCCTCCTCATAGCTTGGCTTGCTGCGTTTCCATCCTATCATAGCCTTGCTCTGTGGGCACAGGAATGTTGTGGTGCCTTCCGGGAAACGGTATCCCGTACATTCTTCCATGATCCTTGTGCCAACGGTTCCCTTCACTTTCGGGAAAACATAGCGGAACGCGATGTCGTTGTTGCTAACCCTGAATTCAATCTGCAGCCGCTGTCCTTCGGCATTCTGCACATCGGCCACCAAAGTGTTGGCCAGGTAATGCACGTTCGCCGTTTTGCATCGGTCCAGGCTGTAGTTGTTGTCTATCCTGCCCGTCTCGGAGGAAACAAGGCTAAGGTTTCCGGAAAAATCCGCCCAGTCCGCCACAAGACCCAGGGGAGAATCATCCAGCATGGTTTTCCCCTCGTAACTTACGGTGTAACTGCTTTGCGGGAAGGACAGGTCCACTTTCAGCTTTCCGTCCGGACTGCTCACCGAAGTTATCACTGCTGAAAGAAACAGAAATAAATTTGTCATATATATCAGCATTTTTTGGCAAGGACTGCAGTGTGCTGCATGGCCAGGCCTTCCTTGTATGTTTCAATATAGCGGTTGAAACCCTCCACATCCTGCGCGCTTGGCATTATCTCCGTGCCGGTATTGCCCGCAAACACCACCTTGTCCAGGTAGTCCGCCAGGCTCAGCCCGTCCTTGTTGTTCACGGCATAGGCTGCAAGAAGGGCTATGCCCCAGGCTCCGCCTTCGCCTGCTGTCTCCATTACGGAAATAGGGGAATTAAGGGCCGCTGCAAGCACTTTCTGCCCAACTCCCGGGGTCTTGAACAGTCCGCCGTGTCCGGTTATCCTGTCCACCTTCACATGCTCCTCGTTGAAAAGTACATCGTTGCCCAGCTTCAATACAGCCACGGTTGCATAAAGGTTGCTGCGCATGAAGTTGGCAAGGTTGAATCTGTCATTTGCGCTGCGCACAACCATGGGACGGCCGTCGGCAAGGCCCGCAACAGGCTCTCCCGAAACATAGTTGTAGCTTAGGATGCCACCGCAGTCCGCGTCTCCCTCAAGGGCGTGGTTATACAGCTTGCCGTATATTTCATTCATGTCCACGGGAACGCCCAGCAGCTCCTGATACTCTTTGAACAGCTTCACCCAGGCATTTATGTCCGATGTACAGTTGTTGCAGTGTACCATTGCAACCGGCGATGCGTCCGGCGTCGTAACCATGTCTATCATTTCGTTCGGCTTGCTAAGGTCCTTCTCCAGAACTATCATGGAGAATGAAGATGTTCCGGCCGATACGTTGCCCGTGCGCTGTTTCACCGCGTTGGTTGCCACCATGCCTGTTCCTGCATCACCCTCCGGAGGACACATAGGGCAGCCTGCCTTCAGATGTCCGCTTATGTCCAGTCGCTGCGCTCCGTGCTCGCTTAGGCATCCTGCCTCCTCGCCTGCGCACAGGCTCTGCGGAAGAATGTCCTCCAGCTTCCAGTCATAGCCTTTCGGGGCCACCAGAGCATTGAATTTCTCCACCATCGCGGCATTGTAGGTCTTTGTCTGCGGGTCTATCGGCAGCATGCCGGATGCGTCGCCCACGCCAAGAACCTTCCTGCCTGTGAGGCGCCAGTGGATATAGCCTGCCAGGGTTGTGATATAAGTGATGTCCTTCACGTGCGGGCAGTCTTCCAATATGCACTGGTAAAGGTGTGATATGCTCCAGCGCAGAGGGATGTTATAGTTGAAGAGCCTGCTGAGTTCCGCCGCAGCAGCCCCTGTGTTGGTGTTTCTCCATGTGCGGAATGGAACCAGCAGTTTCTCGTCCCTGCCGAAGGCCATATAGCCGTGCATCATTGCGGAAATACCTATGGCGGCAAGATTCTCAATCTCGCAGCCGTACTGGGCCAGCACATTGCGGCGAAGGTCTGCATAACTGTCCTGCAGGCCATACCATATCCTGTCTATGCTGTATGTCCACAGGCCGTCCACCAGCTGGTTCTCCCACTCGTGGCTGCCCTGTGCAATGGGTTTGTTCTGGCCGTCTATAAGGACAGCCTTTATGCGGGTAGAGCCGAACTCTATTCCAAGAACGGCTCTTCCCGATGCTATAGTCTGTTTTGCGTCAAGCATAGTCTATTTCAAAGCTTTGTTCAACATGTAATAAACCTCGTTGTTGCGAAGCTGCTGCTTGAATCCGCTTATTGTGGTATTCTTGTCTATACCAATGAACTCCATGCCGGTGATCTCTGCGAAGTCCTCCCAGTATTCGGCGGTGATGTCATAAGAGAATGCACTGTGATGTGTGCCGCCCGCAAGAATCCATGCTCCCGCGCCAATCTCGAATGTAGGCTGAGGCACCCACAGGGCCGATGCAACCGGAAGCTTAGGCATTGGCTTAGGCTCTATGCACTCCACCTCGCTGGTGATAAGGCGGAAGCGGTTGCCAAGGTCCACGATGGTGGCTTTGATGCCGCGGCCTGTCTTCGAGGTGAACACCAGACGCGCGGTCTGCTGCTTGCGTATGCCTATGCCCAGGAAATGAACCTCAAGTTTCGGCTTGTCGCTTGAAATAAGAGGACAGACCTCCAGCATGTGGCTCTGCAGTGAAGAAGTGCAGTCTTCGGCAAAGTTAAGGGTGTAGTCCTCCAGGAAAGAGCAGCCCTTCTCAAAGCCCTGATTCATAACCCAAAGGCTGCGCTGCAGACATGCTGTCTTCCAGTCGCCCTCTGCGCCGAATCCGTAACCCTCTGCCATCAGACGCTGGGTTGCAAGGCCTGGAATCTGGTCGAAACCGCAGAAATCCTCCGCTGTGATGTCGGCAGCGCCAAGGTCGTCGAAGTTTGTTGTGTTTGCGCTTGTGTTTTCGTCCTCAAGCACGCGGCGTATTGCAATCTCCGCTTTTGCGGCGTTGCGCACTTTCTCCCAGTACACCTGTTCTCCGCACTCGTCAATCTTTACGGTATACAGTTTCCTGTATTCCTCCACAAGTGCTTCAACATCGGCATCCTCCACCTTTTTGAAATATTCCATGAGGGAAGAGACAGGATAGTAGTCCACATGATAGCCAAGTCTCTGCTCGAATTCCACGCGGTCTCCGTCCGTAACGGCAACGTTGTTCATGTTCATGCCGAACATGAGGCAGCGTACGTCGTGCGCATCGGCAACGGCTGCTGCAACGCGTGCCCATACTGCAATCCTCTCCTGGGCCTCTTTGCTTTTCCAATGGCCTACCACCACCTTGCGGGCAACGCGCATGCGGCTGCAGATGTGGCCGAACTCTATGTCGCCGTGGGCGCTCTGGTTCAGGTTCATGAAGTCCATGTCTATGCTTTCCCAAGGAATCTGGGAATTGTACTGGGTGTGGAAGTGAAGAAGCGGTTTCTTCAGGCACTGAAGGCCCTTTATCCACATCTTTGCAGGGCTGAAGGTGTGCATCCAGGTGATCACGCCCGCACATTTGGGGTCGTTGCTTGCCGCCTGCATTATCGCCTCAACCTCGTTGGAAGAGTTTGCGGTACCTTTATATACTACTTTCACCGGGATGATGCCGCCGTTGTTCAGGCCTTCAACCATCTCTTTGCTGTGACCGTCCACAATCTGAACTGTCTCGCCACCGTATAGAAGCTGGGCGCCGGTAATCCACCAGAGCTCCATATTTTCAAATGCTTTTGCCATAATATCTTATCTTTTATTTCTTTTTCTGTCCATAATATGCGTTGGGACCGTGTTTGCGGTTATAGTGTTTCTCCACAAGCAGCTGGCTCATGGTGAGTTCCGGATTCAGGCTGAAGGCCACGAAAGCCATTTTGGCGCACTGTTCCATAACCTTTGCGTTGTATACGGCATTGTCCGGTGACGTTCCCCAACTGAAAGGGCCGTGATTCTTCACAAGGACTGCCGGAGTGTGGTCCGGATTAATTCCGCGGGTGTTGAACTCGTCCACAATCACGTTGCCTGTTTCCAGTTCGTACCGGCCCTCAACTTCGGCCTTTGTCATGTCCCTGGTGCAAGGGATCTCCCTGTAGAAATAATCGGCATGCGTTGTGCCTATGTTCGGGATGTCCCTGCCTGCCTGTGCGAAGGCTGTGGCATAGGTGCTGTGGGTGTGAACCACGCCCATGATGTTCGGGAAAGCCCTGTACAGGACAAGGTGTGTGGGAGTGTCGGAAGAAGGGTTCAGCTCTCCTTCCACAACCTCTCCGCTTTCCAGCGAAACCACCACCATGTCCGAGGCCTTCATATTGTCATAACTTACCCCGGAAGGCTTGATTACCACAAGGCCCTTCTCCCTGTCTATGCCGGAAACATTTCCCCAGGTGAAGATCACCAGCCCCTGTTTCACAAGGTCCAGATTGGCCTTGAACACTTTCTCTTTAAGTTCTTCAAGCATGATATACTACCAGAAATAAATGTAGAATGCTACTGTTATGCCAAGGATGATGGCTGTGTGTATGATATCCCAGTGGTTCCAGGATGCGCGTGTTGCAGCTTTCTGCTCTTCCGTAGCCGTGCCGAACACAAGGCCCTGGATCTTCTTCTGGTCCGGAGCTTCGGTAAGAAGGCTCACAACAATAACCACAAGCAGACAGGCTGCCAGCATGCATCCGCAGAAGAACAGCCAGTTGAAATCATAGAACACCGCTTTGAACCAGCTGTCGGCCGCATCCGGGAAGTTGCTGTAGAACACCTTCGCGCCAAGACGTGTAAGTCCAAGCACAAGGCCCGAGATAAGGCCCCACATGCCACCCTTCGCGCTTGCACGTTTCCAGCATATGCCCAGAAGGAAGGCTGCCGCAATGCCAGGGGCAAGCACAGACTGCACATCCTGCAGATAGGTGTACAGCACATCGCCCACAGAGCGCATTACAGGGATCCACAGGATGCCCAGAACCACAATCACCACGGTTGCAATCTGGCCTATGCGCACAAGTTTCTTCTCATCTGTGTCGGGCCACATGCGTTTGTGGAAATCTATGGTGTACAGCATTGCCGAGCTGTTGAAAAGGGATGCCAGGGAAGACATCAGGGCTGCCAGGATACCGCAGACCACAATGCCTTTCACACCTGCAGGAAGCAGTTTTGCAACAAGGGTAGGGAAGGCGGCATCGCTGTTCAGGTGTCCGTTCTCCAGGAATGGGAGGAAAGAACCTGTCTTCTGGTGAAGGGCGAATGCAATCATGCCCGGAATAAGGAAGAGGAACACCGGAAGGAGTTTGAGGTAAGCTCCGAAGATGGTACCGCGTCTTGCCTCTCTCTCATCCTTGCCGGAAAGCACGCGCTGCACTATGAACTGGTCTGTACACCAGTACCAGAAACCTATCACGGCAGATCCAATGAGGGCGCCAAGCCATGGGTACTGAGGGTCGCTGTTATCGCGCATGAGATGAATCATTGTGCCCTGTGCACCCTCGTAATCCGGTTTCACATCGCAAAGAGCCATCATCTGGTCCCAGCCGCCCAGCTCCTTCAGGCCCAGCACAAGTATGATTGCCGATCCCAGAAGAAGGATAGGTGTCTGAAGCACGGAGGTGTAAAGCACGGATTTCATACCGCCGAAGATAGTGTAGATGGCGGTTATAAGAACCAGGCCTATAGCTGCAATCCAGAAGAAATCAATGCCCCAAAGTTCTTTGATGCCGAACACCTGCTGGAACACAAGGCCGCCTGCGTATACCGTAACGGCAACCTTGGTCATTACATAGGAGATGAGGGAGATGCCTGTGAGGATAGAGCGTGAAGCGCTGTTGTAACGCCTCTCCAGGAACTCCGGCATGGTGTAAACCATTGAACGTGAATAGAATGGCACAAATACCCAGCCCAGAATAAGAATCATCCAGCCCTGGATTTCCCAGTGAGCCATGGCCATGCCGCTTGATGCTCCTGATCCCGCAAGGCCGATAAGGTGCTCGGAACCGATGTTTGAAGCGAAGATAGATGCGCCGATGGCAATCCAGGTGGCATCCTTGCCACCAAGGAAATAATCGGCAGAGTTGTTGTTTTTCTGCATGGTCACCCATACCACAATGCCGATGAGGGCAAGGCAGAACAATCCTATGACCAGCCAGTCCAGTAATTCCATAAGTCAGTATTTAATAGTGAGTTAGTTTGTTAGTTTTCAGTTGAAACAGCTTCTAGTAGTTTGAAGGGAAGGCGAACACGCAGTGGCTGGTGTATGTTTCGCCCGGACGAAGCACTACAGTTGGCCAGTGCGCCTTGTTAGGAGAGTCCGGATAGTGCTGTGTCTCAAGGCATATGCCTGTGCGGAAGGCATAGTTCACGCCTTTCTTTCCGCATGCGCTTCCGTCAAGGAAGTTGCCTGTATACACCTGTATGCCCGGCTCGTCGGTATAAACCTCCAGGGTGATGCCGCTTTCAGGGCAGAACACCGATGCTGCAAGGACGCTGTCGTCGCAGTTGCTGTCCAGACACCAGTTATGATCGAAGCCGTTGCCGTTCTTAAGCTGTACGAAATCGAAGTTGTCTATCTCCGCGCCTATGAAATGCGGCATGCGGAAATCCATAGGGGTGCCGTCCACAGGCAGAATCTCTCCGGAGGTCATGAAAGTGTCGTCCACCGGAGTGTAGTTTGATGCGTTTATGTAAAGGATATCGTCACAGATGCTGTGCTCTGCAGGATTGCCGCTGAGGTTGAAATACGAGTGGTTTGTCATATTTATCACCGTTGGGGCATCTGTTGTTGCCTCATATCTGATATCGATCTTGTTGTCCTGGGTAAGGGTGTATGTTGTGTATGCCACCACCTTGCCAGGGAAATTTTCGTCCCCGTCAGGCGAAACCCTCATGAGTTTCACATGGCTGCAGTCGGCTTCAACGCACTCGTACACCTGATACTGCCAGCCGTTGGGACCGCCGTGGAGGCAGTGCCCGAAGTTGTTCTGCGGAAGCTGGTACTCTGTGCCGTCAATGCATATCCTGCCCTGATTTATGCGGTTTGCATACCTGCCTATGCTTGCGCCGAAGTCTGTGAGATTGTTCTGCGGGAAATAGGCCTGCACGTTGTCGAAACCCAGCACCACATCCTTCAGTTCCCCGTTCTTGTCCGGAACCATGATGGATACGATTCGGCCGCCGAAGTTTGTGATGCAAACCTCCATGTTGCCGTTAGTAAGGGTGTAAAGAGCAGTCTTCTGCCCGTCATACTCCGCCTGGAAGGCTTTCGGATCCAGTCCGGAAAGTGTAATCTCCTCTTTTGTGCCTGTACAGGCCACAACGGCAGCAAGGCCCAGAATGGTAAATAGCTTTTTCATCTTTTTTATTTCTCAAATACGTAAATTACAAAACTCTGTGCCGGAACGCTCACTTTGAAGCTGTCCGATGTTCCGCCAAGCCTGCTGCTCACCGGTGCAATCCTGTCCGGCTGGTCAAGGGTGTTCTCCGCATCCGGATCCGGGCTGGAAAGGACAATCTGCTCCACAGCCTTAAGCTTGCTGCCGTTGAAATTCAGCTTCACGCTCTGCTTGCTGTCGGAAACATTCACCACCTTCACATATATCCTGCCTTCATTGCTGTCTGTAACGGCGCTTGCATAAAGGCCGTCCTGGCCCTCGGCACCTGTTACGGCTTTTCCGTCCATTGTAAGAGGCAGCACGTTCGTGCCCTTATAGTGGCTGTACATGCTCTGAACATGCCAGCTTACGGTGCGCATGCTGCGCAGGTTGTCGAACCAGATCAGGTCCGGCCTCCACTGCCATCCCTCCACGTGGGCGAACAATGGTGCGTAGGTTGCCATGTGAACTATATCGGCATTCCTCTCAAGACCTGTCATGAACGCTGCCTCCATAAGGGCTGCGTTATAGTGGTTCCACTCTTTTTTCGCTCCGTGGCAGGCATATTCGCCGGCAAACACCTTCGGGCCGTTGCGGTCATAGCTGTCATATCGGGCCGCCTGGCTCAGGAACCAGCTCTCCGGACGGTAGAAATGCTCGTCCACCAGGTCTACGTTCAGGCGTTTCATCTCAGGCCACAGGTAATCGAACTGCTCTCCCTCCGAATCCGGGCCGGAAGAACCCACAATCTTTATCTCCGGGTGTTTCTCCCTGAGAACCTTCAGGAAAGGCTCCAGGCGCTCCGGGTAAAGTGACCCCCACTGCTCGTTTCCTATTCCAAGATATTTCAGATTGAATGGCTCCGGATGTCCCATCTGCGCACGTATGCCGCCCCACTTGCTGCTGGCAGGACCGTTTGCAAACTCAATGAGGTCCAGGGCGTCCTGGATAAGGGGCTGAAGTCCGTTTACAGGGAAATGCGCCTTCTCGTCATCGTTCTGGAACTGGCACACAAGGCCGCAGTTCAGAATCGGAAGGGGTTCCGCGCCAATCTCCTCGCTAAGAAGGAAATATTCATAGAAACCAAGGCCGTAGCTCTGGTAATAGTCCGGGAAAAGGCGGTGGCGGAAAGTGTACAGCCAGCGGTTCAGGTTCAGCGGACGGTTCTCCACAGGACCTATGGTGTTTTTCCACTGGTAACGGTCCGGAATCTCCGTGCCTTCAACTATGCATCCGCCGGGGAAGCGGAATACTCCCGGATGAAGGTCGTACAGGGCTTGGGCCAGGTCTTTGCGCAGTCCGTTCTCATGTCCCATCCATGTATCGGCCGGGAACAGGGAAACATGTTCCAGATCCACTCCGTGTCCGCGTGTCTCCAGATAGATTCGAAGCACTGCGCGCTCATCGGTAAGCGGGCTCTTAAGGCTTACGCTGTATTTTTTCCACTCGCGGCTGTCAACTATTATGGTATCTCTGCTGAAATAGTGCTTGCCGTTCTGGAATCCGCGAGGGTCGGCCAGTTCCACGCGTATGCGCGCTCTCTGTCCCTCGGTCAGGCGTGCCCATACGCTGAAATTGTATGTCTCGCCCTCTTTCACGCCTATGCCCATGAAGCCTTCGTTCTCCAGGCCGGTGTGCTTTTCTCTGTGACCGGGATCGCCAAGGTGCACATAGTGAGGGTTCCTTTCAAACGGGCCTCCTTTGCGAAGCTCCACGTTGCCGAAAGTCTTCCATCCCTGAAGATGGTTGGGGAACTCGAAAGAGCGGTTCTTCACCAGCTCTGCATACAAGCCTCCGTCGGCCGCAAAGTTGATGTCTTCAAAGAAGATTCCATACATCGTGCTCTGGATTTCCGCTCCGGGCTTTTCAGGCATTATGTCCATCTGTTTCACCTGTCCGCTGCATGCCGATACGGCAGCCAGTACGCAGGCCAACGCCATTTTGCTGATTCTTTTCATTCTCAAGCAGATTTTCGGTTTTGATAAAAATTCTTTATGTTTGTATAGGGACTTAAAGGAATTAAGTAATCCTATCAAATATAGTAAATTTATAAACAATATCAGCAAAAAGCATAAGATGAAACGCAACTTGATTATCGGAGCAGCGCTCTTTTTCACGGGACTGCTTGCAAACGCCCAGACCACAATCACTCTTAAGGACAAATCTTCGGAGGGACAGATTATCCCGAAAGAAATCTACGGACAGTTCTCCGAGCATCTCGGATCCTGCATCTACGGCGGTCTCTGGGTGGGCCCGGAATCTGATATCCCGAACCAGGACGGCTACCGTCTGGATGTGCTGAACGCTCTGAAAGAGCTTAAGGTCCCCGTGATGCGCTGGCCGGGAGGATGTTTTGCCGATGACTATCACTGGCGTGACGGTGTTGGCCCGCAGGAGCAGCGCACAAAGATAAGCAACAACAACTGGGGCGGCACTCTGGAAGACAACAGCTTCGGTACGCACGAGTTTCTGAATCTTTGCGAAATCCTTGGCTGCGAGCCGTATATCAGCGGAAACGTGGGCAGCGGCACTCCGGCCGAAATGGCCCAGTGGGTGGAATACATGACATCGGACAGCAACAGCACCGTTGCCGATGAGCGTCGCAAAAACGGTCGTGAGAAACCATGGGACGTCAAATATTTCGGCGTGGGCAACGAAGCCTGGGGCTGCGGCGGCAACATGACCCCTGAATACTATTCATCGGTTTTCCGCCGTTATGCAACATATCTGCGCGACTATAATCCGAATCACGGCCTCTACAAGATTGCCAGCGGCGCTTCAGATACGAACTACAAATGGACACAGACCTGTATGGATGCCATAGGAAAGCACATGCAGGCCATCGCCGTTCATTATTACACCTGTCAGGGCTGGGACGGCAGCAAGGGTTCCGCCACCAGCTTCACCCCTCAGGAATATTACTGGTGCCTTAAGAAGGCCATAGATATAGAGCCATGCGTGAAACGCCACATCGCAATCATGGACGCTGTGGACCCGAAGGGCAGGATAGACCTTCTTGTGGACGAGTGGGGAACATGGTTCGACGAGGAGCCCGGCAGCACACCAGGCCACCTGTACCAGCAGAACACCATGCGTGACGCCATGGTTGCAGCCCTGTCGCTGAACATCTTCCACAAGTACACACGCCGCATCAAGATGACTAACATCGCCCAGGTGGTGAACGTACTGCAGTCCATGATACTTACAAAGGGCAACCAGATGGTTCTCACCCCAACCTATCACGTGTACGAGATGTACAAGGTGCATCAGGATGCGGAATTCATCCCTCTGGACCTCAAGACCGGCGAAGTGGGCATGGACAAGAGCATGGTTCCGGCAATCAGCGCCACTGCCTCACGCAAGGACGGTGTTGTGAACGTTGCCCTTGCAAATCCTTCCCTGGACAGGAAGCAGACCGTTCTTCTAAGTTGGGAGTCCCTGAAATCCACCAAGGGAGTTAGCCTGAAGAATGCCCGTGTTCTCACATCGAAGAATGTTCAGGACTACAACGATTTCGGCCAGGAACCAAAGGTGGCTCCAAAGGCGTTCAAGGACTTCAAGGTTACAAAGGAAGGCGTGGAGATAGTGCTTCCTGCCTGCTCTATAGTGACTTTCGCCCTTTAGGCCATGGCACTGAACAGAAAAATTGCATCGGTATTTATCCTCTTTGCGGCTATTGCCTGCAGGGAGGATAAATCGCATGAATACTCCTATGAATTCCGGGAGGTGCCTTTCACCGATGTCAAGATTTCAGAGAATTCCTTCTGGGGACAGCGTCTGTATGCCTGCAGGGCCACCACCATTCCCCTTGCCCTTGGAAAGTGCCGCGAATACGGACGCTACGACAATTTCGTGAAGGCCCGCCTGCAGATGGATGCCGATCACAATTTGGGTTTCGAGGTTGGCGGCTTTCCCTTTGACGACACCGATGTCTACAAGACCATAGAAGGCGTCAGCTACCTTCTGCAAACCTATCCCGACCCTGCCCTGGAAAGCTATGTGGACAGCGTTCTGGTGCTTGTTGCCGCTGCCCAGGAACCGGACGGTTACCTTAACACCGCCCGCACCATGAACCCCCTGAAACCCCACGACTGGATGGGAAAGGAGCGTTGGAGCGAAGTGGAGGTGCTAAGCCATGAATTCTATAATCTGGGCCATATGGTTGAGGCTGCCGTCGCGCACTACAAGGCCACCGGCAAGACCTCCTTCCTTGACATTGCCCGCCGATATGCCGATTGCGTCTGCCGCAACATAGGCGACGGTCCCGGCCAGATTGTGCGCGTTCCGGGCCATCAGATTGCGGAAATGGCCCTCGCAAAGCTTTATACCGTAACTGGCGATGAAAAATATCTGGATCAGGCCAGATTCTTCCTTGAAAAACGTGGATCCACATCCAGAAAGGATGCCTACAGCCAGGCTCATCTGCCTGTGCTTCAGCAGGATGAGGCTGTGGGCCATGCAGTGCGTGCGGAATACATGTACTCCGGCATTGCCGATGTGGCCGCCCTCACGGGAGAGAAAGCCTATGTGGAAGCCATAGACCGCATATGGGAGAATATCGTGGGCAAGAAGCTCTATATCACAGGAGGTGTGGGCTCCAGGTATGATGGCGAGGCTTTCGGCCCGGCCTATGAACTTCCCAATCTCACTTCATACTGCGAAACCTGTGCTGCCATAGGCAACGTCTATTTCAACCACAGGATGTTCCTTCTGCACGGAGACGCAAAATACTATGATGTGCTGGAGCGCATCCTGTATAACGGCCTCATAAGCGGCATGAGCCTGGACGGCGGCGCTTTTTTCTATCCCAATCCGCTGGAAAGTGACGGCCGATTCCAAAGGCAGAGCTGGTTCGGCTGCGCATGCTGCCCTTCAAACCTCTGCCGTTTCATCCCATCGGTTCCCGGCTATGCCTATGCCACAAAGGACAGGGACATTTTTGTGAATCTTTATATGGCCGGCGATGCAGATATCGCACTGGACAGAGGCAGCGTAAAACTTTGCCAGCAGACTGATTACCCTTGGAGCGGCGATGTGAAAATCTGCGTTGCAGATAATTCGGCCGGCCGTTTCACCCTGAAGCTTCGTGTGCCGATATGGGCTCGTAGCGAGGTCCTTCCAAGCAGTCTGTATCATTTTGCCGACACTGTTTCCCTTTGCTGCAGCGCCTGTGTGAACGGGGAGCCTGTTCCATTCTCGGCCGATGAAAAAGGCTACCTTAACATAGAGCGCCGCTGGAAAAAGGGCGACGTTGTGACCCTTCATTTGGATATGCCTGCCCGTCTTGTGGAGGCATGCGACAGTGTTGCGGAAGACAGGGGACTTCTGTGTGTGCAGAGGGGACCGCTGGTATATTGTGCAGAGCAGGCCGACAATTCCTTCGACCTGAACTCCGCCACCCTTGCACACCATCCTTCCCTTCGTACGGAAGAACTGCAGGAAGACTCTTTCTTCAGGCAGTATGGAAAGATGGTTGCGCTGTCCGCCTCACTTGAAGGGGAGGGTAATTCCCTTTCGCTTATCCCATATTATGCCTGGAATCACAGGGGAAAGGGCCAGATGCGTGTCTGGTTCAGGCACTGATTCTATATAATATAAGGTGGAATTACGTGGTCGGAAAAGAATTTTCAAGAAAAAGCGAAAAAAAGTTAAAAATATTTTGGTGTTTTAAAAAAGAGTAGTATCTTTGCAATCCCAATCGAAATGATGGGAACAAAATCAAGCTCGAAAGAGCACAGTTCTTTGACAATATTGAGAGAGATAACGAGGTAAAGTAATAATATTTTACTTATAGCAAAAATCAAATCTAAAAGAAATAACGAAATGGTCTGTAATTCCGTTTGGAATTAG
>JAKSKO010000016.1 GCA_024401715.1 Bacteroidales bacterium
ACGATGTGGAGATAGGATGATGGTGGTGTAATGCCCCGGGCGGGGCGTTGCATAATCAAACATTGCGAGTCCATGGCGTAGGTCGCGAAGGTGTTTACAGCAAGCATGTTGATGCTTGCGGCCTGAGCAGTAGGGCTTTAGCCCGCCGGGAGCGAAGGCCAGATGGTGATTTTTCGCGTCGCGAGCATGTCGATAGCGAGCACAGCGAGCGGTGAATCGACCGAGCAGCGAAGAAATCGCCATATGGGCAAAGCGAGTAGCCGGTTCCGCCGGCGAAACGAAGTGGAGCTTCCGGCGGAAGGGCGACGCTGTTTGAGTTGTGACGTCCCGCCCGGTGCTGGATGTGCGGAAACCGAAAATCGTCTGGCGCGCTTAGCCCTGTTTTACGATGCTGTAGAGCCTATTGCCGCTGCAGGTGAGGGAAAATTGGCCCGCCTGCAGCACCTGCCTGCCTCAGAGCGCCACGAAACTGGCTCTGCCGCTGCAGACGATTTTCGGCTTCACCCATCAACCTCCGAAATCCCCAGCCTCATTTTTGGGGCGAGGCTGGAGACACCACCTATGAACACAACGCGTGAAACCAACATGCGAATCCCCAGCCATTCCACAAAAGTGAGGCTGGGGATGGACACATACTTATGTATAAGTGCTCTACTCTTCAGACGATTTTTCCAGAATCTTCTTCACACGCGCATTGCCAATAGTGAAAACGAGTCCGAGGCGCGCGCCGGTATTCACCGGACCGGTAGGAACGAACTGCGGAGTGAATTTCGTGAACACCGCATCCATTCCGCCGAAAATGGACACAACAGGCAGACGAAGATTCAGCATAAGGCCGAAATTCGGGCCGAAAGAATTCATGCCGGCACTTAAGGCAATCCCCAGAAGATTGATGGGAGTAATATTGACGCCCGCACGTGCCTCGTAGTAAATCTGCTTGTGAAAGCCCACCGAGCCCATCAGGCCGAAAGTGAGCCTGTCATAAGAGGGCAGCACATATTTTCCGCCCGCATTCAATGTGATAGGCAGCAGTTCAAAATAATCGGCTTTATTCTTCTTCCTGGAATTAACCATGCCACCCACATTCATCACTGAGAGGTCCATGCTAAGCCCCTTTACAGGAGTATCCCAGTGAGCACCGATATTGGCGGCCAATCCCCAGCCTCCAGGCACGAAATCCACCAGGCTGTTGCTAAGCTGAAGAATCATCAGAGGACTCACATGAAGGGAACCGACATTGAATTTCTGTACATTCAGTTTACCGGCCACTATTCCCACAAGTCCCCTGGCAGTAACACCAAGACTCCATCCCTTGCCTATGCGGAAAGCATAATTGACGGCCAGTTCAAGATAGGAATCCAAATCGATGCCAAGGTCGTTTATAACAGTTTCCGGGCTCTTCGTACCCAATTTCAAAGTCTCCAGTAGGGTCTTCGGCACAAAAACCTCGCCGTTAAATACCAGGTTCGCATCTACGGACACAAAGCCGTACTGAGTCTTGCTTCCGAAAGAAAATAGACCCTGGGATAAATTCATGGACGCCTTGCACTCCTGCGGTAATTTTGAAAGAAATTGTTCCGCAGGTATATTCTCGTTCAGGCCGCTAACCAGCTTCCCTTCATAAGGAAACAGGATATTGGACAGGCCAACGTTGGTGTTTACGGACGAGTTCACATCATGTACCAGTATACCTATGTAAGAGAAGGTACCATCGTTAGGAATGAAGGCCGGATTGTTCTTATAGCCATATAAGAAACGGTTGTCCAGAAAATACGAGTTTCCCAGACTCTGGGCTGCGGCCGAAATGAAAGCAAGCAGCGCAATAATTGAAATCACCAACTTTTTCATAAGCTTACCTGATTCTCACTCCCTCCGGAAAATATACATTATTCAATCTCATTACAAGGATGTTTCCGGAATTAAGCGTCGAGTAATTTCCGGAGAAATTCAGTGCCTGAAGGCTTACGTTTAGATTCTCCTTGCAATCCTTCACAGAGCCCTTGCATTTTACTATCATCTTGAGATCATAATTGTATGCCCCGGCCGGAATCTCATCCATATTTATCTCCATGCCATATTCTTCAGGGATAGAGAAGTTGAACTTCAAAGCAAAGACGCTTGGATTGCTTACGCTGTAATTGAACTCCATCACATGGCCGTCAAATCTGAACAAATCGGAAAATACAAACGACATGAAGGTGCACCCAAGCAGGGAACCGCCGGCAAAAGACAGGGGAACCTGAGGCTGTACATCCATGTCAAGTACATATGAGGAGGGCTCTCTGGTGAAAATCTGCGTGCTGCACAAACGGAAATTGCTAATCTCTATCTCGGCAGGCAATTTATCCATCTTCATATCACATACAACGGTATAGCACTGCGTAAGCTCGTGAACGGCAATGAAAGAGACATCACATGCCTGGTCTGCGATGCTCACGCGCGCCTTCACTTCAAGATCGTACGGCGACGGGTTTGCAAAGGTGACAAGAAGCTTCAGATGTTCAAGCATGAAATCCGAATTATCCCCATCCAGTATCTGGGGAATATCCAAAGGTGTTTTGATAATATAGGATTTGTCCAAAGACACACCCTGGAGAAGCTGCTCGTCCGTGAAACTTGCATGCATGAGATTCATATCCGGTATCATAAACAGGAAATCTCCCCTCTCGTCCTCCATCACATACCTGCATTCTTTAAGAGCGTAAAGACTGTCTACGGGAATATACGACACGCCGGACTGCTCCAGCGTCATTCCCGGCAGCAAAGTCATGCTCCAATCCACTTCCTTGCGAAAGTCATAGTTCTTGTCTATGCAGGACACTGCCGCCGATAGAGTTAAAACAATGAGAATAATTTTTTTCATAAAGCTATATTTCTTCAAGGCCCAGGACCTCGTTGATTTTTGGAATAAGCATGGAATCCAGGAACTCCTGTTCCATGAAATGGGAACCCGGATATGTGGCATATGGGCCGAATCCGTTCTCCCAGGCCTTAATGTCCACAACCCCCCATTTCAAATAATGGTCATTTGTACCGAAGAAGGCGAAACTATAATCCTTTCCGGCATTGTCCAAGGCCCTTTTGTGCAAAACCTTGTACTTTTTCAACACCCATGGACGGAAGCGCAGCTTCTGGCGATTAGGGCGTTTGGGGCGGAAAGTCCATCCCAGCGCCAGCGATACCCCGGGAATCCAGCAGGTCCAGGCATATCGGCCGAAAAACCTTGGAGCATTCACCGCAGGGCTAACATACAGATGAGGAACTCCAACCCCGCACTGCATGGAGATGGCATGGTTGGCTCCCATGGACTCCCCTATCACCATATCAGGCTTGAATTCCTCTTCCCATTCCCGCATCTGCACCGATGCAACGGAAGGGTCGAAATCATACATGCGCCACACTACTTCCAACACACATCCCTCTCCGCCGCGCCTGAAGCGCCGTCCGGCATAATGCTGTGCCAGCACGGAAGGGATACGGCTGTCCATGCCCCCTCCCATGCCATGACAATAAAAAATGCGCAGTTTTTCCATGACCCGGCCCGTTCAGGCTATTGGATTATGTGAAGATCCCTCTGTGGGAATGGGATGGAAATATTATTCTGCTTGAAGGCATCGTAAATGGCCTTGCGAACCTCTGTCCTAAGTGTGACGCGGTCTGCAACACGGGTCCATACACGCACCTCAAAATCCAGGCTGCTGTCTCCGAAATCTATGAATGCCACAGTCACAGGGAAACGTTTGAAATCGCAGATAGCCTTGCCGTTCGCACCCGTAAGCTCTCCAACCTGCTGCACTGCCTGGTATATCACATCACGCACAAGAGCAACATCGCTGCCGTATGCAACGCCAACAAAGATACTCTCACGCACGAAATTGTGATTGCGGGTGAGGTTCTTGAAGTTCTTGTTGAAAAGGTCTGAATTGAGGAAAGACACGATGCTGCCGTCGTATGTGGCAATCTGGGTGTTCTGGTAGGAGATGTTATCCACAACGCCGGTTATACCGTCACACTCTATATTGTCTCCCACACGCATACGTCCGGTCATAAGATAGAGACCGCAGATGAAGTTCTCTATGAGGCCCTTCATCGCAAAACCAAGACCGGTGGCAAGACCGGCGGACACCACGGAGATTCCGCTTCTAGGCACCCTTAGTATCACAAGAACGGTGATGAAATACATGCCCCATACCAATATGGCTATCACATTGCGTACAAGTGCCATATTGGCATCCGGCTTGCTTCCCTTATTGGCGGTCTTGTGCAGTTTTTCGTACACCCATCGGCACACATTCAACATATAGCGGAATATGAACCACATTATGGTAACCTCGAAACTCTTGACAAGAGGCACCTGCATCAGATGCGGCTCATCAATGAAGTCTGTATAGAAATACTCGTCGCAAAGCGGCCTCAGAGCGAAAATATCCGCCGAAAGGTACAGGCAGTATGGAATGCTTAGAACAAACAGGATAGGTATGATACACTTGTTGAAAAGCACATTCAGCCACTCGTACTGCTGCACACCCTGGCTTCGGGTCTGCACAATGGAATGCACCCACCTGATTGTCATCACACAGCCCAGCTGCAGGCACCACCAGTACATTTCAATAAGAGAATACAGCGATGCACCCATCATGGCAAGGACAGTGCCGAAGATCATGGTGACTATTGTAAACCAAACCATGATGGAATCGTACACATCCAGTTCATGACGGTATTTGAAGCTTCTGCGCACGGCAGAAAGCGTAAGAATCAGAATCACCGGAGGGAATATGACATTCACCCAGATATCCGGGCACAGAATCATCCTCATCACAACCACCACGAAAGACAGGCAGAGGAACGGAGAGAATGTCTTGGCAACCTCCTTCATTTCCCTGCCGTCCAGTTTCGTATACAGATACAGCATCACAGCAAGGGCTACCCACAGGAAGTTTATGATGATAGGCATGCTGTACTGTATCATATGGTTATCCCAGCCCTTTACAAGATACAGGCCATAGGCAATAAGCATCATCACCACATAGGTGACAATGTTCCGAAGCACATACAGCCTCTGCAGATAGCTGGCGTCCTTTCTTATCTTTTCCCTGTAGATACGGCGTATGGCAAGCGATGACAGCAGCCTTACCAGCGAAAGATAGAAAGCGAAAAAGACAGAGAGGAACAGCAGAGAAAAGCCTCTCCAGTCCGAATCCGCTCTGTTTATGAGTTCCTGATCACCTTCGTCCTTGAAAATATAGTTATGGTCACGGAAATTGTCGTACCAGCTGTTCACAAGGGCCTCTTTCGTATGTTCCAGATTCATGACAAGTTTGAAAGGATTGCTGTCATGTGTGTAATAGACATTGTTCTGCAACATCACATAACAGGAATCGGAGAAGGCATGAAGCTCTTCCACCTTGCTCTTGATTCCTTCATAATACACATTGTCCTTCTCCAGGCTGGCCTTGTATTTCTCCAGGTTGGCAAGTATGTCTTCCGCATACTCCACGCAGGCAGCCCTGTCGTCCAGCATGGTGCCGGTGAGGACAAGAGGTTCGTTGTGTTCCGGCATATCGCCCTTCATAAGCGACACCAGATTCTTGGAAACCTCGCTTACACCGTCAAAAGAGCCATTCATATGATGCTTCAAAGAATCCAGCGTCACTAGAAGCAGGGAGTCTCCGGTGGTCATCACATGTCCTTCGGCTTCGATATCCACCGGAGGGATGTTCTTCAGGGTGCGCACCAGGGAACGGTACTTCTCTATATCCATGCTGGTAAGGGTTCTGGCGTGATTGTAAGAAGCCATATCACCATGGGCGCCGTCCAGTTTGTCACGCAGTTTTCCGGCCTCGGCGCAAGCATATGCCACCCCGAAGGAGTTGTTCATATTGTTGGAATAGAGCATGAGGCCCACCTGCTCGCTTCGTGTCATATAGCCGATAAGCTGCTGATGGAGGTTCTCCACCTGAAGCTCATAGGCATCCATCTGACGCTGCTGCTGTTCGCAGGCATATTTAAGCTCTGCGCGAAGTACGGAAAGTGTCCGCCCCAGTCCATTCTCCTTCAGAACGGCATGCGACAGGAAGGAAAAGGAAAACAGGAGAACTGAAACCGCCAGTATTCTTTTTTTCATCATATTAGGTAGAAAATGCTAGTGAATTTCCATCATATAAGGCACACGTGCCTGTATCGAAGGGTTTTTAAGGTCGGCAAAACTCTTGAAAGCGCTGAGGGCGGCAGGAGAAATGCCGAAAGTCTTAACAAGAAAGTCTTCTGTTGAAGGCTGCATCGATGCCATGAAGGCCTCCATAGGAGAGGCAATCTTAGGATAGGCCTCTATGCAGTAATCGCTTAAGCCGGCCTGCAGTGCAGTATATTCAAGGGCCTGCTTAAGGCCGCCAATCTCATCAACAAGGCCGTTCTCAAGGGCATCACGTCCTGTCCACACACGGCCCTGGCCAAGCTCGTCAACGCGCTCCACGCTTAGGCCGCGGCCATCGGCAACCAGTGAAGTGAACTGGGTGTATACGCGCTCTATATCGCTCTGAACGAAAGCCAGCTCATCGGCCGAAAGGGTGTGAATGAGGCTGTACATATCGGCATGCTTGTTTGAATTCACATTGTATACATTGATATGAGCCTTCTCTTTCACGGTCTTGCTTACATCCGGAATGATGCCGAACACGCCTATGGAACCGGTGAGGGTTGTTGCATCGCTGAAGATATAGTCACAACCGGCAGAAATCCAGTATCCGCCCGATGCAGCGTAAGAGCCGTATGATGCAACCACAAGTTTCTCTGCCTTAAGCGCGTCCACGGCGTCCTTGATCTGTGAAGCGGCAATAACGCTTCCGCCCGGAGAATTCACACGCAGCACAACGGCCTTGACATCCTTGTCTTCACGCACCTTCTCTATCAAATCGGCAAAGCGCTTGCCTGTAACTTCCTGAGGCTCACGGCCGTCAACAATCTCGCCATCGGCATAGATTATTGCAATAACATCCTTCGCCTTGTAGTTCATCTTCACCTTCAGGGCTGCGTAATCGGCAAGAGAGATGCTTTTCACCTCGGAGTATTTCTCCACACCTGTCATGGCACAGAGCTTCTCCTGCATCTGGCGGTAGCTTACAAGCTCGTCCACAAGACCCTCCTGCACAAAAGATGCGGGGCTGTCCAGTGAAAGATTATCTATGAGGGCGTTGAACTCCTCCGGGCTTTTCTCCGATTTTGCGGCCATGGAAGCAAGAAGTTCGTTCCATATGCCCTGAATCATCACACGCTGCTGCTCCAGGTTCTCGGCACTGGCGGTACTGCGTATGTATGGCTCGCCGGCAGATTTGTATTTGCCGTGACGGATAAGCTGGATATTCACTCCAAGACGGTCCAGGAGGTCTTTGTAGTACATCATCTGTCCGCTTAGGCCCACAAAGGTGTTCATGCCGCCGTTATAGGAGCTCATATAGATGCGGTCTGCAACGCTGGCCATGTAGTAGCCCAGGTTTGTAGGAGACTCCAGGAAGGCGTAGACAGCCTTGCCGCTTGCACGGAACTGTGCCAGAGCGCTGCGGAACTCCTCCAGGTGGGTGATGTCTCCGCCGGCATCCGGACGCAGGTAAACACATTTGATATCAGGGTCTTCAGCAGCAATTTCAAGAGCCCTTACGGCATCAAGAATGCCCATGATCTTCACGCTGTTTGAAGAAATGCCTGAAAGGGACAAGGACAATCCTGCAAAAGGATCGCTCTCTGTGGTCTGCTCTGCAATGGAGAGAGCGGAAAGGTCTATGTTAAGAATTGCATTCTCCGGCACGCTTGTAACGCCCTGCTTTGAAGAGCCGGCGCTGGCAACAAGTCCCGCGAAGAAAAAAGAGAGGAACATGCATGTGAACACATTCACAAGCAGAAATCCCAGGGCCGATGCCCACACTGTTTTCCAAAAACTTTTCATTGTATATAAGTTTAATCTTTATTACTCTTCGTCATCAAAGTCTATTGCATCCCAAAGGGCCTCCATGGTGCGGCGGTCCTTTTTGGTGGGACGTCCGGCACCGCGGTCCCTCTGCAGGAAGAAGGTCTCCACAGGAGCACGCATCTTGTCCAATTCGCTTTGAGGAGTTAAATTTTCGGCATAATTGGGCACCAGGGCAGCTCCCACACGCTTGTCGTATGGTTCAATTACCTTGTATGTGAACTGAATGGCACCCTTGCGCACGGTAATGATATCGCCCGGCTTCACTGCCTTGGCAGGCTTCACGGGAGCTTCGTTAAGCTTCACCTTGCCGCCCACACAGCCTTCACTGGCCTCATTCCTTGTCTTGTATGCCCTTATAGCCCAAAGGTATTTGTCTATCCTGACGTCCATCCGCCCTATTTGCTTTTGATATATTCGTCTATGGCCTTTGCAGCCTTGCGGCCAGCACCCATTGCAAGGATTACTGTGGCTGCGCCTGTAACGGCGTCACCGCCCGCAAATACGCCCGGACGTGTGGTTGCGCCTGTCTCGTCGGCAACAAGGCAGCCTCTCCTGCAAGTATCCAGACCGTCTGTAGTGCTGGAAATAAGAGGGTTAGGAGATGTTCCCAGAGACATGATAACGATATCTGTCTCCATCTCGAACTCCGATCCCGGAATCTCCACAGGACTGCGGCGTCCGCTCTGGTCCGGTTCTCCAAGCTCCATCTTGATGCAGCGTACGGCCTTCACATTGCCGTTCTCGTCGCCCAGAACCTCAACAGGGTTGGTGAGCATGGCAAAGTGTATGCCCTCCTCCATTGCGTGGTGAACCTCCTCGCGGCGTGCAGGAAGCTCTTTCTCTGTGCGGCGGTAAACTATGGTTGTGTCCGCACCAAGACGCAGTGCTGTACGCGCAGCATCCATTGCAACGTTGCCGCCACCCACAATCACAGCCTTCTTGCCGGCATTGATAGGAGTGAGATAATCGTTGCGATATGCCTTCATCAGGTTGTTTCGCGTGAGGAACTCATTGGCCGAATATACACCGTTCAGGTTCTCGCCAGGGATACCCATGAAACGCGGAAGACCGGCGCCACTGCCGATATAGACCGCATCGTAGCCGCCATCCAGCAGGCCGTCGATGGTAACGGTGCGGCCCACAACAACATTGGTCTTTATCTCAACACCCATTGCAAGGACGTCGGCAATCTCTTTCTCCACAATCTTGTCTTTAGGAAGACGGAACTCTGGAATGCCGTAAACCAGCACACCGCCGGCGCGATGCAGGGCCTCGAAGATTGTAACCTCGTAACCCATCTTTGCAAGGTCCGATGCGCAGGCAAGGCCCGAAGGACCGGAGCCCACAACGGCAACCTTGTGTCCGTTCAAAGCCGGACGCTCCTTAACTGCATCTGCAGGCTTGTTGGCACGATTCCAGTCTGCAACGAAACGCTCCAGCTGGCCAATGGCAACAGGCTCGAATTTGACACCTAGAACACAGCTGCCCTCGCACTGAGTCTCCTGCGGACACACACGGCCGCAGATTGCAGGCAGTGAAGAATCGCGGGCAATAACATCGGCCGCAGCGGTAAAATCGCCCTGTGCAACCTTTGAAATGAACTCCGGAATCTGGATATTTACAGGGCAGGAAGCCACACAGCGCGGATTCTTGCAGTTGAGGCAGCGTGAAGCCTCACGCAAAGCCATTTCCTTGTCGAAACCAAGGCAAACCTCTTCAAAATTTGTGGCGCGAACCTTAGGGTCCTGATTAGGCGCCACTGTACGTGATAATCTCTCTGCCATTACTTAAGTCCTCTCTGTTTGCAAGCGCAATCGGCCTCAGACTCCTCTACGGCAGCCTTTGCCTGGCGCTCCTGTTCAAAATACTGTTTCTGGCGACGCATAGCCTCGTCGAAATCCACATTTGTTCCGTCGAACTCCGGACCGTCCACGCAGGCGAAACGGGTTTTTCCGTCCACCGTAACGCGGCAGGCTCCGCACATTCCGGTGCCGTCCACCATAAGGGTGTTGAGGCTGACAGTTACCGGAATATTAAGTTTCTGGGCCATAAGCACGCTGAATTTCATCATGATCATAGGGCCGATGGCAACGCACTCTGTAAACTGACAGCCTTCATTCACAACAAGGTGCTCCAGCATTGCAGGGATATTTCCCTTGAAGCCGAATGAACCGTCATCGGTTGCGATATGAAGATTGGTGCAGGCGCTGCGCAGATCATCAACATAGATGAGAAGGTCTTTTGTGCGTGCGCCAAGAATAACATCCACTGTTGCGCCATGCTCCTTCAGCCATTTTGCCTGAGGATATACGGGAGCGGAGCCCACACCTCCCGCAAGGAACACGAAGCGGCTGGAACGGATTTTCTCCTCATCCCACTTCACGAATTCCGAAGGGTTGCCCAGAGGGCCAACAACATCGGCGAAGGCATCACCCTCGTTCATTGAATTGATAGTGATAGTGGATGCGCCAACTGCCTGCGTAACAATGGTAACGGTGCCAGCAGCGGCGTTGTAGTCTGAAATGGTAAGCGGAATCCTCTCGCCCTTCTCATTGGCCCTCACGATAAGGAACTGGCCGGGAAGTGCAGCCGCGGCAAGCATAGGGGCCTCTACAACCATCTTCGTGATGGTTGGGGTAAGGCATTCCTTTTTAAGAATCTTATACATAGTCTGTTAAGTTTATTTGCTGTAATAGAAACGATCCAATGTGCGGTATGCATTCTCCAGGGCGGCCGAAGCCTCTTCGGCTGTGTGCACGTCAATCTGCATTACAGGAGCCTCCTCCAGTTTGCCGTTGATTGGGGTCCAGACAGGAAGGCCTTCACCGTTAGGATTGCCCGTCTTGCAGAAATTCGCATAATATGAAAGGAAGATGCGTGAAATTTCGTAATCCTCCTCTGTCCAGTCGTAGTACTCGTTGGTGGAAAGGTTGCCCATTGCATACTCTATATCGGCAGAGTGAACTGCACCCGGAGCAAGCATGGGGGCTGCCTTTTTCTCCTCCTCTGTCTTCTCGCGCACACCGCCGGCAAGAGCACCCACCATGTCGCCCATCTTTGCCGATGGCCTTGGGCGCGGATGATTGTAGCGGTAGCGGTATACAGGGAACGAAGTGGTTGTGGCGTGGTAGTCGCACACTTTCCAGGTTGGGAAGGCAGTGAAGAGCGCACCGGCAAGGTTGAAGCCCGGAGCGGCGAAAAGATCCTCGTTGCCATTCAGGCCGAAAGCCTGGAAAATCTCGTCTGTCATATCGCCGAAAGTCTCTTTCATCTGAGCCTTGTATGCGTCAAGGCTTGCAGCCCTTGGCGCTCCTTCAAGAGAGTTCCATCCTGCAAGAAGCGGAACCTGAGCCTGCTCTCCGCGTGCGAAAACGGCATCAGGTGTGTCATCTGCGAAATAGCCGTCCACAACAACTGCAGGAAGGACCGCAGGAAGGATTTTTGCCTGAAGCTCGAAGGCATCCATCTCACGTGCATCGGCAAGGGATGCAATTCCCGCCGCAGCAAGTTTCGCTGCACCTTCGGCCTCAGCCTCGGCCTGCGTCATTGCCGGATATGGCTGCACGAAAGCACCGGATGAAAGCAGGGCGCCCGCAATCTTGTTTTTTGCAAGCGGTGAAACCATAAGGGCTGTCACAGAGAACGAGCCTGCGCTCTCACCTACGATATTGATGCGCTGCGGATCACCGCCGAAAGCCGCAATATTCTCCTTTACCCAATCTATTGCCGCAACCTGGTCCAGAAAACCGTAGTTGCCGCTGCCCTGATATGGGGACTCTGCTGTAAGCTCCTTGTGGGAGAAATAGCCGAATACACCCTCACGGTAGTTTGCGGTAACAGTCACAACGCCTTCAAGGGCAAGGGCTGCACCATCGTAACGCGGCTCACTGCCGCTGCCGGCCATAAGGCCACCTCCGTTGAAATAAATCAGGACAGGAAGTTTCTCGTCACTGCATTTTGCAGCAGTCCAGACATTAAGATATAGACAATCCTCGCTTTTTGCGGGACCGCGGAAGTTCATGTCTCCGAAAAGGTCCGGCTGCATGGGATCATTGGCGAAAGCTTTTGTCTCCAGGACACCGTCCCAGGACTCTTTCTGCTGAGGCGCCTGCCAGCGCAGCTCGCCCACCGGAGCTTCTGCGAAAGGGACACCAAGAAAGGCCTTCACCCCGTTCTCCAGTTCAATACCTTCAATCACACCGGCCTGGGTCTGAATCTGAAGGCTAAGGTTTTTCTGTTCGCATGCGCAGAGCATTGAAACAGAAGTGGCAGCCAAAGCTGCAATACGAAATACCTTACCAAACATATTATTGATTTTTAATGATTCTGTATATTTCCCTGGTTGTTCCGTCTATGGCAACGCTGCGGTCTGTAACTTCGCCCACAACGGCAAGAACATGATGTCCTGGGTTCAGGGAAGAGACAAGCACCATGGCACTCTGCTTCCGGACAAGGTCATATTTCCTTTCGCAAAGAATGTCGCTTACCTTCTTTTTTCCCTTCATGCCTATGGGAACAAGATAATCCCCCGCTTCCCACGGCCTCAACTGAACTTCGCCCCCGATTTTTGCCGCATCGGCAAGTGTTGTGCCCCTTGGGACTCTGGGATCCATATCCGGGCTCCACTCTTCCCTGCTTATGCTTATGTCTTCCATCCCGCGGCCGCTCTGCTGCAGAGGATATATTTCATAGCCGTCGGCGGTGGTCACAAGTACATGACTTGGGGAATAGAAGCGCTTTCCCGCCTGGAAATTGTCCGAATCCATCAGTTCCTGAGCCTGACGTATGGTGGCCCCGTTGAAAGAGCAGGACAGCATCTGTGCCGCAAGGCCGTCTTCTCCGTTGCGGAAATTCTCCATATCGCGGTTAAGAGTCTCCACAAAGGACGGATTTATGCTTTCAAAAAGAGGGAAAACGCTGTTGCGGATGATATTGCGCTTGCAGTCGTTCACCATGTTGGTGGAATCCTCCCGCCACTGAAGGCCGTATTTTGCGGCATAAGCCTGAACATCGCGGCGGCTTGCAGAAAGCATCGGCCTGTATATCCTGTGCTCGCCATACGGGTTCCGGCTGACCTCCGCCATGCCCGAAATACCCCTGAGACCAGTTCCGCGCAAAAGATTCAGAATGAGAGTCTCAGCATTGTCATTGGCGTTATGAGCCACGCACACCCCGTCGAAACCGTAAACGTCACACAACTTGCTGAACCAGCGGTAACGCAGTTCACGGGCGGCCATCTCAATGCTTACCCCATTGGCCGAAGCAAAGGCGCGTGTATCGAAATGCTCTACGAAACACTCCAGTCCCAACCCGGCGGCAAACTCCCTCACAAAGGCTTCATCGGCATCGCTCTCCTGCCCCCTAAGGCCGAAATTGCAATGCGCCACAGCCATTTTCGGACGGGATTTTTCCAGCGGAATGCCGTGAAACAGGGCATGGGCCATAACGACAGAATCGATTCCTCCGCTTACAGCAAGAAGAACCGACTCTCCAAGTATATGAGCCCTCAGCTTTTGCACCCTTATTTGCCTGCTATGGTATAAGTGAAGTTAATAGAGAAGAACTCTTTGAACTGCACAGGAGCGAACCTTACGTTTTCTATAGTCTTGTTGTCCGCACCCTTCTTCACGTAATAAACGGACGGGTCGTAAAGGAGCCATGTCTGAAGTGCCACCTTGAAATACTTGGCAACATTGAAGCTTAGCTTGTTGTCCCAGTTGATACGGTAGATATCGTTTGTCTTGCCATCGAAATAGGAATTGTCCTCTGTTCCCTTCACAGACTGCTCCGTAACCTTGCCCAGATAGTTGGCAAATACCACAAACTGGGTTTCATAGTGCAGCCAATCGTTAACCTTGATATTCACATTGGCCTTCACCTGGGCACCAAGCAGCCATTTTGAAGACTTATAGTTGGTATCATCCAGTTTTTCCATACCATACCTCTTGCGTAGGTCGTTATCTTGACGTGCAACAATCACAATGCCGCCGGTAAGAGGAGACATGCTCATATCGAACCATGGTACCGGTTTCCAGTCAACACCCAGAGAAATGTTAAGGTATGCAGGTGAAAGGATGCTGGATTTGAGGTCGCCAATCCATTTGTGGGAATTCTCGCCCTGACGGAAGTTGTCCAGCGAAGGAGCGAACTGTGTTCTGAAATCCACGCCTGCAGAATAAGCAAACTTACTCTTCTCGGCCATCTTGTAATCGAACTTGCTCTCCAGGTAGATGCGGTCGTTGCTGCTTTGGATAAGGTTTGCCTTGTCTGCAGACCACATCAGGCCATAATTCAGCTGCATGCGGTTGTCCCACTGCGCACGGCCTTTCTCATAGTTGGCCTTGCCGTCTATTCCGGCAGCCAGGGATATTGTAGGATAACCGCCGGCTGTCCAGTTGGTCATCCAGGCCTGATTCAGGCCAAGGTCGAAGTCCACTGAGGTTTTCCAATAGTTTGGTTTCGGAGCCGGAGCCTCGGCAACCTTTGTATTGTTGATTGTAGTGGCAGCATCAAGCGCCGCTTTCTGTGCATCTGTGAGATCCTGCGCAAAAGCCGAAGCACCGCACAGAATTGAAACAAGGATAAAAATTCTCTTCATAGTCTGTCTCTACGTTCTTAGTTTGGCTTAATATGAAATGGCGAACACCACGCGGCCCTTTGAAGGCTTGCCGCTGTAAATGCATGTACCCTCTTCATCGGACACATAACTGTCCATAGGGATACAGCGTATTGTTGCCTTTGTTTCGTCTTTGATTGCCTGCTCTGTCTCCGGAGTGCCGTCCCAGTGGCAAAGGAGGAAGCCGCCCTTGGTAATCTCGGTCTTGAACTCCTCCCAGCTGTCGCATTTGCGCACATTCGCATCGCGGAAAGAAAGGGCTTTCTGGTAGATATTCTTCTGAATGTCGTCCAGCAGGCCATGGATATGCTCTGCTACGCCCTCCAGGTTCATGGTCTCTTTTGTGAGGGTATCGCGGCGTGCAACCTCAACTGTGCCGTTCTGCAGGTCTCTTGCGCCCATTGCAATGCGCACAGGCACACCTTTCAGCTCCCACTCCGCAAACTTGAAGCCCGGACGCAGGGTGTCGCGGTCGTCAACCTTCACGCTGTGGCCCAGCGCCTCCAGCTGCTTCTTAACCTCGTACATCTTGTCCAGAACTGCGTTATGCTCCTCATCGGTGCGATAGATAGGCACCATCACAACCTGGATAGGGGCAAGCACAGGAGGGAGCACAAGGCCCTCGTCATCGCTGTGAGACATGATAAGCGCACCCATCAGACGGGTTGAAACGCCCCATGATGTAGCCCATACATGTTCCTGCTTGCCTTCGTTGTTTGTGAACTGCACATCGAAAGATTTCGCAAAGTTCTGGCCCAGGAAGTGTGATGTACCAGCCTGCAATGCCTTGCCGTCCTGCATCATAGCCTCTATTGTGAGGGTATCCAGCGCACCTGCGAAACGCTCGTTAGGGCTCTTGTGACCCACAATCACCGGAAGAGCCATGGCGCTGCGCGCGAAATCGGCATAGACGTTAACCATCTGTTTTGTCATTGCCTCAGCCTCGGCCGATGTGGCGTGGGCTGTGTGGCCCTCCTGCCACAGGAACTCTGCCGTACGCAGGAAAAGACGCGTACGCATCTCCCAGCGCACAACGTTGCACCACTGGTTGCAGAGGATAGGGAGATCCCTCCATGAGGTAATCCAGTGCTTGTATGTGCTCCAGATGATAGTCTCTGATGTAGGACGTACGATGAGTTCCTCCTCCAGCTTCGCTTCCGGATCCACAACAACACCCTTGCCTTTAGGGTCGTTCATAAGACGGTGGTGTGTCACAACCGCACATTCCTTTGCGAAGCCGGCAACGTGCTCTGCCTCGCGGCTGAAGAATGATTTAGGGATGAAAAGTGGGAAATATGCGTTCTGTACGCCTACAGACTTGAATTTCGCGTCAAGGATAGACTGCATTTTCTCCCAGATTGCATAACCGTAAGGCTTAATAACCATACAGCCGCGAACCGCAGACTGCTCTGCAAGATCTGCTTTCATCACAAGATCGTTATACCACTGAGAGTAATTTTCAGAACGTTTTGTTACTTCTTTTGCCATTATTTCTTATTTTTGTGTTTATGAAGCACAAAGATACAAAATTGAATTGACCTATAGAACATGAAAGGGAAAATTTTTGTACTGATTTCATCATTGTTCGCGCTTGCGGGATGCGGCGCGGGCTCATCGATAACGAGTTCCTCTTACGGATACAGGTTCAGCGACGGCGTATACACCTCCGTGGAGGACAGGCAGGCCAACAAAGAGGCTAAAATAGCGTACAAAACCAGGGAAATAAAATACTTCCCGAAGAAGAAAGCTCTCCTCAATCCCATAGACAGCACGATATACAGCAGAGAAAGGCTATACTCGGGTTCGTATGACGGCAGCTACTATGCCGGTTACGACACCGGATATGCAGATGGCTGGAACCGCTACCCGTACCGTCCGGACTTCTGGGGCCCGTGGGTTGGCTTCGGTGTGGGTTTCACTTTCGGATACGGTTTCGGCTGGGCATGGGACCCATGGTACTGGGATCCATGGTATGGCCCGGGGTACTACGGCCCGTACTGGCCTGGATATGGTCCATGGAGGCCTTGGGGACCAGGTTGGAATCCTTGGTGGCCGGGCTACAGGCCATGGGGACCATACTGGCCTGGGGCAATTGTAAGGCATGTCACACCGGCATCCAGCACCAGGGCGATGTCCGGACGCCACGGCGGAATAGGATATTCTGTAAGGAGCGGTTCATACCATGGCGGAACCTCGGTTTACAACGGAAGACAGACAGGGGCAAGGGGCACTTACGGCCCGGCTACAATAAGATATGGCGGACAGCGCAGCACCGGAAACGGTTCATACAACGGCGGCAGCCAGTATGATCGCGGAAGAAGCAACAGCAGCAGCGGCAGCTATTATGGAGGCGGCACCACAACAGGTGCACAGCGCAGCACTCCTACATCAAGCTGGGGCAGCGGCAGCCGCAGTTACACACCATCATCATCCGGCAGCCGCGGAGGCTATGGCGGAGGTGGCTACAGCGGTGGAAGCCGAGGTGGAAGTGGCGGAGGTGGCCGCAGGTAATAATCTAAAAATCAAGAAGATATGAAGAAAATCAACATAACTTTTCTGGCATTGGTATCGGCATTCGTAATGCATGCGCAGGACGAATCCTCAATAATGTCCTGGATGTCCGACGCCCTCACATGGGGGCAGAGCGAGAACTACGGTTCCGCACGAAGCATGGCAATGGGCAACGCCGTTACGGCAGTTGGCGGTGACATAGGCATGATGGCCATAAACCCTGCGGGCAGCGCGGTGGCCAATTATTCCCAGGTTTCCATCACTCCGGCAATCAGCATTGCAACATCCGATGCATACGGCATCCTAAGCACGGACAACAGCCTGCTTGGCAACAGGGTGAAAAGCAGCAGCACAAGATTCACCCTGCCGAATGCCGGCTTCACTATAAAATTCAACACCGGCAACCAGTTCGGCTTGAAACGCGTTACCGTAGGCTTTTCGGCAAACACGGTGCAGCGCTGGGACGACAGCATACAGGGCAGCGGAACCAATCCAACTGCAGGCAGTACCATAGCAGGATCTCTGGCATCCGCCATGACAGGCTACGACAAGGATAGGTGGACAGACATGCAGAAAGTTGCCTATGACACCTATATAGTTGACGCATTCCCGAACGACAAAAGCAAACTGATGGGCATTACGGAGGCCAATCTCGTGGATGGGACCACAGAGCTTTCAGCTCCCATCAACCAGTTCTACATTTACAACCGCAGGGGAAACAAGACAGACTACCTCATCAACGTCGGCTTCAACATTTCCGATTTCCTTTTCATAGGTGCCAATCTCGGAGTTTCCACAATGGAATATTACATGGACAGCACCACCCAGGAGTTCGCCAAGGATTCAGACATGTTCTGGACCGGATTCAGGAATCTGAGCCTGGGATATGAATACAGGATGCGCGGCACGGGCATATACGGAAAATTCGGCTTGATAGCCACACCGTTTGCCGGTCTAAGGCTTGGCCTTGCCTTCCAGACTCCAACCGGGTTCAACCTGGAAGAGAACTACACCAACAGTGCCAACAGCAACTTCGGATCCAAGGTGGAGAACAGCAACATAAACGTCAACAACGTAATCTACGGCCTGCGTACCCCTATGCGCCTGAATGCCGGCGTAGCCTACACCTTCGGCCACCTTGCAACCATAAGTGCCGATTATGAATACTGCGGTTATTCGGGCACGAAATTCATTGCGAAAGTGGCTGCGGACAAACTGTACTACGACAACATCAACAACCAGATTCAAGGCAGGGGCGTTGCGGGATCAAGCAAGCTTGGTGCGTCACACACCATACGCCTGGGTGCTGAGGTATGGGTGCTTAAAGCGCTTGCCCTGCGTGCCGGATACAACTTCATAGGTGACGGCGCACGTTTTTACGACGAAGAAAGAAATCTTCTCCCAGCAGCCAACACGAATTCCTTTAGCGCAGGCCTGGGCTGGAACACCAAGGGTTCATTCTATGGAGACCTGGCCTTTAGATACACAATGAGGCCTTTGGCAACCTTCTACGTGTATGAAGCCTATAACAACCGCGGAACAAGTGAAGCCACATACAGGGAAATCCCCGGCGCTGTCCTGGAAGCCACAAGGCCTTTGATGACACTGTCCGTCACCTGCGGCTGGAGGTTCTAGACAGCTTCCTATTACAAATAATCGATGGCAGCGGGGCCTTCGTTGAAAAGAAGGTCCAGAATTGAAAGATTGGGAACGAAACCGTACTTTTGGGAAAACACCTGGAAGTACGGTTTTTCCTTAAAATATATGTCTGCGTGCTTGGGATGAATATCCAGGTTCGCGCCCGTAAATTCCTGTGTGAGAGGAGGCGGAGCAATGCCAAGCTGGCGCAGGACGAAACACAGCAGTGAATGGTTCCATTCCCACAGCGTTGCCGGACGCCTGTCCATAATTGCAAAAAGTTCGTCCCTGTAATATTGGTAGTAGGCCGATGACATGTAGGCCGAATCCAGGGCGCGCTGATGCCGCACAAGGAAATCGCGGGAATAGTCCACAAGTATCTCCCCTATGGGATGACGAAAACTGCCGCCACTGTGCACCACAGGCACCTGCAAGGACTCTATGCCGTTGGCTGTGAGTATATTGCAGCGGTTACGCCAGCTCTGCTTCTGATAATTCTCGTGGGCCTCCAAAAAAACGTCTCCCCTCTTCAGAAGGGAGATGTATGAAATTGGAGGAAAATATGCCGTGCTTAGGATATCCATCCCGGAAGGCTATTCAAAATCTGCCTTGGCGCTTGTAAGCGATGGAGCCTTGATGATACCGCGCTTGCTGTTGCGAACGAAGTTAAGGATGGTATCGCGCTCGTCGCTCTGAGGGAAACCGGCCTCAATCCTGTCACATGCATCACTGATTGTCATGCCGGACATATAGATGATATCGTACATATCCTTGATGTTGCGGATCTGCTCTGATGTGAAACCGCGACGGCGCAGGCCAACGAGGTTGATTCCCGCATATGAAAGAGGCTCTCGACCGCAAAGGACATAAGGAGGAACGTCTTTGGTGATTTTGGAGCCGCCGCCAACCATTGCGTGAGTTCCGATATGGCTGAACTGATGCGCAACTGTGCCGCCGCCAAGGATGGCCCAGTCTTCAACAACGGTCTCGCCTGCGATGCCCACATAGCTTACAAGGATACAGTGGCTGCCAACCTCGCAGTCATGGGCAACATGGGTGTAGGACATCAGAAGGGTGTCGCTTCCCACTTTGGTAACGCCCTTGCCGCTGGCTCTGGTTCCGCGGTTGATGGTTGCGCACTCACGGATGTTCACACGGTCTCCAATCTCCACATAGGTGATTTCGCCGTCAAACTTCAAATCCTGCGGAACAGCGCCTACAACGGCTCCGGGGAACACGTTGCAGTCCTTGCCAATCTTTACGTAATCGAAGATTGTTGCGTGAGGAAGCACATGGGTGCCTTCGCCTATCTCCACATGTTCTGCGATATATGCATATGCATCAACCGTAACGTTATCACCCAGTTTAGCACCTGGATGAACTGTAGCTAGAGGATGAATTGTTGTCATGATATTGGTTTTTTATTTGTTCATTTCCCTTACAGCCTTGGCTGCGTTTGTATTTATGGTGTGGCCGCTGCGCACAGCGGTAACCTTTGCCTTCAGAAAACCTCCGCAAAGACGAAGGTCGCCTATAAGGTCCAGGAGTTTGTGGCGGGCACATTCGTTGCTGAAATTCAGATGCACATTGCTTAGGTAGCCTTTCTCGTCCACACGCAGTTTCGGCTTGTTGAAAAGTTCCGCCATCCTTGCAATCTGCTCCTGGCTCACCGGATGCTCCACAATCACAAGAGCGTTGTCCACATCGCCGCCCTTGATAAGGTTACAGCCCAGCAGATATTCCAGCTCGTGGAAGAAAACGAAGGTGCGGCAGGGAGCCACTTCCTTTGAATATTCCTGGATAGGAGACCAGGAGGCTGTCTGCACGCCCACAACCTTGGAATCAAAGTCTATCTGAAGGTCATAGGACAGTTTCGCTGCCGGAGTAAGGCGCACCAGCGAGCCTGTCTTTTCGTTGATGATCTCTATCTCTTCGGCAAGCTCCACATATTTGCGGGCCGATTTCTGAACCTTCAGGCCGTCCTTCAGGATTGCAGAGCAGTATGGTGCCGCGCTGCCGTCCAGAATAGGGACCTCGGCATTGTCTATATCCACAATGGCATTGTCCACTCCCAGACCTGTGAGGGCGGAAAGTAGATGTTCCACAGTGCCCACAACGCACTCCCCTTTTGCAAGCGAAGTACTGCGTGCGGTGCTGTTCACATACTCTGCCAGGGCTTCCATCTGCGGAGCACCTGGAAGGTCTACGCGGCGGAAAACGATTCCCGTATCTTCAGGTGCGGGATTCACCGTCATGTGCGCATACTGTCCCGTATGAAGGCCCTTGCCTTCGAAACTGTATGACTTTCGTATTGTCTGCTGTAATTTCATAGTCTATTTCTTATTGGGAGCGTTCTTGAAAAGAGCGTAGGCACGCATGTAGGTGTTGTACGGAATGGCAGGTGCTCCCATGAGAACCTGGCCCTCCTGCTTCACGCTTCCCTGAACGCCTGATTTTGCCGAAATGGTTGTATTATCGGCAATTGTAAGATGGCCCGCAATGCCAACCTGGCCTGCAATGACGCAGTGTTTGCCAATCTTGGTACTGCCGGCTATGCCGCTCTGGGCACAGATGACGGTGTCTTCGCCAACCTCCACATTGTGGGCTATCTGGCAGAGGTTGTCTATCTTCACCCCCCTGCGTATGATTGTGCTGTCTATCTGCGATCGGTCTACGGTTGAATTGGCCCCTATCTCCACGTCGTCCTCTATGATAACGTTGCCGGAGTGCTGTATCTTGCGGTAGGAACCGTCAGGAAGAGGAGCGAAGCCGAAGCCGTCGCTTCCTATCACAACCCCCGAGTGGAGAATTACGTTATTGCCGATGATGCTGCCCGGATAAATCTTCACTCCCGGATAGAAATAGCAGTTGGAGCCTATTTTGACGTCATCGCCGATATAAACCTGCTCTCCGATATGAGTGCAGCTGCCTATGCGCACACCCTTGCCCACATATGCCTGCGAGCCGATGTAAACCTTGCTGCCTATCCTGCTGAAGAAGCTTACGCAGCAGGCGAAACCGCGATGGCGGCGGAATTTCTTTTTCTGAGCCGACTGGTATTCCAGAAGGGCGGCAACCGCCTGATAGGCATCCTTCACACGAATCATTGTAGGATGCACCGGTGCCGAAGGCTGGAAAGTCTCGTTGACTATAAGGATGTCACACTTTGCGGTGTAGACATATTTTTCATATTTCGGGTTGGCAAAGAAGCAGATTGTTCCGGGCTTTCCGCTTTCTATTCTTGAAAATCCGCTGATTTTCGCGTTTACGTCTCCCTCTATCTGTCCGTCCAGTATCTCGGCAATCTGTTTTGCTGTGTATTTCATACGTGATGGTGTATAGCCAGTAATGCTAATTTATATAAATATATTATCATGCAAAAATAGTAATTTTTTTCGGTATTAGAGGAATTTTCCGTATATTTGCGTCGTGAAAGAGAAGGAAGGAGGACAGCGGTCCTTCTTTTTTTATTACAATTATACGAAGATGGACATCAAAGCAATAACAGAAGCCGTTGCACCGGTGCTTGAATCACTGGGGCTTTTTCTTGTGGACCTGAAGATAAGCAGGGACAACGACATCACAATCACCGTTGAGAGTACGGACAGCATAGTGAAGCTGGACGATTGCGAGGTAATCAACCGTTTCTTCACCGAGACCTTCAGCCAGGACGAGGAAGACTATTCCCTCACCGTTACATCGGCCGGTCTGGACGGCGAATTCAAGGTTCAGGCACAGTTCACAAAGGCTGTGGGAAAGAAGGTGGAAGCATGGCTGAAAGGCGGCAAAAAAACCGTTGGCGTGCTGGAATCGGCCGATGAAAACGCCATTTGCATAGATGGCACAAGCTATAACAGAAGCGAAGTTAACAAAGTAAAATATTATATAGAATTCTAAAATGGAAAAGACAGCTCTTAAAGACGCGTTCTCGGAGTTCAAGAACCTTAAGAACATAGACCGCGCCACCATGGCCAGCGTTCTGGAAGAAGTGTTCAAGTCACAGCTTGCCAAGACCTACGGCACATCAGACAACTTTGACGTCACCATCAACATAGACAAAGGTGACTGCGAAATCATCCGTAACCTGGAGGTTGTGGAGGAAGTGGAAGATCCTGCAACACAGATAAGCGTGGAGGAAGCCAACAAGAACGGAGACGATTTCGAGGTTGGAGACGATTTTGCAGAGGTTATCAGCCTTGCAAGCTTCGGCCGCCGCGGCATCCTTAACCTGAAGCAGAACCTTCAGGGCCGCATCATGGACATAGAGAAGGCAAACGTGTTCAACAAGTACCAGGACAAGGTTGGTGAGCTTTTCACCGGTGAGGTATACCAGACATGGGCAAAAGAGGCCCTTATGATGGACGAGGAGGAGAACGAGCTTCACCTGCCTAAGATGGAGCAGATTCCGAACGAGCATTTCAAGAAGAAAGATACCGTAAAGGCCATCATCAAGAGCGTTGAAATGCGCAACAACACCCCGTACATCACCCTTTCACGTGTTGCGGACAGCTTCCTGGAGAAACTGTTCGAGCAGGAGGTTCCGGAGATTTATGACGGCCTCATCACCATCAAGAAAGTGGTTCGCATCCCGGGAGAGCGTGCAAAAGTTGCAGTTGAGAGCTATGACGAGCGCGTAGATCCGATAGGAGCATGTATCGGTGTGAAAGGTACACGTATCATTGGTATCGTGCGCGAGCTTCGCAACGAGAACATAGACGTTATCCAGTGGACAAGCAACAAGCAGCTTCTTATCCAGCGTGCACTTGCCCCTGCAAAGATTTCGTCAATCGTTATCAGCGCAAACGAGGAAGAGCCAATCAAGGTGTTCATGTCTCCGGACGAGGTTAAGAAGGGTATCGGCCGCGGCGGCTGCAACATCCGTCTGGCTTCAATGCTTGTTGGCCGCGAGATAGAGGTTTACCGCGATGCAACAAAACAGGCCGAAGAGCAGGAGGAGGACGTACTTCTTAGCGAATTCAGCGACGTTATAGACCAGTGGGTTATTGACAAGCTGCAGAGCATAGGTTGCGACACTGCAAAGAACGTCCTTGCACTGGACCCTGCAGACGTTGCACACCGCGCAGACCTGGAAGACGAGACTGTGGAGGAGGTATTCCGCATTCTTGCAAGCGAATTTGAGGATTAATCAGTAAAAATAGGGGGAAGAAAATATGGCAGATATCAGATTGAGCAAAATAACAAAGGAGTTCGGTATCGGACTGGGTACACTTGTAGAGTTCCTGCAGAGCAAGGGCGTGGAAGTGGAATCAAACCCGAATGCAAAGATTTCGGACGAGTATTATCCGGATATTGAAAGCAAGTTCGGCGCCGACCTCAAGGCCAAACAGGAGGCCGACAAGGTAACAACCAAGTTGAAGGAGATGATAGACAACAGCTCCAAGAAAAAAGAGAGGATTGATGAGGAGGAAGAGGCCATGCCGGAGATTGTCATCAAGAGCAACAGCATCTCCGCACCGGTTGTGGAGCCGAAGACAGAGGAGCCTAAGGCGGTTATCCCTCCTGTGAAGGAAACAAAGATAGAGGCCGAGAAACTGGCCGGACCGGTGATCGTGGACAAGATAGACCTTGACGCGCTTAACGGCAGGAAAACAACCAAAGTTGAACCTGAGAAGGAGCCTTCCCCTGTATCTGCCGCTCCTCAGGACAACAAAGTTGAAGAGGAGAAACCTGTTGCAGAGCAGCCTAAACCGGCAGAAGAACCGGAAGCACCGGTGCAGCCGAAGCCTCAGCCCAGGGAAACAAAGATTGAGGCAGAGAAACTTGCGGGCCCTAATGTTGTGGGCAAGATAGACCTTTCTAAATTCGAGGCACCTGCCAAGAACAAGAAACGCGAGCGCATCCAGGTGGGAGCTTCGCAGAAAGTTGACGTTACCAAAGTTGACGAGAACGGCAAGGGCGGCAACAACAACCAGCACGGCGGAAAGAAAGACAAGAACCGCCAGCAGCAGAACCAGCAGCAGGGCAAGAAGAACAAAGGCGGCAACAACAATCAGGCATTCCGCCAACTTACAGAGGCCGAGATTGAAGAGCAGCAGAAGGAAATCCAGAAGCAGATCAAGGAGACCTATGCCCGCATGAACGAGGGTAAGGGCAAGAACAACTTCGGCGCAAAATACCGTAAGGACAAACGTGAGGCTGTGGCTGAGAAGATGGCAATGGAGATGGAACAGGCCGCTGCGGAGGACAAGACACTGAAGGTTACGGAGTTCGTTACCGTAAACGAGCTTGCAACCTTGATGAACGTGCCTGTGACCAAGGTTATAGGCGCATGCATGAGCCTTGGTCTTATGGTGTCCATCAACCAGCGTCTGGATGCGGAGTATCTTGTGATGGTGGCAGAGGAGTTCGGCTACAAGGTTGAATTCGTAACCGCATCCCTGAACGAGGCCATAGAGGATGCAGACCAGCAGGACAAACCTGAGGATATGGTTCCACGTCCTCCGGTAATCACCGTGATGGGTCACGTAGACCACGGTAAGACTTCCCTTCTGGACTATATCCGCAAGGCAAACGTTATCGCCGGTGAGGCCGGCGGCATCACACAGCACATAGGTGCATACCACGTGGAGCTTCCTGACGGACAGAAAATCACCTTCCTGGATACCCCTGGTCACGAGGCCTTCACGGCAATGCGTGCCCGCGGTGCCAAGATGACAGACCTTGCAATCATTATTGTTGCGGCCGATGACGCCATAATGCCGCAGACCGTGGAGGCTATCAACCACGCACAGGCTGCAGGCGTTCCTATGGTGTTCGCAATCAACAAGATAGACAAGCCGGGCGCATATCCGGACAAGATACGTGAACAGCTTAGCCAGATGAACATCCTGGTGGAGGACTGGGGCGGCAGCTACCAGTGTCAGGAGATATCGGCAAAACAGGGCATCAACGTGGAGAAACTTCTGGAGAAGGTTCTTCTGGAGGCCGAGATGCTGGAACTTAAGGCAAATCCTAACAAGCGTGCAAGCGGTGCGGTGATAGAGTCTTCACTGGACAAGGGCCGCGGTTATCTTGCAACAGTGCTTGTCCAGAGCGGTACCATGCGCGTTGGCGACATCATGCTTTCCGGCCAGTACACAGGCCGTATCAAAGCCATGTACAACGAACGTGGCCAAAAGGTTGCAGAGGCCGGTCCATCGGTTCCGGTATCGGTTCTGGGCCTGAACGGTGCACCTACTGCGGGCGAGACCTTCAACATCATGGCCGACGAGCGTGAGGCGAAGGATATCGCCACAAAACGCGAGCAGCTGCTGCGCATCCAGGGCATCAAGACACAGAAACACACAACTCTGGACGATATCGCACGCCGCATCGCCATCGGCAACTTCAAAGAGCTCAACGTTATTGTCAAAGGTGACGTGGACGGCTCAATTGAGGCACTTTCAGACTCTCTCATCAAACTTTCTACCGACGAGGTTGTGGTTAACGTAATCCACAAGGCTGTGGGCCAGATTTCAGAGAGCGACGTTCTGCTTGCCGCTGCATCGGATGCCGTTATCATAGGCTTCCAGGTTCGTCCTTCGGCAGAGGCGCGACGCCTTGCAGAGAAGGAGCAGATTGAGATTCGTCTGTACAGCGTCATCTACGATGCAATCAACGAGATCAAGAGCGGTATCGAGGGTATGCTTGCTCCGGAGGAGAAAGAGGAAATCCTTGGCACGGCAGAGGTGAAAGAGACATTCAAGATTTCAAAGGTTGGTACAATCGCAGGTTGTATCGTCAAGGAAGGCAAGATCCAGCGTACAAACAAGGTTCGCGTGATACGTGACGGCATTGTGGTGTACACAGGTGAGCTGGGATCCCTGAAACGTTTCAAAGACGACGTGAAAGAGGTTGTGAACGGTATGGACTGCGGCCTTAACATAGAGAACTTCAACGATATCAAGGTTGGAGACGTTGTGGAGGCATACCAGATCATAGAAATCAAGAGAACTCTATAAAGAAAACCAGACGAAAAACTTCCAACGATTATGAAATACAACTTCAACGCCGGTCCGTCCGCCCTTCCGCAGGAAGTGGTAAAGGCAACTGCAGATGCATGCCTGGACTTTAACGGCACAGGCCTTTCCATAATGGAGATAGGCCACAGAACTAAAGATTTCCAGGCTGTGATTGACGAGGCAATGGCTCTGTTCAAAGAGCTGCTTCAGATTCCGGAAGGCTATTCCGTACTCTTCCTTGGAGGAGGTGCAAGCCTGGAATTCTGCATGGTCCCATATAATTTTCTGGAAAGGAAGGCTGCATACCTCAACACTGGTGTGTGGGCTTCAAAGGCAATGAAAGAGGCGAAGCTCTTCGGAGAAGTAGTGGAGGTGGCAAGTTCTGCCGACAAAAACTTCACCTACATTCCCCAGGGCTTTGCCATTCCGGAAGATGCAGACTATCTGCATATCACAACAAACAACACCATCTACGGCACGGAGATGAGGTATGACCTGGACTCCCCTGTTCCGCTTATTGCCGACATGTCTTCGGATATTCTTTCACGTCCGGTGGATGTAAGCAAATATGCGCTGATATATGGCGGAGCACAGAAGAACATCTCCATGGCCGGTCTGGCCTTCGTTATAGTGAAGGACGAGCTCCTGGGCAAGGTGTCACGCCAGATCCCTACAATGCTGGACTACCGCACACACGTGAAGGAGGGTTCCATGTTCAACACACCTCCGGTGGTTCCAATCTACACCGCATTGCAGACCCTGAAATGGATTAAGGCAAACGGCGGCGTACAGGGCATGGCAGAGCGCGCACAGCAGCGTGCGAAGGTTCTGTATGACGAGATAGACCGCAACCGCCTGTTCCAGGGCACGGCCCGCGAGGACAGCCGCTCTTTGATGAACATCACCTTCGTTCTGAAAGACGAATACAAGGACCTGCAAGACAAATTCCTGGCATTTGCAAGCGAGAAAGGCCTGGTGGGCATCAAAGGCCACAGGCTTGTGGGCGGATTCAGGGCCAGCAGCTATAATGCAATGACAATGGAAGGCATCAACGCCCTTGTTGCATGCATGCAGGAGTTCGAAAAGCAGAATTAGAGATGAAAGTACTTATTGCAACCCAGAAACCTTTTACGCCGGAAACCGTGGAAGGTGTCAAAGCCATTCTGCTTGAAAAAGGACACGAAGTTGTACTGTTGGAAAAATACGTTGAAGACAGCGAACTTGCACCGGTACTTGCCGATGCGGATGCAGTGATAGTGCGTTCCAACAAGATAACAGCCCAGCTTATTGCCCAGGCTCCGAAACTGAAAATAATCGTGAGGGCGGGAGCCGGATACGACAACATAGACCTTGAGGCCGCAAGCAAGGCCGGCATAGTGGTTATGAACACTCCGGGCCAGAATGCAAACGGCGTTGCCGAACTGGTAATCGGCCTTATGATTTTCATGGCAAGGCATCAGTTCAACCCTACTTCAGGCAGCGAGATCATGGGCAAGACCCTGGGACTTCAGGCATATGGAAACGTGGGCAGACTGGTGGGACAGAAGGCTATGGCCTTGGGAATGAAAATCCTGGCCTACGATCCTTTCCTTAGCAAAGAAGCCATCGAAAGCACAGGGGCGGAAGCAGTGGAGTCCCTGGAGGAACTCTACAGAAGGTCCGATTATCTAAGCCTTCACATTCCCGCAACCCCGCAGACCATCAAGAGCATCAACCGCAGCCTCATTTCCCTGCTTCCACAGAATGCCACCCTTGTGAATTCCGCACGTGACACCATCATCAACGAAGACGACCTGCTGGAACTTCTTAAGGAGAGGCAGGATCTGAAATATGTTGCCGACGTGGTTCCGCACAACTATGAAGAGCTGTGCAAGGTGGCAGGCCTGAGGGTGTTTGCAACCCCGAAGAAAATGGGAGCACAGACAGCCGAAGCCAATCTGAACGCAGGCCTTGCATCAGCAAGACAGATCTGCGAATACTTTGAGACAGGCTGCGAGAAGTTCAGGGTGAACAAATAAGGACCAGGCGTTCTAGAATAGAACCAGCAGAAGAAGGAAAGCCGCAGAAACAGCCTGCATCACAATGGCGTGTCTGGTGCTTTCAGTCACATAAAATTCGGTTTTATCCGAATCGTACAATTCAGCAAGCGTATTATCGGTATAGAGATTATTGATACTGCGCTTGCTGTAAATGTTTCCGTTATCAAGCAAAGTAACACCGCCATTGCTGCGGTTCATGGTTATGATGCTCTTGTAATCGGCTATAAGGGACTCTACACCGGGAACATCAAGCTGTGATGTGGATACGACGTACGGGGTGAATCCGTTATTCCGGGCAGAAGCACAGAAACGTGCCAGGGAATTGCGCCTGGAATCTGAGAGCTTGTCCGGGCTATAAACTGTCACAAGAGCCACGTCTCCCTCCATCAGCTGCCATGAACAGTCATTGCCATCGGCATCCCATATGAAGAAAGTCTTGTTCAATTCACTTGCATCCAGATCCTCCTCTTCCACAAGTGTGTGGCTTGGCTGATAATCAGTGAAATCCAGGTATGGTATCGTATACCACGAATATGCGGCAAAAGCAACAATCATTGCACTGCATATGCCGAAGACAGGCCCCCTCATGCGATATGAAAGGCCAAGATCCCACACCGGAGTGAAGGCAAAAAAGCACAGAAGGCACAGGACCACATTCTTCAGAAGGGTCTGCAGATGGCTAAGGTGCACAAGTTCTCCGAAACAGCCGCAATCCATGCTGGGATTGAATATCACGAGGGCTGCGCTTACAAGGGTGAAAAAAAGCACCAGGCAAACGGTGAAAATTGCCGTCAGCCTGCGCCATATGCCAGCAAGAAGGGCAAGACCTGTGAATGCCTCCACCGCGGACATGATTTCAGAGAGATACTTGGATGCGGGTCTAAGCCAATCCAAATGCATCCAGACAAGGTAACTGTCAAACACAAGTCCGCTGCCAACAGGGTCCATAAGCTTTACGCATCCCGAAAAAAGGAATACCAGGCCTATGATTACGGCGAATATGCGTTTGAAATTATGCATGAAGAGCTTTGTTAGGCGTTAATCTTGGCAGAGACTATCTCCTTGATTTTCCGGAAGATGGCATCCGGTGGCAGCATTCTCCCCTGCTCATCGGAGCAGTCTACGCGTATGAAGTCCGGGTCCAGGCCGGTCTGCTGCAGATACATGCTGCGAACGGATTTCTGGAATTCTATGTCGGCCTCGTGAATGTCACGGCTGCCGCCAAGATAATCCCTGTCCGCACCCTGGCGGTTCGCCTTCAGCTTGCTTTCCACAAAAGAGATGGGGACGTCCAGGAAGATGTTCAGATCCGGACGGGGCTCGCCGAAGATGTTATACTCCGTATTGAAAATCCAGTCCCTAAGTTCCTCCCTACGGGCAGAATCCTGCAATTTGGAGCACTGATAGGCGATATTGGAATAAACATAGCGGTCCAGAAGCACTGTCTTCCCCTCTTCCAGGGCCTTCATGATATATGCTGCGGCATTGTGCCTGTCCTCTGCGAAGAGAAGGGCAACCAACTGCGGATGGACGCTGTCCAGATTACCGAAGTCTCCACGCAGGAAACGGCCGATGAGGTCTCCATACACGGGTGCGTCATACCTTGGGAAATGTATGTATTCCAGGCTTGGAACATTTTCCTCCAGATATGCCTTAAGTCTCTTTACTTGTGTGGATTTCCCGGCTCCATCCAGGCCCTCAATTACAATCAGCATCAGAATTCGCTATATTTTTCGTCACAAAAATAGTGAATTTCATCAAGAAAAAAATTCAAAAAAAACAAAAGACATCAAAATTAACAAAATCGTGATTCAGGGCCGGGGCAATGCTTGGATTTATGGAATGGGAGGGCTACTTTCGCAATCGAAAAAAACACGAATGCCCATGCTTCACTTCCCACATTTCTATTTCTACTTGCCGGCTATTCTGCCCGTGATAGCAGTTTCGTGTTCATTTGTAGAGGAACACCCCAGCTTTTCTGCCGATGAACTTATTACACCAACCCGTCTCTTATTCCGGCGAGCTGGGGATCCCTCTAATCAAATGGATAATGCCACGGTTTTCATCTATAACAATGATGACGGGGAAAAACTTCTGGAGACCTGGCAGGACATAGACCTGAATGATGAAGAATCCCTGATATACTCTACAAACGGAAACAAGATTGCCGTATTCGTTGCCAACAGGAATACGGATATGGTTTCTTATGAAGAGGTTGGCAGCATGGAAAGTCTGAAAAACTTCTGCAGTCACTTCAGCGAAGAAGATCCCGCCGCCCCGGTAATGACGGGAAAGGTGCAGTACAAGGCGGACGGAGGCTATCCCGTTGCCGTAAAGCTGGCACCGCTTCTGGCAAAGGTCTGCATAAGCAGTTTCCTGGTGGATTTTGACGGACAGGGCTATAACGGCAGTTATCTGGAGGATACACGCGTTTACATAACCAACATAAACGGCTATGCAAGCGTTCTTGGAACCGCAGCCAGAAACAGGGAAATCCTGAACCAGGGTGGTCTGGATCCTTTTTTCATGAAAAACTTCAGTCATCCGGAAATGGTTTACTCCGGCCAGGTGCACGGTGCGCAGCTGTACTGTTATCCCAATGCCAGCGACGGTGTGTGGGAAGGTGAAGAAGTGCACCCGACGCGACTGGTGATAGAAGGAAGGATAGACGGGGAAACGTATTACTACCCCATAAGGATAGGCAATTCCCATGTGGAAGCCGGGGCTAATTATGAGTACAGGATAAAGATAAAACGCAAGGGGACAACAGACCCGGAGATTGATGCCGACGCAAAGATGGTGGAATGCGAGCTTGTGCCTGTTCCATGGAATGAAAAGAAACTGGATGATGAAATATTTTAGAGAATCTCATATGGAAAATACCCTTCTACGGTATATTTTAATCACTTTATGTTTAACCCCCTGCCTGGCGGGATGTTCCGGGCAGGGTTTCCTTTCAAGCGCAGTCACAGGCCCGGAACCTTGTCTTGCAGAGGTGGAGATTGATGCATTGTGCGCCGAATCGGCCTGCAAGAGCCATATGGAAGACGAGGACGGCATATGGGACTGCAACATATATATCTATGATTCGGCAGGAACGGTTTTCAGTCACAGTTTTCAAGCCTTTCCAAGTGCGCAGAAGGGATTGGCGAAAATAAAGACGCAACTGTTCCTGGAAGAAGAATACAGTGTATACATGATTGCCAATGCCGGCTACGACACCGGAAGCATGGAGCTGGAGGAACTGATGGACTACAAGCTATATCTAAGCTATCCTGACGGCAACCTTAGGGGCATGGCAATGGCGGGAAGCGGGGATGTGAGAATAGACAGGATAGGACAGGGTGCAAGCGTGCAGCTGGAAAGGCTTATGGCAAGAATTGATATAAGCGTGGATACCGGCAGGCTGGACCCCGGAATAAGTTTCCAGCCCGTAAGCGCCAAAATAGGAAACTGCGCCCGCTGCACCAAGGCGTTCAGGAGCTACGGCGTCCTAAGCAGGGACGAGATTTTCGCAAGCGGCTACTCTGCAGACCTGACGGAAGCCGGATATGACTATGATTCCGGCAGCAGGATATCGCTGTACTGCATGGAAAACATCCAGAACGGCCCTGATACCGGTTTCTGCACATACGTGGAGCTATACGTGAAATACAGGTCCGGCAGCTGCCACAGCGAGGGGAAGGGTCTGGTGTACCGCTTCTACCTGCAGAACGGCAAGGAATACGGAACAAGGAAGAATACCGTCTATTCCGTGACGGTGAGGCCGGAGAAAGACGGACTTTCCGGCAATGACAGCTGGAGATTGGACAAGAGCAATCTTGTTTTTTCCGAAGACTAGTCTTATTTTTGCCTTATGAAAAACAATCAAAGGGAATACAAGACCATGGGCATAATAAACCTTACGGACAACTCGTTCGTAAGTTCGTCCAGGATGGCAGCGGCAAGCATAGATGAGATTGTTGCCAGGGCGCTTTGGATGGCCGATATGGGGGCAAGTTACATAGACATAGGCGCATGCAGTTCCGCGCCGGGAAATGAATTCATAGACGAAGATCTGGAATGGAAAAGGATGCATGAGCCCTTGAAGGCGATAATGGATGCCCTTCCGGGGAATGTGGAGATTTCCATAGACACTTTCCGCAGCGGAATAATAGAACGCTGCCTGGGGCTTGGACGAAGGGTGGTTGTAAATGACATCTTCGCCGGTCTCGCAGACGAAAAAATGCTTGACATGGCAGTTGCCAACAAGCTGTGTTACATTGCAATGGACCAGACGGCAGACCCTTATTCCTTCTTCCTGGGATGGGCGGAAACGGCAGCGAAGAAAGGCCTTCGCAACTGGATACTGGACCCCGGCTTCGGCTTCGGGAAAACAGTGGAAAGGAACTGGGACATCATGGAACAACTGCCCCGCTTCAAAGACTTCGGAAGGCCTGTCTTAAGTGCAACTTCCCGCAAGAGAATGATATACATGCCGCTGGGCCTTAAGCCTGAAAGCTGCGCACAGCAGTCCGTACAGGCGGAACTGAAGGCAGTTGAACTTGGTGCCGACATCATCCGCACCCACGATCTGGACCTGCACCTGCAGCATAACTACCGTAAATAGTACTTTGCGTACATGAGCTATCCAAGCAGCTTCCACTCCATTTTCGCCCGCAACTGTGAGGTAAGGCGCATCAATGCCGATGTTGCCCGGGCCTTCATGGAGGAGAATCACCGCTTCGGCTTCAGCAAATGCAGATACTGCTATGGCCTTTTCATACGGAAGAACGGTGGCGGAGTTCTGGACAAAAGCGGCAGCGAAGATTTTCCGCTGGACTGCATGGTGGCCGTGTCATGCTTTTCAAACGCCCGCAAGTGGCAGAAGCAGGACAAAGAGATATTTTCGTATGAATGGGTGCGTTTCGCATCCTTGAAGGGAACACGCGTGCAGGGAGGCATGGGCAAGATGCTGCGTGCATTCATCAACGAAATGCACCCCGACGACATCATGAGCTATGCCCCGCTGCAGGAGGGAAACGAAGGCGAGGTGTACCTGCAACTGGGATTCAAGCCGGAAGGAGTGAAGGAATTTCCGGGAGGACAATCCATGAAATACCGTCTCAAGCTAAGCTCTTATTAAGCCATAATGTCAAGAATAAACGTTATATTTGCAGGCAATATGGCGTTTAGACGAAACATAGCGGCAATTTTCCTTGTTCTGCAGGCACTTTCCATGCGAGCGCAGGTGGATTCCACTCATTACAATCTGGACGAATCCCTTATACGGGCCGAGGCGGGAAACGCACCCGTAAGGGGAAACCTAATAAGCGGACTAAGCTTTTCAGCAGAATCAATCCAGAGTTTCCCGAAACTTCTAGGTGAGGTGGATCCCGTGAGGGTTCTTCAGACCCTTCCCGGCATTGTTACAACCGGAGACGGAAAATCCGGTCTTTATGTGCAGGGATGCGACGACTCCCACAATTACATCAGCATAAACGGTGCACCGGTATATCTTAACCAGCGTCTGATGGGTTTCATCCCCATGATGAACAATGACCATTTCGGGGAAACGAAATTCAGAACCGCCACCTACGCACCCATGCTGGGTTCCAGCCTGGCTTTCAACACGGATGAGAATATACCGCAGCACATAAGCGGAAACGCCTCCCTGGGTCTGATATCGGCCAAGGCAACAGCCAGGATCCCTGCAGGAGACAAGTTCCTTGCCACCCTTTCCGTGCGCCAGTCATACCTTAACCTGGTGTACAGGAACATGCTTAGATTCGGGGACAATTCCGTGGGTTACGATTTCACCGATGCCAACGCAAGCTTTCTTTGGAAGCCGTCGGCAGAAGACAAGATAGACGCCAACATGTTCTTCTCCAGGGATGTCACGAAATCCGGCATGGGCGATTTCGGAGTGGGCCTGGACGCGCGATGGTACAGTGCCAACACTTCACTAAGGTGGAGACACTACGGCCAGAATGTATCATCGGAACTTGTGGCCTATGCGAATGCCAATGTGAAGGACTTCTTTTTCAAATTCCGCAAGCTGGACGGCAAACTGCCAAGTGACCTTCACGAATACGGAATAAGGAACAGCCTTGATCTCCCCCTGGACTTTTTCACCGATATAGAATTCGTTTACAGAAGAACCCAGCCTCAGGGCCACGATTACAATGATAACGGAATAAACTATAAAAACGTTTATATCCAGCACAGCTCCCAGCTTCACGCCGGTGTGGGCAAGGTTTTCAACATAGGCATGCTTCAGATAAAACCTTACGTGAAAGCAACTGCATACTGGGGAGACGACAAGAGTTTCCACTGGGCCGTAGACCCCCGGCTGGACATTGAATACAATCTGGGAGAGGGCGGCAGGCTGGTTCTTTCCGGCGGAGGTAACCACCAGTTCTTCAGTTCTGCAGGAATAATTGCAGCTGCCGCACCGGTGAAAATAACCGTGGCGGCCGGCAGCCTCACCAAACCGCAGCAATCATGGTTTGCAGAACTTTCGCACAGCATTTCCTTCCTGGACGGCATGCTTAGCATGAACACCCAGCTGTATTGGAAGAAGCTGTATAACCAGTTGCACTACAGGGGTTTCCTCTTTGACATGATGCAGCCGGACTATAATTTCCGAAGCTATCTATACCACACGGACGGCCAGAATTACGGAGCCAGCGTGATGCTGCGCAAAGACAAGGGCAAACTTACCGGATGGATAAGCTATTCATATTCAAAAACCTTCCGCAAGGACGCTGAAGGAGTGGTCTTCCCTGCCGCTTTCGAGCGTCCTAACGGATTGAATGCAGCTCTCAGCTACCAGATATGGAAATTCGACATAGGAGCAACTCTGGTGGTGGCATCCGGCAACCCGTACACCCCGGCAAAGTACTTCTATCTGGTGGACAATAAGATGGTTACGGAATACGGCCCATACAACAGCGCCTACCTGCCGCCTCTGCTAAGGCTGGACCTCAGTCTGGACTACCACCTTCCTTCTTTCGGCCGATACAGCCACGGGCTGAACCTTTCCGTTCTTAATGCCACTGCACACAAGAACGTGAACATGTATGCCCTGCTGGTGAATCCTGAAGAAGGAACCTACAGCTATTCGGGATTGAAATTCGCAATCCCTGTTATATCTTCAATCAGCTATTTCTGCAAATTCTAGTTACAATGAAAAGAACCCTAATCATAATGGCCCTGACGCTTTTCTCCCTCGTTTCCTGCAACAAGGAGAAGGAGCCTTTCCAGCCCAGCCTTGTTGTGGAGGGTTGGATAGAAGAGGGTGAGGCACCCATAGTGAAACTGGGGCAGACCATCCGGGCCAGCAGCAAGCCGCAGAACATAAAGGATGTGATTGATGCCATTCAGCGCTATGCAAAAGTAAGCATAAAGGATGAGGACAGCTCGGAGGAATATGTCCTTACCTCCCGCCTCAGCACCCTGTATGGCAACTACTTCACAACCGGACGCCTCACCGGGCAGTGCGGCCACACATACACGCTTAAGGTGGAGTGGCAGGGAAAGGAATATGTGTCCAGCAGCACCATGCCTTCCAGCCCCACCCTTGCCGGCCTGGATGCCTGGCATGAAGAGAAAAGGGATACCGTATACCATATAAATGCCACCATCAGGACAGAGGCCGACGGCAGCGAAAGCTGGTATAAGTTCCAGTACAGGACAAGAGGCAAGGACAGAGACTACAATCAGGCTTTCCTGAGCAACACCTACAGCGACGGGACCGAGGAGGAAATCATTGTGACCCTGCACAGCAGTTTCTCTTTTGAAAGCGGTCTTATTATGAAGCCGCTGCTGGTGGGCGACACCGTGGACGTGAAACTGCTTTCCATGCAGAAGGAAGTTTACAATTTCTGGCAGCAGTACGACCACAACGCCGCGTACTCCCAGATGATTATTTATTCCCGATACGACAACTGCGAGGGAAATATTGAAGGCGCCAAGGGATACTGGGCAGCCTACTCGACAGATATAAAAACCGTAATATGCGAAGAATAGTATATACATTGCTTCTTCTTGCCGCAATCGCCTGCGGCAGGAAAGCCGATCCGGATCCGAAACCCATTCCGAAGCCATTGTCGGCCCCGGAACGCGTGGACTCCCTGATTCTGGACACAGTAGGCAAGTTGAATCTGCAGGACAGCATGAGCGTATGTGACATGATACGTACAATGATTTCCAGCCTGGACATAGATTACAGGAAGGGAATGGTGGAAGCATGCTATATTGTGGACAAAGAAGAACTGGCCTCTCTTATGATAGATGTTGGTTTTCGTGGAATATTTGTGAAAAGTCTTACCATCGCCAGACGTCTGGAATTCGTTCCGGTGGACGCAATGACTTTGGGGCAGCTTGCAGAATACGTCATGATGTTCTCCCGGGAAGTCCCGGATAACGTGGAAGAAATCGTGGATGAATTCAACAGCGATCACCGCGTTGATTTCCTTCTGGACGGGGAAAAATTGGGAAAAATGACGCTTGATTACTTCATAGACGCGGAAAAAACCAGAATTTTGATTATCTTGGAATACTTAAACGGAGAAAAATACTCATATTGATATGGAAAAGAAACTTTACCCTTTGAAATTTGTTCCGATAGCATCACGCCGTCCATGGGGTGGCAGCTATCTGGTGAAAGAACTCGGAAAAGAATTTACCGAACTTGGAGAAGACGGCACTGAAAAAGCCATAGGTGCCGATGAACTTATCGGCGAAAGCTGGGAAGTGGCAGACATGGGAGAGCAGGACTCCCCTATTGCAAACGGCTATCTTGCCGGCAACACAATAGGCGACGTTATGGAAACATACATGGAGCGCGTGGTTGGAGAGAAAGTGTTCGAGCGTTATGGCACACAGTTCCCTCTGCTCATCAAGTTCCTGGACATCAATGACAAGCTTTCCGTACAGTCCCACCCTAATGACGAGGTTGCGGCACAGCGCTACGATTCCCTTGGCAAAGAGGAGGTATGGTATGTGATGGATGCAAAGCCTGGTGCAAAAGTATACATGGGCTTCAAAGAGGACACCCCATCACAGGATTTCTACAATGCCTGCAAGAACGGCACTGCAGACAAACTGCTGAACGTCATAGAGCCTAAGAAGGGCGACGTTATCTGGATCAAGCCTGGAACCGTGCACGCTGCCGACGGCGGCCTGCAGATCTGCGAGATTCAGGAGTCATCGGACCTCACTTTCCGCCTTTACGACTGGGGACGTGAGCTGGATCCGAAAACCGCACGCAAGACCCATCTGGAAGAGGCTTTCGACCTCATCAACTTCAGCAAATTCAACGAGGAAGACTATATCCCGGCCGCCAAGATTCCTGCAAAGAACGAAACAAATGCATACTGCTTTGCAGACTGTCCGCGTTTCACCGTAAGCAAGGTAACCCTGCACGACGGAATGCACATCTACACAGACCAACTGGAGAGCTTCGTAATCTACTGCTGCATCAAAGGTGAGGTATCACTGCAGATGGCCGATGAAAACGGCGTAACAAAGGACTACCGCATCAAACGCGGAGAAACAATCCTTGTTCCTGCAGAGTGCCCGGATTTCATCCTAAGCCCTGTAGAACTTGGTTCCGAACTCATCGAATCCGTAGTTCATCCGGAATAAGTTCCTAGACAATCATTCAAAAAAGCAGACTAATCGAACAATACGCCTATATTTTTTGAGGGGAATTATTCCAGTTCTACAAGCCTGTATGCCATGCTTCCCAAGCCTATGGCCTGCGCGTGCTCCACGATGTGGATGCCGTGACGCTGGCGTATCCTTTCGGTGAGAGGGCCGTTGTCGTCCCCTTCCGAAGGCTGGGCGTTGAACACCATGTCCAGGCAGGCCTTGTCCACGGCAACCGGGTCTGTGGAAGCCATAATTCCGCGGTCCTTCATCAATGGTGCGGCCGGATGGGAGTCACAGTCGCAATCCACGGACAGGTTGTTCATCACATTGATATATACTATGCCCTTGCGATGGGTGAAGTAATTGTGCACCGCCTGTGCGGCCGATGCCATGGCCTCTATGAAAGGATCGTTGTTCTCCGGTGCCTTGTTCCAATCCTTCGGAAGATTGGCCCACATTGCAAGGCGGTTCTCCGTCTTTCCCGCAGAATGTATGTATGCCTTGCCTGCGGCCGATGCAACACCTATCGAGGCATTTTTCAGCACTCCGCCGAAGCCGCCCATGGCATGGCCCTTGAAATGGGCAAGATTCACCATGAAATCGTAGTTTTCCAGGTGGGAGCCAACCCTGTCATACAGAATCCAGGTGCTGTCTGCAACAGGAATCACCATATCTCCGTCGGCATCCATGATGTCAACCGGGGCAATACGGGAGAAGCCGTGCTCGTCAATCACCTTCAGATGGTCTTCGGTCCTGAACCTGCGGCCGGGATAGGCTGTATTGCACTCCACTATTGTTGCGTTAAGCATCTTCACCAGGTCTTTGATTAGTTCCGGCTTCCGATAATGCTTCCCTCCGGCCTCACCGGTGCTAATCTTCACTGCCACAGCACCCTGGGGCTCCACCCCCAAAGCCTCAAATATACGCACCAGGCTTCCGGCGCT
>JAKSKO010000017.1 GCA_024401715.1 Bacteroidales bacterium
ACGTTCAGTTCGCCGTTGTCCAGGTCGTAGCTCTGCGGGATGCAGGCTATTATCTCCTCGTCGTCGGCTATCATATCCCCTTCCTCCCAGGCTGTGTTGTCCAGGGCGTCCAGGTCTGTAATGCTTACGTTGCCTTCCTCTGTCTCTCCTTCCACAGTGCAGTCCAGCTCCCGAATGCCATAACGCTGTACGTTCACCATCACCTCCGTGATGCTTATCTTCATGGCCTGCTCCACCATTCCCAGAATCTCCTTCAGCTTCGTTCCAAGCTTGCTGGGGTTGGTAACCTTGCTGTGTTTGATGCCCTCTGAAGGGAACTCGTTGTAGTAGGACAGCGATATGTTCCTGTTCTTGTCTATCGTTGCCACGCTTACGCCGATCTTCTCTGTGCCAAGATCCAGTGTAACTATATATTTGTTGTTTTCCATATTGTTATCTGCAAACAATCTGATTGTCAAATTCCACATTCACGCTTCTGTACTGCCTGCCCTCCTGTACGAAAGAGGCTCCGTCGTCCAGATAGCGCGATATCCTTTCGAATTTCGGCTGCAGGTTCACCGCCTGGCCAAGAAGGAAGTATTCGCTCCTGCCATCTATTTTCAGGCTTATCTCTCCCTTGCTGTTGCATTCCAGAGCCTTTACCCTGTTCTTCCAGTTGCTCTCCAGTATAAATTCTCCAAGCTTTGCAACATTGCTTCTCCAGCTGTCGCTGCCCATCTTTCCGCTTCCCTCAAGAGCCATTATGTCTTTGCACCAGTCGCTTCTTACCGGGAAACTCTTGCCCTGGGAGCATATGTACCACAACTCGCCGTCTTTTCTAAGTTTCACGAAAGGCCTGCGTTGCGTTACATCTATGTGCAGCACTCCGTCCCCGGTGAAATAGGCCTCCTGGCTTTCTATCATGCCCTGCTCCTGCAACAGCAGCTCCATCCTGTGCAGGTCCACGCTCCTCACCGGCACATTAAGATAGCCTCCGAAGTCCCTGTCTATGATTTTCTGTATATCCTTTGCCGTAATGAAGGCGCTTCTGGTGCTGTCCAGAAGCCTTATCTCCAGGCCACCGCATTTCAGGGCCCTCTCCTTTTTCGCCGCTCCGGCTAGGCCGTAAAGCATGCCCGCAACGAAAATCACGGACAGCAGGGTATACAGAACTATGTTAATTGTTTTTTTCACCAAGCCACTTTGTTATAGGTTCAATGAATCTGTCTATGTTGCCGGCGCCGAAGGTAACCAGAACCTCCAGATCCTCCTTCGCCAGGGTGTCCATCAGCTGCTCCTTTGTTATCAGCACCTTGTCCTGCAGCTCTACTTTGTCGAAGATTATGCTGCTTGTAACCCCCTCAATAGGCTCTTCCCTTGCAGGATAGATGTCCAGGAGTATCAACCTGTCCACTGCACCAAGTGCTTTTGCAAAATCTTCCGCAAAGTCCCTTGTGCGGGTGTAGAGGTGAGGCTGGAACACGGCTGTAAGCTTCTTTGAAGGGAACATTCCGCGTATGCTGCTTATGGCCTTTGCCAGTTCTTCCGGATGGTGCGCGTAATCGTCTATGTATACGGTCTTTCCGTCGTTCACGTGAATGTCGAAGCGCCTTTTAACACCCCTGTAGCTTGCAATTGCAGCTTTCACTTCCTCCGGTTCCACTCCAAAGCACAGTGCGGCCGATGCGGCGGCTATGCTGTTCTCCACATTCACCCAGCCAGGTATTCCGCAGCGGCAGCCTTCAATCTGGCCGCCCGGATAGTGCAGGGTGAAGCTGTAATGGCCGAACTGGTCGCATACCAGCTCCGATGCATAGAAATCCGCCTTGCTGTCTTCAAGGCTGTAGTGCATTATCTTTGCCTTTGTATCTTCCGCCGATATGGGCAGTCCCAGTTTTGTAATCAGAGTTCCGCCCACCTGGCCCGCAAAATCCCTGAAGGCCTTGTGCACGCTCTGTATGTCGTTGTAGATGTCCAGGTGGTCTGCATCCATCGCGGTTATGACTGCAATCTCCGGATGCAGCTGCAGGAAACTGCGGTCGAATTCATCGGCCTCCGCCACAAAAATGTCATTGTCTTTCAGCAGAAGATTGGTACCGTAGTTTTTGGAAATACCCCCGAGGAAGGCGTTGCAACCTCTGCCGCTATCCTGGAAAATGTGGCCCAGAAGGGTGCTGGTTGTGGTTTTTCCATGAGTTCCGGCAACGGCAAGACAGTGCATTCCCGTGCTTATCTCTCCCAGCATGCGGCTGCGTTTCACAACCTTGTAGCCGTTCTGCTGCACATAAACCAGTTCTCCCATATCCTTCGGGATTGCCGGGGTGTAGACCACTATTGTGTTCTCCTTGTCCTGCGGTATGCGGGTGATGTCATCGTTGTAGTGCACCTGCATGCCTTCCTTTTCCAGCTGGGCTGTAAGCTCGCTTGGAGTTTTGTCATATCCGGCAACATTGTATCCCTTGGCATTGTAGTAGCGTGCAATCGCGCTCATTCCTATGCCGCCAATGCCTATGAAATAGGCGTTTTTCACTGCCGGGCTTTTCATAGGCTTTCCGGCAAGGGCATATACTTCCCTTACTATCCTGTCGGCTGCGTCATTGATGCCCAGAGGGGCAATTTTCCGCGATATCTCATCCAGGGCCGCGCTGTCTTTCACCAGGGCGGTGGCTTCGGCCATCAGCTTTTCGCAGGCCTCGGCATCTTTCACTATGCGTGCAGCCCCTTTGTTCACCAGGGCCATGGCGTTGAAGGTCTGGTGATCCTCCGCCACGTTTGGCGAAGGCACGAAAATCGTAGGCTTGCAGCAGACGCAAAGTTCCGATATCGAGGAAGCTCCGCTGCGGGAGATTACAAGGTCTGCGGCTGCGTAGGCAAGGTCCATGCGGGCTATGAAATCGCTGTGATGGATGAAAGGCAGGTCCCTCCCTTCCATGAAGGCGTCTATTCCGGCCTTGTAGTATTTGCCGCACTGCCACAGCACCTCAATGCCATCTCCTCCTGGGCAGCCGGCCTCTATCCAGGCCTTCATGCTATCGTTAAGCGTGCGGCAGCCAAGGGAACCTCCTATTATCAGTATATGCTTCTTTTCAGGGTTCAATCCGTAGAATTCCATACCCTCCCTGCGGCTCTGCTCTGTTGTGGGGCCGAATCCGGCACGGATGGGATTGCCCGTGAAAACTATCTTGTCGGCAGGAAAGAATTTCTCCATGCCTTCGTAGGCAACGCAAATCTTGCGCACTTTCTTGCCAAGGCTCCTGTTCGTGAGGCCGGCGAAGGAATTCTGCTCCTGGATAAGGCATGGTATTCCTTTCATTGCCGCGGCCCACAGAGTAGGGGCACTGGCATATCCGCCCACTCCAATCACTACATCGGGCTTGAAACAGTCTATTGCGCGTCCGGCCTTTATATAGCTGGATATAACCTTGAACGGAAGCAGCAGATTCTTTGCGGTAAGCCTTCTCTGCAAACCGGCCACCGGCAGGCCCACTATGTCGTAGCCTGCTGCCGGAACCTTTTCCATCTCCATCTTGCCTTCGGCCCCCACAAACAGTATCTTTGTTTCGGGGTCTGTCTCTTTCAGACGGTTAGCTATTGAAACTGCGGGAAAAATGTGGCCGCCTGTGCCACCTCCGCTAATCATCACCTTCATTTTATTGCAAATTATCCAGTTCTTCAAATTGTGCATCTATGTCCTCCACTGCGCTTACGCCGGAACTGACGTCGTCTTTCGCGAACATCTGCTGCTCCTTAAGTCCCTCCTTGCGTATCTTGTCATTGGCCATCTTGCTTATGGACAGGATTACGCCGAAGGCTATGGTGAAGCAAAGGAAGGAACTCTTGCCGTGGCTTATCATCGGCAGGGTCTGGCCCGTGAGTATGCCAACGTTGCAGTTGATAAGTATGTGCAGCATGGCCTGGAAGGAGATAAGGAATACTAGACCTCCCACGCAGGTTTTGGCATAGCGCCCGCTGCAGTTGTTAACTATGATGACGCCCCTTGCAAAAAGGCTCATGTACAGTACCAGAACCACAATGGCGCCAATCATTCCATATTCTTCCATAAGGAAGCTGAACATATAGTCCTCGAAGATCAGCGGAACTATGTACTTCTGCGTGCTCTTTCCCGGGCCCTTGCCCAGAATACGCCTGCCGCCCTGCACGAAGGCCACCTCGGCAGAATTGTTCTGCAGGGTTTTGTTCCTGTACTCTTCAAATTCGGGACTGTTCATGTCGTACACCTTGTCCGGATTCAGTTTCTTGCCCTCTATCTTCTCTCTCTGCATTGCCCTCATCTCTGCGCTGGGGTACGGCAATTCTATGCTAAGACGGTTGAAGCCGGTTTGCAGGCGCTTCACTATTACTCCATTGCTTACGATGTGCAGTATCACCAGGATGGATACAAGCACCAGGCCCATTCCGCCAAGTCCCAGAATATGCTTGAACTTGAAGCCGCCGATGATAAGCGTCACACCCATTACACCGCCCACCATAAGGGCACTGCTGGTACTTCCCGGAAAGGTAAGACCCACTACGGAGAAAATGGGGATATAGATGTAAATCCATCTCTGTGCAAGCGGAGTCTTCATCCATCCGAAGTACTTCGGATAGTAGGTGCCAAGCCAGTTGGCAAGCACCAGCTTGTTGCTTTCATAAGCTGTGATTGCCCAGGACAGGTACATTATCATCGCAACCTTCACCACCTCGTAAACCTGTAGGGTGAAGCCGTAAATGTATATGGCCCTTACAGCCTCGTTATTGTTTATTGCGCGGAAATTGTCGTTCAGGCGCATCTTGAAAACCAGCATCAAAAGCAGCACCAGGGATATCCAGTAGCCGTTCTGGCTAAGAACCCTAAGGTACTTGATATTCGGGATGGCACTCATCAGCACCAGAATTATCACACCTCCAAGTACCATTATCAGCTGTCCGGTGAAGATCACCGTCCTGGAAGTGTGGTTGCTCATGGCATAGGTGGAGGTGGAGGAGAATATGGCCACGAGGGACAGCATCATCAGAAAGACAGCGATGATCCATATCATCCTGTCTCCCGTGGTGATGTTGTGCATCATCCTTTCGGCAAATCCCTTTTTCTCTTCTGTCATAAGACTATGCTCCGGCTAAAGTTTCCTGACGGCCTCCTTGAACTGGCGTCCGCGGTCTTCGTAACTCTTGAAAAGATCGAAGCTTGCGCAGCAAGGGGACAGCAGCACAACGTCTCCGGCCTCTGCCAGTGCAGCACACTCCTTCACAGCCTCTTCCGCGCCAAGCGTGTCTTTGATAACGGGAACTATGTCCTTGAAGCTTTCGTGTATCTTGGCGTTGTCCACACCCATGCACACGATGGCCTTCACCTTCTGTCTTGCAAGCTCGTACAGCGGGCTGTAGTCGTTGCCCTTATCCTTGCCGCCCACAATCCATACAACAGGTTTTGTCTGGCATTCCAGGGCGTACCATGCAGAATCCACATTGGTGGCCTTGCTGTCGTTTATGTAAAGGACGTCGCGTATGGTCATCACGTTCTCCAGACGGTGCTCCACACCGGTGAAAGAACCCAGGCTCTTGCGTATGTTCTGGTTTGATATCTTCATCAGCTTGGCTGTGATAGCCGCAGCCATGGAGTTGTATATGTTGTGTTTGCCGCCCAGGGCAAGCTCGTTCAGGAACACGTTGCAGTCGTCCTCCTGCGGAACGCGCACCACAATGCGGTCCTGCTGCAGGAATGCACCCTGTTTCACTTCCTCTTTCTGGCTGAAAGGCAGCTCTTTGGCCTTCACCACAATCTGGTCCAGATGTTTGATGGTGATTTCGTCGTCGCTGCAGAAGATGAAGCAGTCGTCCTCTTTCATGTTCTGGGTGATGCGGAACTTCGCCCTCACATAGTTCTCCATCTTGTGGTCATAGCGATCCAGATGGTCCGGAGTTATGTTGGTGATGATTGCCACATCGGCCTTGAAGTCATACATGTTGTCCAGCTGGAAGCTGCTAAGCTCCAGAACATAAACATCATAGTGCTCTGTGGCCACCTGATAGGCATAGCTCTGGCCTATGTTGCCGCCAAGGCCCACGTTCAGGCCCGCCTCCTTCAACAGGTAGTAGATGAGGGAAGTGGTAGTGGTCTTTCCGTTGCTTCCGGTGATGCATATCTTCTTGGAATTGTCATACCTTCCCGCGAATTCTATCTCGGAAATTATATGTATGCCGTTCGCTCCGGCCTTCACAACCAGAGGAGCATCGTTAGGGATGCCCGGGCTCTTTATTATTTCATCGGCGTTGAGGATTTTCTCCTCGCTGTGGCCGCCGCATTCGTATGGAATCTCCCACTTGTTCAGCTGCTCCACATATTTGTCGGCCAGTTTTCCGCTGTCGCTAAGGAAGACGTCAAAACCTTTCACTTTTGCAAGTACGGCGCTGCCCACTCCGCTTTCGCCGCCACCTAAAACTACAATTCTGCTCATATGCTATCTAAGTTTAAGAAGTGCCACTGTAATAACTGCAAGGATAATCTGTACAATCCAGAACCTTGTTACGACTTTCGCCTCCGGAAGGGCATGGGACGGGCTCTTGATAAGGGCCTCTATGCCTTCTTTCTGGAAGTGATGATGGATTGGGGCCATCTTGAAGATGCGCCTTCCCGCTCCGTATTTCTTTTTGGTGTATTTGAACCAGACGCGCTGCAGTATCACGCTAAGCGCCTCTATGAAAAATATTCCGCACAGCACGGGCAGCAGCAGCTCTTTGCGTATGAGGATGGCGCATACACCTATAACGCCGCCCAGCGCAAGACTGCCGGTGTCGCCCATGAACACCTGTGCAGGGTATGAATTGTACCACAGAAAGCCGATGAGGGCGCCCAGCACTGCTGCCATGAACACTGCCGCTTCGCCCGCACCCGGGATGAACATGATGTTCAGATAGCCCGTGTGGATTATATTGCCCGAAAGGTAGGCGAACACCATAAGAACCGCGCCCGATATGGCTGTTGTTCCCGCCGCAAGGCCGTCCATGCCGTCGGTGAGGTTCACGCTGTTGGAACAGGCCGTGATAACCAGCACGATCATTATAAGGTAGATGGCCCATTTGCACCACCAGCCCCATTTGCCTTTGAAAGGGGAGAGGCTGTGGTAGTCGAACTCGTGCGATTTCACGAAAGGTATGGTGGTCTTTGTGCTCTTCACTATGTCCAGGTTGCGCTCTGCGTGTATGGTGGCGTCCTGTGCTGCCTCATCGGCCGCAAGCAGCTCTGTCTTCTCTTTCCTAGGCTGCTCTTCACGAACAACAATCTTCGGGCTGTAGCATACGGTGAGGCCTATCACAAGGCCCAGGGTTATCTGGCCCACAAGTTTGGACCTTTCGCTCATGCCCTCTTTGTCGTGACGGAACACCTTTATATAATCGTCCATGAATCCCAGGCCGCCAAGCCACAGAAGCGTGAAACAGAGAAGCTGGGTGTATATGTTTGTGAGATCGCTCCAAAGCAGCACTGCCACCAGTATGGACATGATTATTATCACTCCGCCCATGGTAGGGGTGCCCTTCTTTGCAAGCTGCCCTTCCAGTCCCAGGTCGCGTATTTCCTCTCCAATCTGCTTTTTCTGTATCAGGCGTATTATTTTCTTGCCTGCAAACACGCCCAGAAGCAGTGCCGTAAGCGCTGCCATCAAAGAGCGGAAGGTGAGGTAGTTCACCAGGCCCGCACCGGGAAAGTCTATTTCAAGCTCTTTGAATAGCTGGAAAATGTGGTATATCATCGTCTATTGCAACTCCTCTATTATTTCTTTTACAACTTCGTGTTCGTCAAAATGGTGTTTCACCTTGCCCAGGATCTGGTAGTCCTCGTGGCCCTTGCCCGCAAGCAATATGGTCTCCTTTGGCTGGGCGGTGATTATGGCCATCCTTATGGCCTCACGCCTGTCTTCCAGGCTTATCACCTTTTTCATCTTGGACTTGTCTATTCCGGCCTTGATGTCGGTGATGATGTCACAGGTCTGCTCTGTGCGGGAGTTGTCGCTGGTTATGATAACCCTGTCTGCAAGGCGCGCCGCAACTTCTCCCATCTCCGGACGCTTGGTTTTGTCCCTGTCTCCGCCACAGCCGAAAAGGCAGCTTAGCGTGCGCTCCGGTGCAATCTCCCTAAGGGTCTTCAGCACGTTCTCCATCGCATCGGGAGTGTGGGCATAATCAATAACCACGCTTATGTCGTTCGGGCCCTTGATAAGCTCCAGTCGGCCGCAAACCTGTCCTATGCTGCTGAGACCTATAAGCACCTCTTCCTTCTGTGCACCCAGTGCCACTGCAGCAGAATATATCGCAAGGGCGTTGTATGCGTTGTGCTGGCCGATGAGCGGGCACCAAACCTCCGTGCCGTCCACCTTCAGCAGCATGCCCTCGAAGGTTTCTTCCATTATCTTGCAGGTGTGGTCCGCCATCTTGCGGCAGGAATATGTAACCACCTTCGCTCTGGTGTTCTGTGTCATCACCAGACCGTTCCTGTCGTCAATGTTTGTAACCGCAATGGCCTCTGCCGAAAGCTGGTCGAAGAAAAGCTTCTTGCAGCGCAGATACTCCGCAAAGGTCTTGTGATAGTCCAGGTGGTCGTGGGTGAGGTTACTGAAAATGCCCACGTTGTAGTCCAGGCCCCAAACCCTGTCCTGCTCCACGCCAATGCTGCTAACCTCCATGAAGCAGTATTCGCAGCCCATGTCCACCATCTGGCGCATCAGGCGGTTGATTGTGATAGGGTCCGATGTGGTGTTAACGGCCTCCGACCTTTCCCCCGCAACATAGTTTGCAATGGTGCTTAGAAGGCCGCACTTATAGCCCAGCCTGGTGAAAAGGTTGTACAGCAGGGTAACAGTGGTGGTCTTTCCGTTCGTTCCGGTGATGCCCACCAGTTTCAGCTCCCTGCTAGGGTGGCCGTAGAACTCGTCGGCAGCTTCGGCCACTGCCCTTCGGCTGTTCTCCACAATCATGAAGTTCTCCTTGCCAAGGCGGTCCACAACGCTCTGCTGCGGCAGAGTTTCGCATATGATGCCGGTTGCGCCCTTTTCAATGGCAGATTCAATATAGTCGTGTCCGTCGCTGCTGTAGCCTTTTACCGCAACGAAAAGTGAACCGGGAACAACCTGCCGGCTGTCGCTGGTGATATTTGCAAAATCTTTAATCTTCATTCAAACAATATATTTTATCTGCTATTTCCTTGAATACCGGTGCTGCAGTGACTGCTCCGTAGAAGTTGGCCGCCGATGGCCTGCTCCATACCACAACCGCGGCTGTATATTTCGGTTTTTCGGCAGGGAAGAAACCCACGAAAGTTCCCCTCTGGCTCTCAACTCCGCCGTCATTGTATGTCATTTTCCCGTTACGTCCCCGGAACAGGCGCTGCGCCGTTCCTGTCTTGCCGGCGATAGGGCATACGGCGTCGTGCAGCTGCCAATATGCCGTGCCTCCCTTGTTGGATGTAACCATGGACATCACTTTCTTCAGGGTGTCGCACACTTCCTTGCGGCATATCTGCTCCCTCATCACCGTAGGCTTGAAGCTCTCTTTCACCTTTCCCTCGTCCATGATGGCGTCCACAAGGTACGGTTTCATCAGCTTGCCGTCGTTCGCAATGGCGTTGTAGAAGGTGATTAGGTTCAGCGGGCTCACCTCCATGTTGTATCCTATCGCCATGCGTGCTAGCGATCCTCCGTCCCAGAAACCCTTGCCGCTCTTGTTGCCCATCTTGTATGTCGGGTCCAGGATGAAAGGTGCTGCCGCGCCCTTCAGGTCGAAGTCTATCGTGTCCACCAGGCCGAAGCTCCTTATCTTGTCCACGAAGCGCTGCGGGTTGTTGTCGAAAGTTTTCTTGAAGGCGTTCGTGTCGCATATCATCTGGCGGAACGGGTTGTTGGCCGACATCTCAAATGCCTCGCGCACGGTGATGTATCCGCTTGGGAACCTGCTCTTGCTAAGGTGCTTGGTGTCATTGAACGGCTCCTTCACCCTGTGATACTTCCATATTCCGTAATATGTTGGTATGCGCTGGTCCAGGCTGTCTATGTATCCCTCTTCCAGCATGGCCATAAGCACGGCGGTCTTGAACACCGATCCCGGAGGGTCGGCCATCATAAGGGCGTAATTGTTCCATTCACCAATCACTCCGGCCTTGTTTCGGCCCAGATTCACCATGGCCTTTATGGCTCCGGTCTTCGTATCCATGACTATGGCGCAGGCCATCTCCACCATCTCGCTCTTCTCCACGGTCTTCCGAAGAGCCTGGTCCGCGATGTTCTGTATGTCTATGTCTATTGTGGAACGTACGTCAATGCCGTCATGCGCGCGGCGGTTGCGGCTGTCATCCACCGGGATGTATCCGAAGTCGCTCTTGCGCTCCACCTGATTGCCGTCTTTTCCGTGCAGGTATTCGTCGAAATTGCCCTCGATACCCTTGGTGGTGCGTTCGTTTTCGGAATTCGTCTTCACATATCCTATTGTCCTTGCCGCCGATGAGCCGTAAGGATAAAGGCGTTTCTCGTTAGGCTTCTCTATGTAACCGCCCCTGAATCTGCCCTTGTTGAAGATAGGCATCTTGCGCACCTGGTAAATATCCAGCTGGTTCACGTCATTTATTATCCTTATGGACCTTCTCTTCTTCTCCCTTGCGGTCTTGAACATCTTCATATATTCGGCCGCAGTCTTTTTGCCGAATTTTGCCGACAGCGCGTTTGCCAGTGCCTGGATATTGTTGTTCCACAGGGTGTCGCTCTGCACCGTGCAGTCCATGGTGATATCGTAACTGATAGTGGATGTGGCAAGGATGCGTCCCTTGCAATCCAGTATGTTACCGCGTATAGGCGTAACCTTGTTCTCGTTCTCCGGTGTGCTGAAGGATTTGTCCTGGCTGCTGTCGTGCGTAATCACCTTGTATGTGATGACCACAATCAGGAACAGGCCCATGGCAATGAAGCAGCCCCACAGGAATTCCATAGTGGAGTTGCATTTCAATATGTCTCTAAGCCTTTTCTCTGCCATTTTCTACCTTCTGCTCTTTACTACTTTTGCCTGGCGCTGCGGTATGCCCACATTGCTGCCCATGTCCTTAAGCATTCTTTCCACCTCGCACACGCTGTCCAGTGCCGTAAGCTTGCACACGGTGTCTGTGTGAATGGATTTCAGGTTCTCCAGCGTTTTGGCATTCTCCACCTTGCGGTGCAGATGCATGTCTATCTGCAGGTTGAACCATATGAAAAAGATTGCGCAGATGAAGAAATACACGATGTGGCCCAGGTATTTGTCGAAACCCAGTGCCAGCAGCAGCCTGCCCCTGAGGGCGGACTTGCCCATCTGTACAATCTTTTCTCCGTTCTTTTTCCAATCCATAGCCTTACAGTTTTTCCGCAACCCTAAGCTTCGCGCTCCGGGCCCTTGTGTTGGTGGCAATTTCACTGTCCGATGGTTCTATCGGCTTTTTGTTCACTGCCTTCAGAGGTGCGCTGGTGCGGCCGTAAAGGTCTTTCACCACCACGCCCTCTATGTTTCCGCATTTGATGAAGTTCTTCACCATGCGGTCCTCCAGGGAATGATAGGTGATTACCACCAGTCTGCCGCCCTTCTTCAGGGATGCGGCAGCTCCCTGCAGGAATTTCTCCAGGTCCCTCATCTCGTTGTTCACCTCTATGCGCAGGGCCTGGAAGATTTTTGCCAGCACCTTGTGCTCCATCATAGGCGGCAGCAGGGGCTGGACAGCCTCCTTGAGGTCTCCGGTGGTCAGGATGCTTCGCTGGTTGCGCATGCGCACAATCAGCGAAGCGGCCTTGCGGCTCCCGTCCACTTCGCCGTACACGCGCAGTATCTTTTCCAGATCCTGCTCGTCATACGAATTAACAATATCAGCTGCGGTTTTGCCCGCTCTGGTATTCATTCTCATGTCCAAAGGCGCGTCAAAACGGAATGAGAATCCCCTTTCCGGGGTATCAAACTGGTGCGATGACACTCCGAGGTCGGCAAGAACACCGTCTATGCCCTCTTCATATCCCTGCTCCAGAATAAAATTATGAATGAATCTGAAATTGTTACGTATCAGTGTGAGTCTGTGGTCCTTGAAGGCGTTCTCTATCGCATCCTGATCCTTGTCGAAGGCAATGAGGCGTCCTTCAGGGGACAGCTGGCTCACAATATGGCTGCTGTGGCCGCCTCCACCGAAGGTTGCATCGGCAAAAACGCCATCGGGATTGCCTGCAATAAGGTAATCCACGCTTTCGTTCAATAGTACCGGATTGTGATATTCGCTCATCTTTCCCCTGCTTAAAAGTCCCTATTTTCTAGAGATGCTTTCGGCAAGGCTGATGAATTCCTCCTGCGAGAGAGCGCTGTTTTCGTAAGCCTCTCTGCCCCAGATTTCAATCTTGTGGTCGTTACCGCAGAAAACCAGTTCTTTGCCTGCCCCTATAGACTCTAAAAGCGTCTTTGGAATGGACATACGGCCCAATTTGGCTTCCGGCTCCACAATTGCGCGGTTTCTGGTGTATTCACGCCAGAAGGCCGCCTCTTTACGGTTGAGGAAATTAATTTTGGATTTCAGTTCTTCGCTCTGCCTCTCCCATTCCACGAAGGAGTACATCTCCAGACATGGCTCGAAGAGGTCTTTGCGAACGACGAAGCGGCAGTCACTTCCATGACCGCTGTCCGGCAATTGGGCCTTCAGGCCGGATGGGAAAACCACCCTGCCTTTATCGTCCACTTTCGCGGAATATTCGCCGATAAACTTCACCATTTGTTAAACATTCTTTGCGCAGTACGCAAATTCCATTTTGACGCAAAGGCAAAGTTAGTAATTATTTTCCCACTTTATTACATTTTTTTACATTTTCTTCCACTTTTCGTGAAGCTTTCGTTCTCGGAGAAAGAGAAGTAGCCATGCTCGCTTAGGATAAGATGGTCCATGAGAGACATTTCAAAGGTTTTCAGGGCATCGTCCAGCTGCTCTGTTACCCTCACGTCCTCTGTGCTGGGCCTCATGTCGCCCGAAGGATGGTTGTGGCTTACGATTATGGCGGACGCCCCCAAGTCCATGGCTTTCCGTATTATGGGCTTGATATTCATACTGGTGGAGTTTTCCCCTCCGCGGCTAACCATCATGGAGCCTATCACGTGGCGGTTGCGTTTCAGGAATATGCACCAGCATTCCTCCAGAGAGGATGTTGTGTAAAGGGGCAGGAGGTTGCGGTAGGCGTCGTGCGGGGTTCTTATCACCTTGTATTCCAGGTCGTTCTCTTCCTCAAGCAGTCTTCGGGACAGTTCCATGCATGCCACAACCTGCTGGGCCTTTACGTCTCCCACTCCCTTCACCCGTTTCAGCATTCCCAAACTCATCTTCCCCAGTTCCTTCAGGCCTCCGTCCCCAAGCAGTTGCCTGGCCACTTCCAGTATGTTGCATCCGGGAGTTCCGCTCCTTAGTATAATTGCCAGGAGTTCCGCGTTGCTAAGGGCTCTTTCGCCATACTTCTCCATCCTTTCCCGCGGTCTTTCCGCAGCAGTCATTTCAATGATTTTCATGTCCGTATCATTTAGATGACTGCAAAAGAATAACAAAAACGCCGGTTTTCCCAGCGTTTTCATTTTTCAAAGTATGATTTTGTGATTTTTGGTGCTTTTTGTTTTTTTTGAGCTTTTTTACGGCTCCTTCCCCGTGCTATTTTTGTATTTCCTCGCAAAGCAGGGTGGCCGATGTGCTTCCCACCACCTGGACGGTGGCATATTTTCCTGTGCGGTCCACCCCCGGCTGCAGATCAGGGAACACGCACATCATGTTGTTGGAAGCCCTTCCGCAAAGGTCTGCATCGCTGCGCTTGCTCTTGCCTTCAATAAGCACTTCCAGTTTTCTGCCGTATTGTGCGCCATAGCGCTGGGCCGAAGAGTGCACCTGGTGCTCTATGATCTCGTTCAGACGCCTTGTCTTTTCCTCGTTCGGCACGTCATCGGCATATTTGCGGGCGGCAAGTGTGCCCGGCCTTTCGGAGTACTGGAACATGAATGCGCTGTCAAAGCCCACCTCGTCCATAAGGCTTACGGTCTGCAGGTGGTCCTCCAGGGTTTCGCCGCAGAATCCGGCAATCACATCGGTGCTTAGGCCGCATCCCGGGATTATCTCGCGTATCTTCGCAACCCTTTCCAGATACCATTCGCGTGTGTATTTGCGGCGCATCTTCTCCAGCATTGCGTTACTGCCGCTCTGCACCGGAAGGTGGATATGCTTGCACACGTTCGGGTATTTCGCAATCACGTGCAGAAGGTCGTCACTGAGGTCGTGCGGATTGGATGTGCTGAAGCGTATCCTCACCCCAGGCACCGCTGTGGCAACTTTTTCCATGAGCATGGGGAAAGTGAGCTCTCCGTTGTTCCAGTTGTAGGAGTTCACGTTCTGGCCCAGCAGCGTGATTTCCTTGTAACCCCTTCCGGCAAGGTCCAGGGCCTCGTCTATGATGCTCTGCGGCTCCCTGCTTCTTTCCACGCCGCGTGTGTAAGGAACTATGCAATATGAACATACATTATTGCATCCGCGCATGATGGATATGAAGGCCGATACACCCTTGCTGTCCAGGCGCTCCGGCACTATGTCGTCGTATGTCTCCGTGCGTGAAAGCTGCACGTCGATGGTTGGTTCGCTGCTGCCAACGTTCCCCACAAGCTCCGGCAGACGTCTGTATGCGTCCGGGCCGCAGACTATGTCCACTTTGCCGCTTGCAAGAAGTTCGTCCTTCAATCTTTCGGCCATGCAGCCCACAATTCCAACTTTGGCATCTTTCTTGCGTCTCTTCACAAGGTTGAACTGCTCCACGCGGCCCCAGATGCGCTGCTCTGCGTTGTCGCGGATGGAACAGGTGTTGGCCAGAATGAGATCGGCGTCATCCATGTTTGTGGTGAGGGTGAAACCGTTCTTTTTAAGGATGGACAATATTACCTCGCTGTCACCTACATTCATCTGACAGCCGTATGTTTCAATATAGACTTTCATAATTAGTGCAAAGATAGATGTTTTTTTAATATCTTTGTACAAGAATAGGATTTAGAATTTGAACCATATATGAAGAATTTGTCAAGAATCATCACCGGCCTGCTTGCGGCCCTGCTTATGGCCTCATGCTCCGGTCTTGGAAAAATAGAACTTCAGGGATATGAAATAGTGAAGGCCGTGCCGGAATCCTTCCACAGCATAAAGCTGGTGCTGGATCTGAAACTTGCGAACTTCGGCCCGGAGCTCACCCTCACACAAATCCAGGGAGAGATTTTCCATGGCAGCGAATCTCTTGGCACATTCACAGTAAATGACATGCCCATTCCGGCCCGCAGCATAAGCGTTGTTACGGCCGATACTCATATCCTTATTGATGAGAATGCCGATCTTCTGCGTCTGCTGAACCTGGCAAAGGACTTCAATCTGGACGACTACAGCATTTCCCTTAGTTCGAAGGTGAAACTGGGAATGGCTGCAAAGACTTTCAGAATTCACAAAAAACCGCTTAAAGACCTGGTACAACTGTAATGAAAAAAATCATACTTGTAATAATTGCCGCGTCGCTTTCATTCTTTTGCCGCGCGCAGATTCTTGAAGAGAGGGACAGCCTTCTTGCCGGCGTGAACGAGGCACCGGTGGTGGCCCTGGATTCATCTCTTGTGGGCAGGAGCATATTTTCCGTGATGCCTAACCGCAACAATGGTGACGATGCCACGGTGTCCGTGAACCAGAGCGATGAGATTGCAAAGGCCTTTGCAGACAAGGTGGAGGCCAACACTTTCAAGGAAGTTGGTGGTTACCGCATCCGCATCTATTTTTCCAATGCCCAGAATGCAAGGGAGGAGTCTCTTGCTGCAGTGGCACGTTTCAAGGAGAAGTACCAGTATCCGGTATATCACAGTTATGTGAATCCCAATTTCAAGGTTACGGTGGGTGACTTTCACAACAAGAGTGAGGCTCTGGGGCTTCTGGAGCGCGTAAAGAGGGACTTCCCATCGGCCTTCATCGTAAAAGAGAACATTTCTCTAAGGTATTAGTGTATTCCCGCTGCAATGGCATTGAAACTATCACAGGAACTGAAGCAGACCCAGCGTCTGTCTCCTCTGCAGATCCAGACCATCAAGCTCCTGGAGCTTCCGGTGCAGGATCTGGAGCAGCGTATACGCAAGGAGATAGAGGAGAACCCGGTTCTGGACGAAGAGCAGCCAAGGCAGGAAGAGGGGCAGGACGACGATGCGCAGCCACGCCAGGTTAGCCTCTCGGACTACAAGGAGGACGATTCCGTTCCTTCGTACAAACTGCATATAAGCAATCAGGGCCGCGATGCCCTTCCTGAATACAACACCTTCTCTGTGAAGGACAGTTTCACCCAGAGCCTTATGGATCAGCTGGGCTTCAGGAACATAGATGAGCATCAGAGGGCTGTTGCCGCCTTTGTGATAGGATCACTGGACGAGGACGGCTATCTGCGCAGGGACCTGGAATCCCTGGTGGATGACATGGCCTTCCGCGCCGGCATAGATTCTTCGGAGGAAGAGGTGCTGCAGATGCTGAAGCTTATCCAGGAGTTCGAGCCTGCGGGCGTAGGCGCCAGAGATCTTCGCGAGTGCCTGCTGCTGCAGTTCCGCAACCTTAGCCCTTCCCCCGCAGTGGAGAACGCGCACCGCATAGTAAAGGATTTCTTCCCGGATTTCACTGCCAAGCATTTCCAGAAAATAATGCAGCGTCTGAACCTCAGCCAGGAAGACATGAAGGCGGCCATGGGCAAGATTCTTAAGCTGAACCCTTCTCCGGGCGGCGGCATAGACGATTCCTATAACGACCAGGCCCAGCAGATTGTGCCGGACTTCGTTCTGGAGTTGGAAAACGGCGAGCCCAAGCTTAGCATGCCGCGTTTCAACATTCCGGAGTTGCGCGTGAATAAGAAGTATGCCGACATCCTTATGGAGGCGGCCGGTAGCAACGAGCGCAGCAAGAAGGAGGCAGCCGCCTTCGTGAAACAGAAGTTGGATTCCGCGAAGTGGTTTGTGGAGGCCATAAAGCAGCGCCACAATACCCTTATGACCACAATGCAGGACATCGTTGATTTCCAGCACGACTATTTCATAGATGGCGACGAAAGCAACCTGCGCCCTATGGTGCTGAAGGACATTGCCGAAGTTACGGGCTTCGACATCTCCACCATCAGCCGCGTCGTGAACTCCAAATACATAGAGACCCACTTCGGCATATATTCCCTGAAATATTTCTTCAGTGAAGGAATGGAGAATGCCGATGGCGAGGAGGTTAGCACCCGAGAGCTTAAGAAGGCCCTTCAGGAGCTGGTGGATTCGGAGGACAAGAACAAGCCTCTTACCGATGACGAACTGGTTATGCTTATGACAGAGAAAGGCTACAAGCTTGCCCGCCGCACCGTTGCAAAATACCGCGACCAGCTAAACATCCCCAAAGCCCGCCTCAGAAAAGAGCTGGTATAGCATCCCTCTTCGCCAGCCCTTTCGTCTTTTACGGAATGGGCTCTTTGTTCTCCACTAAGAGACAGTATTGGGGTAGCGCTGCCATTTTGTACTTCTAGATTTGCAGAGGTGCTTGTCTTTCTTTTTGGCAATTAGCAATTTCCCAAATAGTACACAAATTTATGGACCATAATCTTATGTACTACATCTCCGGATCCAGCTGCGAAACACGATAAAAAAATACAGGATGGTCCTTGTCACTTCAAGGGTCATCCGTCCTAGATGGTTTTATCAGGGGTGTCTTGTATCCAGGCCCGTTCCGAGTGGCTTGGATACAAAGAAAGTGCTCCTACATGACCTGCGGGGCACATTCATCGTTTCCATTTTGGTAGACAAGTGGAAATCTGGCCTTAGCCAGCAAGCATTCCTACGACTTGCTTTCAGCCAGGAGTGCAAAAAAATGTCTATTAGTCCTATTTTTCAAAAGGATCAAACTAATGTCTGGTAAACAGCTCCGCGTGGACTAGGTGATTGTCATAAACAGTGTTGGTACTCTGCCGTGAATCAGCAGAGTACCAACACTGAGAAAATGATTTGTATGTCGGAGACGCTTATCGGAAATTATTTCGAATCCAACACTACAAGAGTTAAATAACGAATTCAAACAAAAAGGTTTTAATCAGATACTGGGCGTATTGGTACCCCATAATATGTAGAGTGCTTTTCACTCCAATACACCTTACCGGAGAATATTGTGTAATGTTGAGCGTAATTTACTACATCTGCCTTTCCCGAAAACCAATAATAGGTATAAACTGTATTGTGTGAAGGGTATAAGTAACCCGTTTTAGGGAAAAACAATCTTTTGCTGTTATCCATCTTATCAACAAAAAGTACACCATCGACACCAGAATACTCTGGCAAAAGGGTCTGATCTGCTGATAGTGTGTATATGCCACCTTCTGGATTAGATGAAGTGAGCATAGGTGCATCTTTGCTATTCGCACTCGACGGAGTTGGAGCCTTCGTTGTTGCTGTGCAAGCAATCACCAGACTTACAAATTCATCATTCGTTGGTGTACGCCAACCATCACCCCATGCTTGAGTAGCCGCATCATGGGCGGAATCTAGTGAGTTACCACTATAACTTGGACAATATTGAGAAGAATAACCCGAAGGAAAGGCTGATTTCCATCCTGTTACAGTAACGCCACCTGTAGAACTGATATTGATACCTGTATAACGAGGCTCGGTTTCGCTCCACGCATAATAATCGCCAAAACTTGTTGTCGGTGAGCCCGCAACCGTTGTCGCACCAAGATTCATCGTAGACCACTTCTTTCCACCAATCTCAACGTATGGGTGTAGAGGTGTAGGATCGCCAGAAACATTTATATTATACACCTCACCTGCAACAAAAGTTGCTGCAGCCTTTGATGTCTTGACTATATTGCCCTTGTTGGTTTTGACGGTGATGGTGAGATCACCTGAAGGATAGATATCACTATCTACGTCATCTTCATTTGCTGGAATAACCATGCAAAACTGTGTAGCTGTCGTGCTTATTGGCACACCCTCGCCACAATTGAGAGTGATAGATGGGCCTACTTCACCATAAGATTCACCTGGCTCATAAAAACATGAACCATCCCAATTAGAAAAGCCGCTAAGGTTACGACTTGCACTCTCAATGACTACACTATTAACTTTTACATCACTTATCGCAGTTGCCAGTTTTACATTGAGTCTGAGAACCGGAGCCATTGCATTGAATGAAAAATTTGTACCAGTTTCGTTCATTGCAAGCAAAGGCATAGCATTTTTATCAAATGAATTCTCTGTGTATGTCTGACTATCACTATACTTAAATAAGATTGTCGGGTAACCGCCCGAAGTATCTATAGTTATTCCATCATAAGGATATGCTGCCACATGCTGTCCTTCAGGGGATACGCCATCACCATCAATAAGATTGAAAGTTGCGGTCTCTCCTGCATTAAGTGAAGAATATTTACCAGTTGAGCCGTTTTGATCCATCAAAAAGAGATTATCTCCAAGCTCCCAATTGAGTTTGGTCACTGTTCCGTCATCCTCGCCCATAACCACCTTGGTGCTGTTGCTGATTGATGCGGTGATAGTTTTCACACCTTTTGCGGATGATTCATCCGAGCCTTTCTCCTTCTGGCAGGAGGTGAGCATTACAGCAAGGGCTGCAGCAAAAAATAAAATCTTCTTCATAGCTTTTCCTCCTTAAAACAAATAATTGTAATCATCATTATCCTGCAATGGATTGATGCCACCACTCTGGCAGAGAATGCTCTCATTCTCCAACTCTACCACCTGTATTTCAGGTGAGAGATAATTTTTGTCTTTGTCTGTCATAGTTTTATTGAATTATTGTTGATTACACACAACGAAGCCTGCCTGCATGAAAATGCAAGCATATCCTATGTGGAGCGATGCTCCTATCGGGTCAGATGCTTTATCGGACGGTCTGGGGGGGGGTAAAATATGAGGCGAGCAAATAACATTCCACCATCACTAGGGATATCATAGTGATGACATGGAGATGGTATGATACAAAGATGTCGATCGCGCTCATTTTATCTCTTTAATCTGCGAAGATACAAAATTATAAGAGAATCCTTGCTTCGGATTAGAAAAACTTTGTTTCAATACAGGTCATCCGCATAACGATGTGTTCTGTAATAGGTTTGTAGCGCATCCGGGTGGGGCGTTGCATAAGCAAACATTGCGAGCCCATGGCGTATGGAGCGAAGGCCAGATGGTGAGTTCGAGCGTTGCGAGCATGTCGATAGCGAGTGCAACGAGCGGTGAATCGACCGAGCAGCGAAGAAATCGCCATATGGGCAAAGCGAGTAGCCGGTTCCGCCGGCGGAACGAAGTGGAGTTCCGGCGGAAGGGCGACGCTGTTTGAGTTGCAATGCCCCCGCCCGGTGCCCAATGTGTTTCAAGCCGAAAATCGCCTGCAGCAGCATATGGGCCTACAGGTGCGTCTGAGGGACAAGGGTGTTGCAGGTGAGGGAAAATTGGCCCGCCTGCAGCACTCACCTGCCACAGAACACCACGAAACTGCCTTAGGTGCTGCAGACGATTTTCGGCTTCACCAATTTTCAACCTGACTCCGAAATGGCTGGAGAGAAACACAGTCCCTTGCACATGAGACGAAAATCCCCAGCCTCACTTATGTGGAATGGCGGTAATGTGGACATAACTGGTTGGTGACTCTGACATTTTTGGTAGGCTGTAGCAGCCGAGCTTCGTATTGCGAGGTTGCGGCAAATTGGGGACTGGGGTGTGAGCACCACAGCCTGGCGGAATGGGGCCAGGCTGTTACATCGGCCGGTGCGGGCAGCTCCAGCCAAAGGCTGTCCTCCCGGCCGCTGTTGCCGCCAGTGGTGATGTGGGAATTGACCAGTCCGGGGAAGAGTGTTTGCCCGGGAAACTACTCACGGAATGCGAGACAATGGGTAACAAAATCCCCAGCCTCATTTTTGAGGCGAGGCTGGAGACACTCCCCGTAGACACAACGCGTGAAAACGGCATTCGAATCCCCAGCCATTCCACAAAAGTGAGGCTGGGGATGCTATGATGATGGCAGCATGCCCTGGGGCATCGGGAACCAGGTAATTTCGGCCGAAAATGGCTGTTCTGTCCACGTGAGAGGCCCTTTTTGTGGATGCGAGGGGCCGCAAACGCGTTCTGTCCACGTGAGAGGCCCTTTTTGTGGATACGAGGGGCCGCAAACGCGTTCTGTCCACGTAGAAGGCCGTTTTTGTGGAGAGAAACCGATTAACACATCCGCATCGGCGTCCCGGCGGAGGACGTGTATTTTGCAAGCGAAATGCGAAGCCATGGGAAATAAAAAAACCTGGTGAAAACCAGGCTTTTTGTGGGTGCCCAGTCGGATTCGAACCGACGACATTCAGAACCACAATCTGACGCTCTAACCAACTGAACTATGGGCACCATGTTCGATTTCACGCGGAAATCGGGATTGCAAAGATAGCACATTTTTGTTAATCTGCAAATTTTATCTAACTTTGGATTCTTAACTTAATACGGGAACAAATTATTATCCAATATCATGCGTATCAGCGGAAAAGACTTGTCTGTGAAACTGAAGGCCGAAATGGCAGCGTCCATGCCTTCCATCGAAGAGAAATACGGCAGAGTGCCGCACCTTGCGGTAATCCTTGTGGGCGAAGATCCCGGCAGTGTAAGCTATGTTACCGGCAAGGCCAAGGCCTGCGAGGCTGTGGGAATAAAGAACACCACCATCAGGCGCGATGCCTCAATCTCCGAAGAGGAGCTCCTGGGCCTTGTGCGCGAACTTAATGCCGATCCCCTTGTGGACGGCATCCTGGTGCAGCTTCCGCTCCCGAAACATATAGACGAAAACAAGGTTATAGAGACCATCGCCCTGGAGAAGGACGTTGACGGTTTCCATCCGCTGAATGTGGCGGCCCTGTGGCAGAAACGCCCTTGCACAGTTGCCTGCACCCCTAAGGGTATAATGAAACTTCTGGCCCAGGCCGGCGTTGAAGTGAAGGGCAAGAAAGCCGTTGTAGTGGGCCGAAGCAATATCGTTGGCCTGCCTGTGGCAAAACTTCTACTGGATGCCAACGCCACCGTAACCATTGCGCACAGCCGCACTGAAAACCTTGCCGCGGTAACCCGCGAGGCCGATATTCTGGTTGTGGCCGTGGGCCGTCCTCACACCGTCACCGCCGATATGGTGAAGCCAGGTGCGGTTGTGATTGATGTGGGCGTGAACCGCGACCCCGAAAGCGGAAAGCTTTGCGGTGACTGTGACACAGATGCCGTTGAGGCTGTTGCTTCGGCAATAACCCCGGTTCCGGGAGGTGTTGGCCCAATGACCATCACCTGCCTGATGGAGAATACTATAGAGCTGTTTCTCCGCTCCCGTTAAAGACATCCATATCCATGGCGTTCTCACTTTTGGCAACAAGAGTGGTTACTGCGCCGTCTCCCATCACGTTGGACGCTGTAAGAATCGGATCCAGAAGAGGAATCACGCCTATCAGCACTGCTATGCTCTCGTTAGGCACGCCAACCACGGCCAGCAGCGTACTTAGGCAGGCTATCGCCGCACCAGGAACGGCAGGGGCCGCCATAGACAGCAGCAGAATGGTTATTCCCAGAGAGAAATATGCCTCCACAGGTATGGTGATGCCGCTTAGCACCGCCAGGAATAAGGTGGAAACCACCAGGTAGATGCTGGTTCCGTCCATGTTTATTGTGGAGCCCAGTGGAATGGAGAATTTGTATATGGCAGGGGAGATGCCCATATTCTTGCAGCATTTCATGGCTACCGGCATAGTGGCATTGCTGGAGCAGGTGCTCATGGCGGTTACTGCCGTATAGTAGTATTTCCTTAGGAACTGCAGCGGATTTATCCTTCCGATAAAGAACAGCATTAGAAGGTAAACGCAAAGCATGGAGAATACGCACAGTAGGGTAACACCTATCCAGGAGCTTACCGCACCTGCGGTCTTGGTGTTCATCGTAATGATGAGAGAAGTGAATGATGCGTAAACGGCAAACGGCAGGAAACTGATGATAATGGCAGTGATGCGGCCGAAAAGCGCGTCGAACATTCCTATCAGTTCCTGCATCTTCTGGCTGTACTTGCCAATTTTGCCCATAGCTATGCCTATGATGATGGCCAGGACTATAACCTGCATCATGTCGGAATTCGCGAAGGTTCCTATAATGTTGCTGGGCACAAGGTTCACAAGGGTGTCCACAATGGATACGTTTATCTCGGCCACATTGTTGAAATCCTCCGATACAGCTATGTTAAGGTCTTCAAGACTTACCCCGCCCTTGAAAAAATGGCTGTATCCCCATCCTATGATAATGGCGAAAACCGTGGTGATGGTGTAGTACATGAACACCTTAAGCCCGGATCTTCCCATGTCCCGCAGATTACTGAAGTCTCCCAGGCTGTTTGCGATGGAAAAAAACACCAGGGGAGCCATAACCATCTTGATGGCATTCAGGAAAGCGGTGTATACAGGTGCGAACAGGTTGTCTGACAGTTTCATCCCCATTCCTTCCGGCAGACACAGACGCAGTACGATACCGCTTATCACAGCCAGTACAATGGCAATCAACACGTCCATAAGGCCCATGTTTTCTCCGCGCTGAACCTTGATGCTTATGACATTGACATCACTGAAATGTCTGTAGCTTATGTCTCTTGCATAGGAACGCAGCACCATGTTGCGGACGGCATCGGCTGTCTCTATTCCGTACTCGTCGCCAATATCCGATGTGTCTGCGCCCGACAGCACCTTTGCGAGGTCTATCTCACTGCCTTTGCTTACTATGTTGATGTAATTGTTCCTGAGGAAATGTCTGATGGTGATATTGATGTCCGACCCCTCTGCTGCCGCCTGAGACAACTTCACTATGCACTCCTCTGCAAGCAGGGAGGCCATCATGCGCTTGCGGCTGACAGTCTTGTTTTCCTCCAGCATTTTCTCTATGCCGATAATGGCCTCCGACAGGCCTTGCAAATCCTTTTTTACTGTAAACTTGGACGAATTCATCTACTTCCTTTTAAACATCGGCAAAGTTAATCAAATTTATAGTATATTTGCGCCCGTTAATTATACATATTATATGAAAAAGTCAATCGGAACCCTTTGTGTTCATGCCGGCTACACTCCCAAGAACGGAGAATCCCGCCAGATGCCCATAGTCCAGAGCACTACTTTCAAGTACAATTCATCCGATGCCATGGGCCGTCTTTTCGACCTTGAAGACAGCGGATACTTCTATACCCGTCTGCAGAACCCCACCAACGATATGGTTGCTGCAAGAATCGCAGCTCTGGAGGGAGGTATCGCAGGTATGCTCACCTCTTCCGGCCAGGCTGCAAACTTCTTCGCCTGCCATAATATATGCGATGCTGGAGACCACATGATCACTACATCGGCAATTTACGGCGGCACATACAATCTTTTCAGCACATCATTCGCAAAACTGGGCATCGAGGTTACTTTTGTGGACCAGGATGCATCGGAAGAGGAACTCAGCGCAGCCTTCCGTCCCAACACAAAGCTGGTGTTCAGCGAGACACTGTCGAATCCGGGCGTCAAAGTGCTTGATATAGAGAAACTTGCACGTGTTGCTCACAGCCATGGTGTTCCGCTTATTGTGGATAATACCTTCCCAACCCCAATCAACTGCCGTCCTATAGAGTTCGGTGCCGATATCGTAACCCACTCAACCACCAAATACATGGATGGCCACGGCACAACTGTGGGCGGAGTTATCGTGGACAGCGGTAATTTCGATTGGGAGGCAAATGCAGAGAAATTCCCTGGCCTTTGCACTCCGGACGAGAGCTACCACGGCCTCATCTACACCAAGAAATTTGGCAAGATGGCATATATCACCAAGGCCACAAGCCAGCTGATGCGTGACTTCGGTGCCATACAGGCTCCGCAGAACGCCTTCTATCTGGGCCTTGGCCTTCAGACCCTTCATGTGCGCATGCCTTATATCAACAAGAGTGCGCTGGAGATTGCAAAATTCTTCCAGACTGTTCCGGAGTTGAAATGGATTCACTATCCCGGCCTGGAAGGTGACGCAGAGCACCAGCACGCTATGAAATATCTTCCTGACGGTTGCAGCGGCGTAATGGCCCTTGCCCTTTCCGGCGGACGCGAGTTCGCAAACCGTTTCATGGATGCCCTGCAGCTTATCACTATTGAGACCCACGTGGCCGATTGTCACAGCTGCATCCTCCATCCTGCATCCCACACTCACCGCCAGCTTTCAGACCAGCAGCTTATAGAGGCGGGCGTGGATCCGGACCTCATGCGCCTCAGCATAGGTCTTGAGGACACTGCCGATATCATTGCCGATATCCAGCAGGCCCTTGACGTTGCAAGAAAAGGTTAGCCTTTTTTCATGGCGATAAAAAAAGAATGACCCCGTTTTCGAGGTCATTCTTTTTTATGTATTCAGCGTCTGTTAAAGATCACTGAGACGGCTGCGGATTTCGTCAACAGAAGCAACTTTAATCTCCTGGAAACGTTTCTGGCCGGTACCTGCAGGAATTGCATGACCGCAGATAACATTCTCCTTGAGGCCTTCCAGGTGGTCTACTCGGCCACGGATTGCTGCCTCGCTAAGAACACGTGTTGTCTCCTGGAATGAAGCTGCAGAGATGAAGCTGTTTGTCTTCAGGGCTGCGCGGGTGATACCCTGCAGAACCTGGGATGCAGTTGCAGGACGTGCGTCGCGTGTCTGCATCTGGGCTTTGCCCTGACGCTCCAGGCTGCTGTTCTCGCCGCGAAGCTCGCGTGCAGAGATGATGTCGCCTACGCTGTAGGTCTCAGACTCGCCTGCGTCAATCACAACAACTTTACCGAAGATATCGTCGTTAACGTCGTTGAATCTTGACTTGTCCACAAGCTCCTCTGGCAGGAACTCTGTATCGCCGGCGTCTATGATCTCCACCTTGCGCATCATCTGGCGCACGATGATCTCGAAGTGCTTGTCGTTGATCTTCACACCCTGCAGACGGTACACAGCCTGAACCTCGTTCACAATGTACTCCTGAACCTTCACAGGACCGAGGATTGTGAGCAGATCGGTAGGGGATACCGCACCGTCGGAAAGACGCATACCGGCTTTCACATAGTCGTTCTCCTGTACCAGGATCTGTTTTGTAAGAGGTACGAGGTAGTGTTTCTCCACACCTGATTTGTTGCGTACGATAATCTCACGGTTACCGCGTTTAACCTTGCCCATTATAACCTCACCGTTAATCTCGGAGAGAATTGCAGGGTTGGATGGGTTACGTGCCTCGAAGAGCTCTGTAACACGTGGCAGACCACCTGTGATATCGTTTGATTTGGCTGCAGCCCTAGGAATCTTGATGATGATGTCACCAACTTTAACCTTGGTCTTGTCTTGAACCATAACGTGGGCGCCTACAGGCAGGTTGTACTGCTTGATGATATCGCCCTTGCTGTCTACGATATCCAGAACCGGGCTCTTGCTCCTGTCACGGCTCTCGATGATAACCTTGTCCCTGTTGGTCTGGAACTCGTTTGCTGCCTCCTCGCGGTAGGTTACGCCGTCAATCATGTTCTCGAACATTGCCTTACCGGCGTTCTCGATGATGGTGATTGCGTTATATGGATCCCATTCGCAGATACGGTCGCCCTTTACAACCATGTCGCCATCCTTCTTGAACAGGACTGCGCCGTATGGCACGTCATACTGTGAATATGTGATCTCTGTCTCAGGGTCTACGATACGAAGCTCTGTAGTACGGCTTACAACAACATTCTCTGTCTCGCCGCTAAGCTCGTTTGCCCTTTCGATGGTACGAAGTTCCTCGAATACCAGTTTACCGTTGTATTTGCTGTCGATGCTGCTCTCGGCTGCTGCGGCTGCACCTACACCACCACCGTGGAAGGTACGAAGTGTAAGCTGTGTACCAGGCTCACCGATAGACTGTGCTGCGATAACGCCCACAACCTCACCCTTCTCAACCATTCGGCCGGAAGCAAGGTTACGTCCGTAACATTTTGCACAAACACCCTTGCGGCTCTCGCAAGTGAGGGCAGAGCGGATCTCAACCTGCTCTATAGGGAGTTTCTCTATCTGGGCAACAATCTCCTCTGTGATTTCCTCGCCTGCAGGCAGGATGAGGTCACCGGTGAGAGGGTTGAAGATATCGTGAACCGAAGTACGGCCCAGGATACGCTCGCCAAGGCTCTCCACAATCTCGTCTTTGCTCTTGATTGCAGTTGCGATGAGGCCGCGGAGTGTGCCGCAATCCTCCTCGTTGATGATGACGTCATGTGAAACGTCAACAAGACGACGGGTGAGGTAACCTGCATCGGCTGTCTTCAAAGCGGTATCGGTAAGACCCTTACGTGCACCGTGTGTAGAGATGAAGTACTCCAGCACGGACATACCCTCTTTGAAGTTGGAGATAACCGGGTTCTCAATCATGTCGGCTCCCGATGCACCGGCTTTCTGCGCTTTCGCCATCAAACCACGCATACCGCAAAGCTGCTTGATCTGCTGTGTTGAACCACGGGCACCTGAATCCAGCATCATGTATACGGCGTTGAAACCGTTCTGATCCTCGGAAATCTGCTTGCTCACCTTCTTTGTAAGCTCTGTATCCACAGAACCCCAGATGTCAACCACGTTGTTGTAACGCTCGTTGTCGGTGATGAAGCCCATCGCAAAGTTATCGTTGATTGTAGAAATCTTCTCGTAAGCCTCGTCAATCAGGGCCTTCTTCTCCGATGGGATGATAACGTCACCAAGGTTGAATGAAAGGCCGCCCTTGAACGCCATTGTGTAGCCAAGGTCCTTGATATCGTCCAGGAACTGTGCTGTGCGTGCAACACCTGTATTCTGGATTACCAGGGAAATGATCTTGCGCAGGCTCTTCTTGCCAAGCACCTCGTTAACGTATGGAACCTGCTGCGGAACCATCTGGTTAACCATGATACGGCCGGCTGTTGTCTGAACCATCTCTGTGCCCTTGCTCAGGTCCATCTTGTCCTTAGGAAGACGGACGTTGATCTTGGCGTGGATGTCAATTGCCTTCTCGTTCAGTGCAATGATAACCTCCTGAGGGCCGTAGAAGCTCATGCCCTCTCCCTTTGCGCCCGGAAGAATCTTGGTGATGTAGTACAGACCAAGCACCATGTCCTGTGAAGGCACGGTGATAGGGTTACCGTTTGCAGGGTTCAGGATGTTGTGTGAGCCCAGCATCAGAAGCTGTGCCTCCAGTACGGCAGCATTTCCAAGTGGAAGGTGAACCGCCATCTGGTCACCGTCGAAGTCGGCGTTGAACGCTGTACATGCAAGCGGATGCAGCTGGATAGCCTTGCCCTCTATCATCCTAGGCTGGAATGCCTGGATACCAAGACGGTGCAGGGTAGGTGCACGGTTCAGCAGCACTGGATGACCCTTCATCACGTTCTCCAGGATATCCCAGATAACAGCGTCCTTGCGGTCTACGATCTTCTTGGCCGATTTAACGGTCTTCACGATGCCGCGCTCTATGAGCTTGCGTATGATGAATGGTTTGTACAGCTCTGCAGCCATGTCTTTAGGCAGACCGCACTCATGCATCTTAAGATCCGGACCAACGACGATTACCGAACGGGCAGAGTAGTCTACACGTTTACCCAGGAGGTTCTGACGGAATCGGCCCTGCTTACCTTTCAGAGAGTCTGAAAGTGATTTCAGTGCGCGGTTGGCCTCGCTCTTTACAGCGTTTGATTTCTTTGAGTTGTCGAACAGAGAGTCAACTGCCTCCTGAAGCATGCGTTTCTCGTTGCGGAGAATCACTTCAGGTGCCTTGATCTCTATGAGTCTTTTAAGACGGTTGTTGCGGATAATCACGCGACGGTAAAGGTCGTTGATATCCGATGTTGCAAAACGGCCGCCGTCAAGCGGAACCAGCGGACGCAGGTCTGGCGGGATAACAGGGATAATCTTCAGAATCATCCATTCAGGACGGTTGATCTCCTTGCTCTCCTGGAACCATTTCACCACGGTGAGACGTTTCAAAGCCTCAGCTTTGCGCTGCTGGCTGGTCTCTGTGTCCATTCTGGTCTTCAGCTCTTTTGCAAGTGCGTCAATGTCAATCTCCTTAAGAAGGTCATAGATCACCTCGGCACCCATGCCGGCGTGGAACTGCTCCACACCCTCGGCTTTTGCCTCAGGATGCTCCTCGATGTAATCCATGATGTTAAGGTACTCCTCCTCTGTGAGAAGTTCCATTTTCTCTATAGGATGATCGATGTTTACATTGCGTTTCAGGTCCTCTTTGGACATGTCTGCAAAGATGCCCGGATTTGTGATGATGTATCTCTCGTAGTAGATTACGGCCTCAAGCTTCTTTGCAGGTACGCCCAGCATTGAAGCCAGTTTGTTTGGAGCCGAGTGGAAATACCAGATGTGAGCCACTGGAACGGTGAGCTCTATGTGGCCCATCCTCTCGCGACGAACTTTCTTCTCTGTAACCTCTACACCACAACGATCACAAACGGTACCACGGTAGCGGATGCGTTTGTACTTTCCGCAATGGCACTCGTAATCCTTTGTAGGACCGAAGATCTTTTCGCAGAAAAGACCATCTCTCTCAGGCTTGTAAGTACGGTAGTTTACTGTTTCAGGCTTGAGGACCTCTCCGGATGAACGCTCTTTGATGTCCTCCGGAGAAGCCAGCGAGATGCTGATTTTCTCGAAATTGCTCTTTACTTTATTTTCTTTATTAAAAGTAGGCATATTCTTAAATTTCAAATTATCGCAATTAATCCAGTGTTACCTTCAGACCCAGACCGCGAAGCTCGTGGAGCAATACGTTCAGAGACTCAGGTATGCCTGCTGCAGGCATGAGGTCACCTTTCACGATAGCCTCGTATGCTTTGCTTCGGCCTGTTACGTCATCGGACTTGACGGTAAGAATCTCCTGGAGCACATTTGATGCACCGAATGCCTCAAGCGCCCAAACCTCCATCTCACCGAAACGCTGGCCACCGAACTGTGCTTTACCGCCCAGAGGCTGCTGTGTGATAAGGGAGTAAGGACCTATTGAACGTGCATGCATCTTGTCGTCAACCATGTGGCCCAGTTTGATCATGTAGATCACACCCACGGTTGCAGGCTGGTCGAACCAGTCACCTGTGCCACCGTCGCGAAGACGTGTCTTACCATAGCGTGGAAGGCCTGCCTCATCTGTGTATTTGCAGATATCGTCAAGTGAAGCACCGTCGAAGATAGGAGTGCTGAAACGCAGACCCAGCTGTTCGCCGGCCCAACCCAGAACTGTCTCGTAGATCTGTCCCAGGTTCATACGTGAAGGCACACCCAGAGGGTTCAGAACTATATCCACAGGAGTACCGTCTGAAAGGAACGGCATATCCTCGTCACGTACAACCTTGGCTACGATACCCTTGTTACCGTGACGGCCCGCAAGCTTGTCACCCACACGGATCTTTCTCTTCTTGGCAATGTAAACCTTTGCCAGCTGGATGATGCCGTTAGGAAGCTCGTCGCCGATCTTGATCTTGTCCAGAACGCGTCTGTTGGCAGCTGCGGCCTCTTTCTGGAAGAGGACGAAGTTGTTGATAAGGTCTCGGATCTGGTCGTTGAGGTCGCCTTTCTCTGCAGTCCATTTTGAAGGATTGATATTCTCGAAGTTGATATCCTGGATGTTGGCCATAGAGATTGTCTTGCCTTTGGCAATAACCTCTGTGTCGTTCAGATCCATGATACCGGCGCTCTTCTTGCCGCCTGCAAGAGTTTCCAGCTTGACAAGGAATTTCTCCCTTTCAACAGCCTGTTTCTTTGCAAACTCCTGCTCTATCTTCTCTATGCGTGCCTTAAGCTCTGCCTTAGCACCCTTCTTGTTGCCCTCTTTGTTGGCTTTTGAATAAAGTGCTGTGCCGATAACTGTACCGCTAAGTGAAGGGTTGGCCTTCAGGGATGCGTCCTTCACATCACCGGCTTTGTCGCCGAAGATTGCGCGAAGGAGTTTCTCCTCCGGTGTAGGGTCGCTCTCGCCCTTAGGGGTGATCTTGCCTATCATGATGTCGCCCGGCTCGATATGGGCACCTACGCGTACGATACCGTTCTCTCCCAGATCCCTGGTTGCGTCTTCGCTTACGTTAGGGATGTCGGAAGTAAGCTCCTCCATACCGCGTTTTGTGTCACGAACCTCGGTGATGTACTCGTCAACGTGGATTGATGTAAGCACGTCGTTGCGTATCATACGCTCGCTAAGCACAATCGCATCCTCATAGTTATAACCTTTCCAAGGCATGAATGCCACTTTCAGGTTGCGTCCCAGTGCAAGTTCGCCGTTCTGGGTTGCGTAACCCTCGGTGAGAACCTGGCCCGGAGTAACTTTCTGTCCCTTCTTGACGATAGGGATGAGCTTGATTGTGGTGCTCTGGTTTGTGCGGCGGTAGTTAGGCAGTTTGTATACGGTTACGTCAGGGGTGAAGCTTACGAACTTCTCCTGCTCTGTACGGTCATATTTGATGTGAATCTCATTTGCGTCAACATACACGATTTCGCCTTTGCGCTCGGCCATGATCTGTGAACGTGAATCAAGACATACACGCTCCTCAAGACCGGTACCTACAATAGGAGCCTCCGGCTTGATGAGAGGCACTGCCTGGCGCATCATGTTGGCACCCATCAGCGCACGGTGGGCATCATCGTGCTCCAGGAACGGGATAAGTGATGCTGCAACAGAGGCAATCTGGTTTGGAGCAACGTCAATGTAGTCCACCTCGCCTTTGCCAACAACAGGGAAGTCATCTCCGAAACGGCACTGGATACGCTCTGCAAGGATGTTTCCGTTGTCGTCCATCTTGATGTTGGCAAGTGATACGTGCTTGTTCTCCTCCTCCTCGGCGTCCATGTAGATAGACTCTTTCAGATTCACCTTGCCGTCCGATACCTTGCGGTACGGTGTCTCGATGAAACCAAGTGCGTTGATACGTGCGTATACGCAGAGAGATGAAATCAAACCGATGTTCGGACCCTCCGGTGTCTCGATAGGACACAGACGGCCATAGTGGGTATAGTGTACGTCTCGTACCTCGAAGCCTGCACGCTCACGGCTAAGACCGCCAGGACCCAGGGCGGAGAGACGGCGTTTGTGTGTCATCTCGGCCAGAGGGTTGGTCTGGTCCATGAACTGGCTAAGCTGGCTTGTTCCGAAGAACGTGTTGATTACGCTTGACAGTGTCTTTGCGTTGATCAGGTCTGTAGGGCTGAACTGGTCGCTGTCACGTACGTTCATTCTCTCACGGATGGTGCGTGCCATACGGCTCAGACCCACGCTGAACTGGCTTGCAAGCTGCTCGCCTACGGTGCGGATGCGGCGGTTGCTAAGGTGGTCGATATCATCCACGGTAGCTTTGCCGTTGATCATCTGTACGATGTATTTGATGATTTCGATGATGTCTTCCTTGGTGAGGACGCGTACATCATCGCTGATGCTCATGTTAAGTTTCTTGTTGAGACGGTAGCGGCCCACGTCACCAAGGTCATAACGCTTCTCGCTGAAGAAGAGCTTGTCTATGACGTCGCGTGCTGTTGCCTCATCAGGTGGTTCCGAGTTGCGAAGCTGCTTGTAGATATAGTTGATAGCTTCGATCTCTGTGTTGGTGGTATCCTTGCTGAGGGTTGTGGTGATAACCTCGTACTCGTTGGTGATAGCCTCGTCCTTCTGCAGGAGTATGCTCTTCACCTCGTTCTCCAGCAGTCTCTGGATAACTTCCTCGTTAAGCTCTTCGCCACGCTCTACCAGGGCCTTTGTACGCTCGATAGGGATAACCTCACCTGTATCCTCGTCCACGAAATCCTCAACCCATGACTTGAGAACCTTTGCAGCAAGTTTCCTTCCGGCATTTGCTTTCAGGTTCTTCTTGTTCACCTGGATTTCCTCTGCCAGGCCGAAGATGTCAATGATGTCTTTATCTGAATTGAAACCGATTGCGCGAAGCAGGGTAGTTACAGGTAATTTCTTCTTACGGTCGATGTATGCATACATGACATTGTTGATGTCTGTTGCAAACTCTATCCAGGAACCCTTGAACGGTATGATACGTGCGCTGAACAGCTTTGTGCCGTTTGCGTGGAAACTCTGGCCGAAGAACACGCCCGGACTACGGTGCAACTGCGATACGATGATACGCTCTGAACCGTTGATGATGAATGTGCCGCCCGGAGTCATGTATGGCATGTTGCCAAGGTATACATCCTGAACCTTTGTTGCGAAATCCTCGTGCTCCGGATCAGAGCATGAAAGGCGCAACTTTGCTTTGAGAGGGACGCAGTATGTGATGCCTCTCTCGATGCACTCCTCAATCGTATAGAGTGGTGGATCCACAAAATAGTCTATGAACTCCAGCTTGTAGTTGTTTCTGGTGTCCTCGATTGGGAATACTTCCTGAAATACCTTGAACAGGCCTTCATTGTGCCTGTCTTCCGGTGTAGTGTCCAACTGGAAAAAGTCCTTGAACGACTGAAGCTGTACCTCCAGCAGATCCGGACACTCAAGAATATTTTTTGATGAAGCGAAATTAATTCGCTGGTTTTTTGTTGATTTTGCCATCGGGTCGAAAGTCTAATTAGGAAAATCTTAATTTACGACAAAAAGGTTAAGGGCGAAATTGCCCTTAACCTGAATGTGTCCCGACGAGGGGGTGAAGTTATTTAAGCTCAACTTCAGCACCTGCCTCCTCAAGCGCAGCTTTGATCTGCTCAGCTTCTGCTTTAGATACTTTCTCTTTAACAACAGCATCTGGTGCTTTGTCAACGAGATCTTTAGCCTCTTTAAGACCAAGACCAGTAAGCTCTTTAACTGCTTTAACTACGCCAAGTTTAGCCTGACCAGCTGATTTGAGGATTACATCGAATTCTGTCTGCTCTGCAGCGGTAGCTGCACCACCTTCAGCGGCAACAGCAACAACAGCAGCGGCAGCAGGCTCAATACCGTACTCTTCTTTAAGAACTTTTGCAAGCTCCTGAACGTCTTTTACAGAAAGGTTTACCAACTCTTCTGCGAGTGTTTTAACGTCTGCCATAATTGTATAATTTTTTATTTGTTAATATTTTGCTATTAATTATTCTGCAGCTGTCTCTGTTGCTGCAGGCTCTGCTGCTGGAGCTTCCTCAGCTGCCGGTGCTTCCTCTTCTGCAGGAGCACTTGCGTTCTCTTTGTTCTCAAGAGCAGCAAGTACAGTGCGGATAGGAGACTGGAGAAGGCTGATGATATCTCCGATGAGTTCCTCTTTGGTCTTGATTGCAGCAAGCTCGTCCAGTTTGTCTGCACCGATGAATACGCAGTCCTGTACATAGGCGCCTTTGATTACCGGTTTCTCGAAGCCCTCTTTCATGAGGTCTTTGATTACGCGGCCAGGAGCCGAAGGAACTACAGTATACATGATAGCTGTGTTGCCTTTCAAAGTGTCAAGGAGCTCTTTGTGAGCCTCTGTCTCGCTAGCTTTCAGTACGTTAGCGAAAAGAGTGTTTTTAACAACTGAAAGTACTACGCCTTTCTCGAAGCAAGCGCGACGGAGTTTGCTTGTCTGCTCTGCGTTGAGGCCAGCGATATCAGTGATATAGAAGTTAGGAGTCTCGGCAAGCTGTGCTGCAATTGACTCGATTACTTGAGCTTTATCTTCTTTTCTCATAATGTCATCAATTTTTATTCGCCGATTGTCTTAATATCCACTTTCACGCCAGGGCTCATGGTTGTACAGAGACTTACAGTCTGCATGTATGTGCCTTTGAGAGCCTGTGGTTTAAGCTTCAGGATAGTGCTGAGGATCTCGTTTGCGTTCTCGCAGATCTGTGCAGCTGTGAATGAAGCTTTGCCGATAGCGGCGTGTATAATACCTGTTTTGTCAACCTTGAAGTCGATCTTACCTGCTTTAACCTCTTTAACGGCAGCTGCAACGTCCATTGTAACTGTACCGGTCTTAGGGTTAGGCATCAAACCGCGAGGACCAAGGATACGGCCGATAGGACCGATCTTTGCCATCACTGACGGAGTACAGATGATAACGTCAACATCTGTCCAGCCACCTTTGATTTTCTCGATGTAATCATCAAGACCAACATAATCTGCTCCGGCTGCAGTAGCCTCGGCCTGTTTGTCTTCTGTACAAAGTACGAGTACGCGAACCTGTTTACCTGTTCCGTTAGGAAGGGTAACGACGCCACGAACCATCTGGTTAGCCTTGCGAGGGTCAACTCCAAGTTTCACAGCGATCTCTACAGATGCGTCGAATTTGGTATAGGTGATATCCTTTACCACTTCGCATGCCTCTGAAAGTTTATACAACTTCGCAGGATCGTATTTTGCCAAAACTGTTTTCTGATTTTTGGTTAATTTACTCATAGTGCATACGAAATTTTAAAGGTTCTGAGGGAACTCGCCCTCTACTTTCACACCCATGCTGCGGGCTGTACCTGCAACCATCTTCATGGCAGACTCAATTGTGAAACAGTTGAGGTCCGGCATTTTGTTCTCTGCGATCTCTTTAACCTGATCCCAGCTGATGGTAGCCACTTTCTTACGGTTAGGCTCGCCGGAACCACTCTGGATCTTTGCAGCATCCTTGATCTGGATTGCTACAGGCGGCTGCTTAACTACGAAGTCAAATGTTTTGTCTGCGTATACAGTAATTACAACTGGAAGGATCTTACCAGCTCTGTCCTGTGTGCGGGCATTGAACTGTTTGCAGAAATCCATGATGTTCAAACCCTTTGAACCAAGGGCAGGACCTACTGGAGGTGATGGATTGGCTGCTCCGGCTTTGATTTGGAGTTTAATGAACCCCGATACTTCTTTTGCCATTTTCTAAAATTATTCTTTTGTTACTTGTGTAAAGTTGAGTTCCAGCAGAGTCTTTCTGCCAAAGATCATAACAACCACTTTGAGTTTGCTTCTGTCGTCGATAATCTCTTCGATAGTGCCGTCAAAGCCGCTGAATGGACCGTCTGTGATTTTTACGGATTCTCCAACCACATAATCCACTACAGTCTGGCCGTCCTGCTCTGCTGCATCGTCCTGGAGTTTTAGCAGTGAACGCACCTCTGATTCTCTCAGCGGGCATGCCACTTTCTCCTGGCCGTTGCTCCTCTCTGTGAGGAAGCCGGACATGTTAGGCACTTCGTTGCGGATGATGTACTGGAGTTCAGGTGTAAGCTCGGCCTCGATGAATACATAACCGGAATAGAGAAGGCGCTCTGAAGCAACCCTCTTGCCATCTTTGATTTTGTACACAGTCTCGGTTGGAACCAATACCTGATTTACAAGGCTCTGAAGACCGAATCTTTCGATCTCCTTCTCCAAGTATTCCTTAGCTTTTTTCTCTTTTCCACCTGCTGTGCGCAGTACATACCATTTTTTACTGCTCTCGCTCATACCACTAATAATGAATTACAGTGTGTAGATGAATTCCATCAGGTGCTGGAAGAGGAAGTCCATAGCCCAGATAACGATTGCCAGAACAACTGAAGCAACCATTACAAGCATTGCAGAACTTTGGAGGCTCTGCCAAGTTGGCCAAGTGACCTTTTTGGTGAGCTCTACCCAGGACTCTTTAAGATAGTTGATAAACTTACTCATCTTTACTTTTAATCAACCGTGCAGCGATTGGAAGCGGTGCTGCTTGGTCAGTTAAACATGACAGGATCGTAACCTCCTGTGATTTTTAGCAGGGGAAGCAGGATTCGAACCCACATCGACGGTTTTGGAGACCGCTGAACTACCCTTGTTCTATTCCCCTTTGATTGCGTTGCAGTCAAAGGGGAATTTTACCCCTCTGTCTGCTCCGCAGACATCTCCCGTTGGGAGAATGCGGCCCTATCCGGGCCGGGCTCCTTCGGAGCCTTGTCGCTTTTGCTGACGTTGCCTTTGTTGGGAGCGTGGCGATGCGACGGTTGTTAAAGAACTATCGATTACTCGATAAAGGATTGCAAAGATAAGAAGATTCTTTGAGATAAGCAAATATTTCAAAAATATTCCTAAATTAGTAGTGGATGAATTTTAAATGCTTTGAATTATGAAGAAAACCTTGCTTTATTTGACGGCAGCAATGGCCGCTGTAATTGTCTTCGGGGCCTGTGAAAGGGGGAGCGTGCAGATCATTCCATGTCCTCAGGAGGTGAAAGCCGGATTCGGCGAATTTGATTTTGCTGGAGCTTCCTTTATTATTAAAGGTGTGGAAGACCCTGCCGCATCGGACTATATCCGTTCTTTCCAGGCTCTGGTGCAGGAGAAAACCGGCAAGGTGGACGGAAGGTCTCGCGTTGTTTTCGTGCATGATGCCAGCATGGCGCCAGAAGAGTATGTCCTTCAGGTGAGGCGCCGGAAGGTGGAGGTGCGTGCATCGGCCCTTAACGGCTTCGTATACGCCATTCAGTCTTTGAAGCAGATGATGCCGCTGTGCATCTGGGGCGGGGAAGTGCCGCAGGGACAGAGCTGGAAGGTTCCGGCAGTGAAGATACACGATTATCCGCGCTTCGGCTACAGGGGACAGCATCTGGATTGTTCCCGTCATTTCTTCTCTACAGACGAGGTGAAGAAAATCCTGAACCTGATGTCTGTCCATAAGATGAACCGTTTCCATTGGCATCTTACCGACGACCAGGGCTGGCGCGTGGAGATCAGGAAACATCCTCGCCTCACATCCGTGGGCGGTTGGAGAAGCGGCACTATGATAGGCAAGGACTGGAGCAGTGACGACCATGTAAGGTATGGCGGCTTCTATTCACAGGAGGAGCTTCGCGATGTTGTGGCCTATGCCGCATCGCTGGGAATAACAGTGATTCCGGAGATAGACATGCCCGGCCATATGCAGGGTGTACTTGCGGCATATCCGGAGTTGGGTTGCACCGGAGGGCCGTATGAGGTGTGGAAGGTATGGGGCGTGTCCCAGGAAGTTCTCTGCGCCGGCAATGAGAAAGTTTACTCTCTTATGGAGGATGTCCTTTCGGAACTGTTGGACATCTTTCCTTCGGAATATATTCATATAGGTGGAGACGAGTGCCCGAAAGTCCGCTGGGAGTCTTGCCCGAAGTGTCAGGCTAAAATCCGTGAGCTGGGCCTGGGTAATGACGAGCATTTCAAGGCCGAGGATTATCTTCAGACCTATTTCATGAACAGGGTGGAGAAGTTCCTAAATGAGCACGGCAGAAAGATTATTGGCTGGGATGAAATCCTGGAGGGCGACATTTCCCAGAGTGCAACCATCATGTCCTGGAGAGGGACGGAAGGCGGAATCAAGGCCGCGCAAAGCGGGCGTGACGCCATTATGACCCCTAACAGCCACATGTACCTGGATTACTGCCAGTCTGATACTCCGGAGAATGAGCCTCTTTGCATAGGCGGCTGTCTGCCGCTGGAGAAGGTGTATTCGTATGAGCCCCTGCTGCCGACGATGACAGAGGAGGAATGCAGCCATATCCTTGGCGTGCAGGCCAATCTATGGACCGAATATATTGCCAGCAACGAATACCTGGAGTATATGCTGCTTCCGCGCCACACCGCACTAAGCGAGGTCCAGTGGTGCAATGCCGATAATAAAGACTGGGAGCGTTTCTGCAATTCCCTGAAGCATATGCAGCAGATCTACGAGGCCCTGGGCTTCAATTACCGCAAATAAATACGAATAAATAACCCAAGTTTCGCAAGTTTTAACTAATTGTTATTCAAAGCTTTGTGCATATCTTGCGA
>JAKSKO010000018.1 GCA_024401715.1 Bacteroidales bacterium
GCCGTATCCAGTTCCGCGAGATGGCAGCAAACGGGCTTATCCCCGGCGTCAAGAAGGCAAGCTGGTAGTTTTTATGATTTATTATCGGCTCTTTTTACCTTGTTTCCTCAGTCACATAGGTCACTATGCTCCTTCGGAAGAGCGGCAAAAATAGCTCGATAAAAATAATAAAAAGGAAGTATTAACTTATTATTAACAATATAGGATATCGGACGCGAAACAGCGTCGAACCTTAAAAAATTTTAAAGAATTATGACTGATCCTATTGCAGATTACCTTACAAGGGTGCGCAATGCATACCTCGCAGGTAAGAAGGTGGTGGAGATTCCCTCATCGAAGATGAAAGAGTCCATCACGAAGATTCTGTGCGAAAAAGGTTACATCCTCAGCTACAAGATAGTTGAAGGCACACCTTGCAACACAATCAAAATCGCTCTCAAGTATCATCCCGCAACGAAGACTGCCGCCATCAAGAGCATTGAGCGCGTCAGCCGTCCGGGTCTTCGCACCTATGCGGACGCAAGCAATCTTCCCCGTGTCCTCAACGGCCTCGGAATTGCCATCCTGTCCACATCCAAGGGCGTTATCACCGACAAGGAAGCAAAAGAGCTCAACGTTGGCGGTGAAGTATTATGCTATGTTTATTAACATTTAAAAGAAGTAATAATGTCACGAATTGGTAAAGCACCTGTAGTCCTTCCCGCCGGCGTCACCTGTACGATTGACGCGGGTGTGGTGAAGGTGAAAGGCCCTCACGGTGAGCTTTCTCAGAAGGTGGATCCTTCCATCACTGTAGCTCTCGAGGGAAATGAGATCAAACTGACACGTCCTACCGATCTTCCCCATCATCGTTCAATGCACGGTCTGTACCGCGCCCTTATCGCCAATATGGTGAAAGGTGTGTCCGAGATGTTCGAGATCAAACAGGAGTTCATCGGTGTCGGTTACAAAGTTGAGGTTCAGGGCCAGATTATCGTAATGTCCCTCGGATTCTCACACGAAGTACAAATGATGGTTCCTGCAGAAGTTCAGGCAGAAGCACCCGCCGTCAAGAAAGGACAGAACCCTGTTCTTATCCTGAAAAGCTGCGACAAGCAGCTTGTCGGTCAGGTTGCCGCCAAGATACGTTCTCTGCGCAAACCGGAGCCGTACAAGGGTAAAGGTATCAAGTTTGTCGGCGAGCAGATCCGTCGCAAGGCCGGCAAGTCAGCAAGTGCTAAATAATTAAGGAGGACAACGTTATGGCATTGAATAAGATTCAAAGAAGACAAAGAATTCACTACCGTATCCGTAAAGTCGTTAATGGTACTGCTGAAAGACCCCGTATGGTTGTTTTCCGTAGCAACAAACAGATTTACGTACAGGTAATCGATGACTTGAAGGGCGTTACACTCGTAGCCGCCGCTTCAAATGACAAGGAACTTGCAGCAACTTGCAAGGGCAAATCCGGTATCGAGGCAGCTGCCATCGTAGGAAAGAAGATTGCTGAGCGCGCTCTTGCACAGGGCATCACCACAATCTCTTTCGACCGTGGAGGCTATCTCTATCACGGTAGAGTTAAAAGTTTGGCAGACGCTGCCCGTGAGGGTGGTCTAATTTTCTAGGATTATGGCTAATACAAACGTAAACAGAGTAAAATCAACCGATCTGGAGCTTAAAGACAGATTGGTAGCCATCCAGAGGGTTACTAAAGTATCCAAAGGTGGTCGTCACTTCAGCTTTGCTGCAATTGTAGTAGTTGGTGACGAGAACGGCGTTGTAGGCTATGGTCTTGGTAAAGCCAATGAGGTTACAACTGCTATTTCAAAAGGTATTGAGGACGCAAAGAAGAATCTTGTTAAAGTTCCTGTTCTTAACGGTACTATTCCTCACGAGCAGGAGGCAAAATTCGGCGGTGCCCGCGTATTCATGAAACCAGCTGCTCCCGGTACCGGTGTTAAGGCGGGTGGTGCGATGCGTGCAGTGTTCGAGTCTGTAGGTATCAAGAACGTTCTTGCAAAATCAAAAGGTTCTTCCAACCCTCACAACCTTGTGAAGGCTACTGTAGCTGCTCTCGCAGAAATGCGTGACGCATATACTGTTGCAGGTCTTCGCGGTATCCCAATGAGTAAAGTATTTAACGGCTAGGAGGATTAAGACTATGGCAAAATACAACATTACATTGGTTCGCAGCAAAAACGGCGCTACAAAACGTCAGATTGCTAACCTTACATCTCTGGGCTTGCACAAGATGCACCAGACAGTTACAGTTGAATCAACTCCCGTTTCAGAAGGTATGATCGAGAAAGTTCGTCACCTTGTAGAGATTGTGGAAGTTAAATAAGGAGGATTAGAATTATGAATCTTAACAATCTTAAACCTGCAAAAGGTTCTCTTGGAAAGGAGAAACGCGTAGGTCGCGGCGAAGGTTCAGGTCACGGCGGACAGTCTTGCCGTGGTATGAACGGTGCAAAATCACGCTCTGGTTATTCTCAGAAGAAAGGTTTTGAGGGTGGTCAGATGCCAATCAACCGTCGTCTTCCTAAATTTGGTTTCAATAACCCTAACCGTGTAGAGTACAAAGGTATCAACGTTGCCACTCTTCAGGATCTCGCAGAGAAACTGAATGTTGCTACAGTGGGTATCGAGACACTCCGCCAGGCTGGCTTCATCAGCAAGAATCAGCTTGTGAAGATCCTTGGCAACGGTGAACTTACAGCTAAACTTGATGTAACCGCCAACGCTTTCTCAAAATCAGCTATCGCCAAGATTGAGGCTGCCGGTGGCAAAATTACAGTTGAATAATGAAAAAATTCATCGAAACAATCAAGAATATCTGGAAGATTGATGAGCTTCGCCAGAGAATAGGTTACACCCTTCTTCTGGTGCTCGTGTATCGTCTGGGCAGTTTCATCGTACTGCCCGGCATCGATGCATCCATGCTTGCAACTTCACAGCTGAAACAGACAGCTTCCGAGGGTCTTGTTGGCCTGTTGGATATGTTCTCCGGCGGTGCGTTCGGCAATGCTTCAATCTTTGCACTTGGTGTGATGCCATACATCTCGGCATCCATCGTAGTCCAGCTCCTTGGTATGTTCGTTCCTTACTTCCGCAAACTTCAGCTTGAAGGCGAGAGTGGTCGTAGAAAAATGAACCAGATTACCAGGTATCTAACTATCTTGATCATTGCTATCCAGGGTCCTGCATACGTTGCAGCTCTTCACAACCAGATTCCTGCAGAGGCATTTGTTGCTGTGAACAGCCTTGGCTGGTCTAATTTCATGTTCAACCTTACTTCCACCCTTATCCTTCTCGGTGGTACCATGTTCGTGATGTGGCTTGGTGAGCGTATCACAGACCGCGGTATCGGTAACGGTATCTCAATCATCATCATGGTTGGTATCATCGCACGTCTTCCATTTGCCCTGCTTGCAGAGCTTCAGAGCAAATTCGTAGGCGGTGGCGTGGGTGGCCCTATCGTATTTATCGTGGAGCTTGTAATGCTGTTCTTCGTATTCATTGCGGCAATCGCAATCGTACAGGCAGTTCGCAAAGTTCCGGTACAGTATGCCAAGAGAGTTGTCGGCAACAAGCAGTACGGCGGCGTTCGCCAGTATCTGCCTTTGAAGATCAATGCGGCTGGCGTTATGCCTATCATCTTTGCCCAGGCACTGATGCTGTTCCCGCTCATCTTCAGCCAGTTCGACAGTACTCGTGGTCTTGCAGCAACTTTCAGTGACTACACCGGTGTCTGGTACAACCTTGTATTCGGCCTTCTCGTAGTTGCCTTCACTTACTTCTATACATCTGTTACCGTTAACCCTAACATGATGGCAGAGGAGATGAAGAAAAATGGTGGTTTCATTCCAGGTGTTAAACCGGGTAAGGCTACTGCAGCATATCTTGACGATGTAATGGATCGCGTAACCCTTCCGGGCTCTATCGCTCTTGCAATCATCGCCATCCTTCCTGCAATTGCAATCCTCTTCGGTGTAAACAACCGCTTCGCAAGCTTCTATGGTGGTACTTCCCTCCTTATCCTTGTGGGTGTTGTTCTGGATACTCTCCAGCAGATTGAGAGCCAGCTGTTGATGCGTCATTACGACGGATTGATGAAAACAGGACGTCTGAAAGGCCGTTCTGGTATGTAATTGACTTCTTAAAGATCTTTGATAGATGGTTAAACCAAAAACCGAGGAAGAGATTGCACTGCTTAAGGAAAATGGCATTCTCGTTTCAAAAACCCTTGCAGTGGTTGGTCGTGCAGTGGCACCTGGTGTGACAACTAAACAGTTGAATAGGCTTGCCGAGACCTTCATCCGTGACAACGGGGCAATTCCATCTTTTCTTGGTTATGACGGTTTTCCCGCAGCTTTGTGCATGTCTGTGAACGATACAGTTGTTCACGGTTTCCCTTCAGACGTAGTTCTGAAAGAGGGTGACATCGTATCGGTGGACTGCGGTACGCTGTATAAAGGTTACAATGGTGATTCAGCATACACCTTTCCTGTAGGAGAGGTGGATGCCGAAACCGCCAGACTTCTTGCAGTTACCAAAGAGTCCCTTTACAAAGGCATTGCCGCTGCTGTGGACGGAGGCCGTACAGGAGACATCGGACACGCGGTGCAAACGTATTGCGAGGCTGCCGGTTTTTCCGTTGTCCGAGAGTTGGAAGGACACGGAATAGGAAAGCAGATGCACGAGGTTCCCGGAGTGCCGAATTTCGGCAAACAGGGAAGGGGTGCAAGGCTTACCAACGGCATGACAATTTGTATTGAGCCTATGATCAACGCGGGAACCAGAGGCGTATATCTTGCCAACAACGGCTGGGAGGTGCGCACTGCAGACCGCAGGAAATCCGCTCACTACGAGCTTACGGTTGTTGTCAGAAAAGGTGCCCCTGAGTTACTGTCTACCTTTGATTATATTGAAGGAAAAGTTGAATTTTAAAGTGAATTTATGTCAAAACAAACTGCAATCGAACAGGAAGGAGTAATTGTTGAGACCCTCCCTAATGCGATGTTCAAAGTTGAATTGGAGAATGGTCACGTCATCCTGGCTCATATTTCAGGCAAGATGAGAATGAATTACATCAAAATCCTTCCGGGAGATAAAGTGAAAGTTGAGATTTCACCTTACGATTTGACCAAAGGAAGAATTTCTTTCAGATACAAATAAAAAACAGATATTATGAAAGTAAAAGCATCCATCAAAAAGCGCAGCGAGGACTGCAAAATCGTAAAGCGTAAAGGTCGTCTTTATGTTATTTGCAAAAAGAACCCTAAGTTCAAAATGCGCCAAGGATAAACCCTAATTTGTTAACTATTAAAAGTAAAGAATAATTATGGCACGTATAGCCGGTGTTGATTTACCTAACAACAAACATGGTGAGATCGGACTTACCAGTATCTTCGGTATTGGTCGCAACTCTGCAAAGAAGATTCTTGAGGAGTGCGGTATCGATCCAACCATCAAATGTGGTGACTGGAATGACGCCCAGATTGCTGCTATCCGTTCTAAGATCGGTGAGGAGTACAAAATCGAGGGTGAGCTTCGCTCCAGCATCCAGATGAACATCAAACGTCTGATGGATATCGGTTGCTACCGTGGTATCCGTCACCGTAACGGTCTTCCTGTACGTGGACAGAGCACCAAGAACAATGCTCGTACCCGTAAAGGTAAAAAGAAAACTGTTGCAAACAAGAAGAAAGCAACTAAATAACGTAGATGAATTATGGCAAAGAAAACCACAACAACTAAGAAAAGAGTCGTTAAAGTTGAAGCTTATGGCCAGGCCCATATTTCATCAACTTTCAACAACGTCATCATTACTCTTACAAATGCCACTGGTCAGGTTATCAGCTGGTCATCTGCAGGTAAGAGCGGTTTCCGCGGTTCTAAGAAGAATACTCCTTATGCTGCTCAGGTTGCCGCTGCCGATGCTGCAAAGACAGCTTACGATCTTGGTCTTCGTAAAGTAAAAGCATATGTTAAAGGCCCGGGTGCAGGCCGTGAGTCTGCAATCCGCACAATCCATGGTGCAGGTATCGAGGTTACAGAGATCATCGATGTAACTCCAATGCCACACAATGGTTGCCGTCCAAAAGGCCGTCGTAAAGTTTAATCGTTTAATTTTTGAATAATTATGGCAAGATATACAGGCCCAACTTCCAAAATTGCACGTAAATTTGGCGAGCCAATCTTCGGACCAGATAAGTACCTTGAAAAGAGAAATTATCCTCCGGGACAGCATGGCCTCGCAAAGAAGCGCAAAAAACAGTCTGAGTATGGTACTCAGCTTCGTGAGAAACAGAAAGTAAAATATACTTACGGTGTGCTGGAGCGTCAGTTCCGTAACACTTATGCACGCGCTGCCCGCATGAAAGGTCAGACAGGTGAGAACCTTCTTTTCCTTCTTGAGAGCCGTCTGGACAACATCGTATACCGTATGGGTGTTGCTCCTACACGTGCCGCTGCACGTCAGCTTGTTTCTCACTGCCACATCACTTTGAACGGTGCAGTATGCAACATCCCTTCAACTCACGTTAAAGCAGGTGATGTTATCGCAGTACGCGAGCGCTCAAAGAGCTTGGAGGTTATCACTTCTGCAGTTGCTGCAGCAAAGAAATACTCTTGGATAGAGTTTGACGCAAAAGCTCTTTGCGGCAAATATCTCAACGTCCCTGTACGCGCAGAGATTCCAGAGGCTATCAACGAGCAGCTTATCGTCGAATTGTACTCTAAGTAGTAATTTAACACCAGATATAATATGGCAATCTTATCATTTCAGAAACCTGACAAGCTGATAATGCTTGAGAGCACCGGCAACACCGGACGTTTCGAGCTCCGTCCTCTGGAGCCCGGCTACGCCCAGACTCTCGGTAACTCTCTTCGCCGTATCCTGCTGTCATCTTTGGAGGGTTTTGCCATTTCTTCAATCAAAATCGCCGGTGTGGATCAGGAGTTCCAGAACATCCCTGGCGTTATTGAGGGAATGCAGGACATCATCCTCAATCTAAAACAGGTACGTCTGCAGAGAATGGTGGAGAGCACCGACACTGAGACTGCTAAAATCACCGTAAGCGGTAAGACAGAATTTACTGCCGAGGAAATCTCAAAAGGATTGTCTTCATTCAAGGTGTTGAACCCAGAGCTTCACATCTGTTCACTGGAACCATCAGTCAAGTTCGAAATCGAGCTTACAATCACCAAAGGCCGCGGCTTTGTTGCTGCCGACGAGCAGAGGGACGAGAACACAGCAATAGGCACTATCCCTGTTGACGCAATCTACACCCCTATCGTTAACGTGAACTGGATCCAGGACAACTGGCGTGTGGAGCAGAAAACCGACTACGAGAAGCTTACAATGGAGATCACAACCGATGGTTCAATCTCTCCATTGAACGCTCTCCAGGAGGCTGCCGGAATTCTTATCTACCACTTCAAACTTTTCGCTGACGAGAAGAAACTCACTCTTGAGGCTCCGTTCGAGTCTGAGAGAGAGGAACTGGACGAGGAGGCACTCCGCATGAGGAATCTCCTTCTCACCAAACTTTCCGACATGGGTCTCAGCGTACGTGCATACAACTGTCTCAAGGCAGCAGATATCGACACATTCGCAGACCTTGTATCTTACAGCCGCACAGAGCTTATGAAGTTCCGTAACTTCGGCCGTAAGTCACTCAGCGAGATTGATGCCCTGGTAGAGAGAATGAAACTCTCCTTCGGTATGGATGTCACCAAGTATAATATTGACACTAAGAAAAAGGCTAATTAATTATGAGACATAATAAATCATTCAACCACCTCGGCCGTCAGAGCGGACACCGCAAGGCTATGCTTGCAAACATGGCGTGCTCTCTTATCCAGCACAAGAGGATTCAGACAACTGTTGCCAAGGCTAAAGCCCTCCAGCAGTATGTAGAGCCTATCGTGACAAAGAGTAAAGAGGATACAACTGCATCACGCCGTTGCGTGTTCAGCTACCTTAAGAACAAGGAGGCTGTTGCAGAGCTTTTCCGCACAATCGCTCCTAAGATTGAGAACCGTCCAGGCGGATACACCCGCGTTCTTCACACTGGCTTCCGTCAGGGTGACGGCTCTGAGATGGCTCTTATCGAGTTCGTAGATTTCAACGAGGCAGCTCTTGCTTCAGCAGCTCCAAAGGCAGCTAAGAAGACTACCCGTCGTTCTACAAAGAAGGCAGCTGAGGCACCTGCAGCAGAGGCTCCAGCAGCTGAAGAGGCAAAAGCAGAGTAATTCCTGCCCTCTTCAACACAAAAGATTGCCGCTTCAGACGAAGTGGCAATTTTTTTATTATATTTGTACATATTGATAAAAGAAATCATATGGAAAGAAGACCGGAAAACACTCCAATGGAGGAAAGCAGGCTTAACGCCGGTGGCAACACAGACAAGAATGCAACCATCATCAAAGTCCTTTCGGGCGTTGCCGTGCTGCTTGTACTTGTACTGGCTTATGTGCTATTCTCCAAATCAAAACTTATTTCTGAACTTAACGAGGAGAAGGCAGACCTCACAGAGCAGTTCGTAGCCCTGCAGCAGGATTACGCCCAGCTTTCTTCAGACTACGAAGTAATCAATACCCAGCTGGATTCTTCAAGGGAGGAGGTGAACCAGCTTGTAGAGCGCATACAGAAGATTTCTGCAACAGACCGTGCCCAGATCCGCAAATACCAGAAGGAGCTTGGCACCCTGCGTGCAATCATGCGCAATTATGTGCATCAGATAGACTCCCTGAATACCCTCAACCACAAGCTTAGCGCCCAGGCCGCTGCAGCAAAGAAAGAGGCTGCCGCAGCAAAGAAGGAGAACGCAGAGCTTAAGAAGTCCGTTGAGGACCTCTCCGGCAAAGTGGTGGTTGGTGCAACCCTTCGCGCACGTAATATCAAGGCCGATGCCTACAACAAGAACGGCAAGAGGGTGGAGCGCGCAACTCCTGCGGCCCGCATCCTCACAACCCTGTCCATCGCCGAGAACAGCCTTGCAGAGAAGGGCCCTGTACGCGTATATGTTGTAATCACGGATCCTGACGGCAATATCCTCACAAATGCCGAGTCCCGCGTATGTTCTACCCCGGACGGCGATGTGCAGACATCCGCATCACGTGAGGTGGACTACCAGGGCGACGAGGTGGAGATAAGCATCTACATGAACGACATCCCTAAATATGAGAAGGGCGTGTACAACGTTCAGGTGCTTACAGCCCAGGGTTCTCTTGGCTCCGTTCAGTTCATGCTCCGTTAATTGCATTGCTTTGAGCGGCATATACATCCATATACCCTTTTGTAAGAGTCATTGCACCTATTGTGCATTCTATTCGGAGCTTTTGCGTTCTTCGCAGAGCTCCGGCTCTTTTATTGCCGATACCGTCAGCGCCATCTGTGCCGAAATAGAGGCCTCCCGCGCCTCTTTCGATCTTGCCGGTGCCCACACCCTCTATCGTGGCGGCGGCACCCCTTCGCTTCTGCCCTTGGCGCAGCTGGAACGCATATTGGACGCTTTGGGACGGAGGGATTTCCAGGAATTCACCATGGAGGTGAATCCGGACGACATCGTGAAGGGAGGGGAGGAATATGCCCGGGGACTTTTGAATCTGGGTGTTAACCGCGTAAGCATGGGGGTGCAGAGTTTTGACGATGCCGTCCTTCGCAGGATGGGAAGGCGTCACAATGCCGCGGAGGCCCTGGAGGCCTATGCCCTGCTGCGCAAGGCCGGCTTCGGTAATATCAGCATAGATTTCATCTTCGGCTTTGCTCCCAGCCTGGACACGGAAAAGATATATGCACAGCTTGGGCAGATGGGCCTTCCGGAGCATATTTCCTGCTATCAGCTGGGCATAGAGGAGGGGAGCGGCCTGGACAAGATGGTGCAGAAGGGCCTGTATACCATGCCCTCGGACGAGGAATGCGAGGCCCAGTACTACGCGCTCTGCGACATGCTGCGCGGCCTGGGCTACGAACACTACGAGATAAGCAACTGGGCCCTTCCAGGCCGCAGAAGCCGTCACAACAGCGCATATTGGAACCACACGCCCTACATAGGCTTCGGCCCCGGTGCCCATTCGCTTTTCGTCGGGCAGGATTATGTGCGCCGCTGGAACAACCCCAGCCTTGCGCAGTACCTTGATGCGGCCCGCAGCGGCAATTGGGATGCGGTGCGCGGCAGCGAGACCCTAAGCCCGGAGGAACTGGCGCAGGAAAGGCTTTTTCTTGGCCTTCGCACAAAGGAGGGCGTGGACGGGAAAAGCATCCCGGAAAACAAATGGTTCATATCGGACAGTATAATTTTGGAAGAATTTTAAAGGCAAAGAAATATGGCAAGCGAAAACTTTATCAGAGTAAATGCCCTGCGCAACCTGATGATTGCAAGGGGTTGGGATGCGGTGGTCCTGCGTGGCTGCGACCCTCACGGCAGCGAATATCTGGCTCCGCGCTATCAGGCGGTAACTTGGGTCAGCGGCTTCACCGGAGAGGCCGGAGACCTTGTTATTTTCCGCGACGAGGCGGGCCTGTGGACAGACAGCCGTTACTTCATCCAGGCCGTGAAGCAGCTGGAGGGCAGCGGAATAGACCTGCATAAAACCCGTATGCCAGATTCTGTGTCCATTGCCGATTACATAGCCGCAAAGGGATGCTGCACCGTTGTGTGCGACAGCCTTTGCGAGAGTGCCGATTCCATTGCCGAACTGTGCGCGGCATCGCTGCGCAACCCTTCGTTCAGGCTGGAGCGCATTCCGGACCTTATAGATGAGGTGTGGGTCGCAAGACCCCCTGTTCCCAACACCCCGGTAATCAATCTTGACGAAGCTAGCGTTGGCATGGGAAGGGTGCAGAAAATGGAATGGTTAAGGGCCTGGATGCAGGGGGTGGATGCAGAATACTGCCTGCTGGGCGCCCTGGACGAGATTGCCTGGATGCTTAACGTGCGCGGCCAGGACATAGATTTCAACCCTGTTGTGTTCTCCTACCTTCTGGTGGGCCAGGACAGCGTGCAGTGGTTTGTGACCAAGGGCGAGACTGCCGATGAGGACAGCCTGGACACCTTTGAGCTCCTGCAGTCCGAGGGTGTTTCCATAGAGGCCTATGACGCCGTTGCGGCAGAGATTTCGCGCCTTGCCGCCTGCGGGGTGAAGATAGCCTACGATCCCGCAACCCTTAACGGGGAACTGGCGGGAAGGCTTGCAGGCCAGAAAGCCATAGGCAGTCCCGTGCCGCTGAAGAAGGCCGTGAAGACCGCCCAGGAGATTGAGGGCATGCGCGAGGCTCACCTTGAAGACGGCCTTGCCATGGAGAAATTCCTCTACTGGCTGGAGGGCGAGCTTCAGCAGCGCCAGGTTCCGGAGTGGGAGGCTGCGCAGTACCTGCACGAGCGCAGGGCGGAGATTCCCGGTTATATGGGCGACAGCTTCGAGACCATATCGGCCTGGGGCCCGGGAGCCGCACTTCCTCACTATTCAACCCCGAAAGACGACAGCACCCTCATAGGAAACGACGGCCTGTATCTTGTGGACAGCGGCGGCCAGTATCTTTTCGGCACCACCGACATCACCCGCACCATTCCTGTAGGAGAGACTACATACCAGCAGAAGGAAGACTACACCCTGGTTCTGAAGGGTATGATAGACCTAAGCATGGCAGTGTTCCCTTATGGCACGGCAGGTTGCCAGATAGATGCCCTGGCACGTGAGCCGCTGTGGCGCACCGGCCGCAATTTCGGGCACGGAACCGGGCACGGAATAGGTTTCTTCCTGTGCGTGCACGAGGGCCCGCAGAGCATCAGGCAGAACTTCCTGTCCCAGGCCCTGCTTCCGGGAATGATAACTTCCAACGAGCCCGCCCTCTACCGCGAAGGCAGCCACGGAATACGCCACGAGAACGTTATCCTCTGCCGCGACGCCTACAGCAACGAGTTCGGCCGATGGCTGTGTTTCGAGACTCTCACCCTCTGCCACTTCAGCACCGATGCCGTGCTCCCGCAGCTTCTAAGCCGCGAAGAGCTTCAGTGGCTGAACGATTATAACGAGAAAGTCTACCGCACCTACGCCTCCGCCGCCGAGGACGATCCAGACTTTGCAGGCTGGCTTAGGAAAAAGACTCTGCCAATCGGATAATTTTTCAGAAATCCGTTAACATTTTCACGACTTTTCCGTCTATATATCAAAAAGAAAAGTTATGAGAAAGATTTTATCCGTTATTCTGATTGCAACATCAATCATTTTTTCCGCTTCGGCCAGCCTGTGGGCAGCGCAGCCGGGCAAACATACGCAAGATGCCGTTTCAGCCATAAACAAGAAGTATTCCGGTGAGAAAGGCGCTGAGAGCCTGAACCTTGGCCGGGTGGGCCTCACAGCTTTCAGGGCCATGTTGCGCCTGTCTTCCGATAAGGACAGCCGTGCCATGCTGGAGCTCACCAGAAATATCAATGGCATGTCTATGATGGAATATGAAGATTGCAGCGCAAGCGTTAGGGCAAAGATAAATGCCGAGGTGGAGGCTGTTCTTGCCGGTGTGGACATGCTTATGGAACTTCGTGACGACGATGATACGGTGAGGATTTACGGAACCGTGTCGCAGGACGGGAAAACGGTTTCGGACACAATCATATTCATCCCCGATGATGAGGTTCTCATCTGCTTCTATGGTTCCGTAGACATAGCTGCGCTTCAGAATTCAGTGGACCTGTAGGAATGACGAATCAGGAGTTCATAGATGTTTTTGTACCATTGAAGGACGGATTGTACCGTGTGGCCTTCCATATACTGGAATCGGCCGATGATGCGGCCGATGCGGTGCAGGACCTGTATGCCAAGCTGTGGACCAGAAGGGATGTCCTGGACGGGATAGCGAACCCCAAGGCGTATTGCATCACTCTTCTGAAAAATGCCTGCCTGAACAGGGTGAGGTCCTTGCAATACCGCAATACGGTGGCTTTGGAAGGCTCCGGGGCTAATGACCATGCGTGGGAGAACCCTCCTGACGACGAGCCGGCCCGGAAGCTTGGAGCGGTAATGCGGGCCATTCACCAGCTGCCACCCGGACAGAGACGGGTGCTGGAGATGAAAGTTCTTCGGGATATGAGTTACGAAGAAATACAGAAGGAAACCGGAATGAATTACCTCAGCCTGAGGGTGATGCTTAGTCAGGCAAGAAGAAAACTGAAGAAATTATTATGAAAGACATAGGGTATATAAACAGGCTTGACGATAAGACTTTGGAGGCCCTGGCCGATGATGTGAATGTACATGTGCCCCGGGACCTGTCTGCGAAGGTGAACGAGGCCCTTCTTGCGGCCGCATTGTCACAGGAGGATTCCGTGCAGACGGCGGCATCGGGCAGACATCGCTATGTGATTCCGGCAGCTCTGTCTTTCGTATGCGCTGCAGCAGTATTCGCAAGCCTGCATTTCAGAGGTTATGGCCAGCCGGAAGACACTTTTGACGATCCTTATCTTGCCTATGCGGCATTTGAGCAGGCCTTCAGCCGTGTTTCCGGAAAAGTGAACGACTGCGCGCGCATATCATCGGCGGCAGATCATGCCATAGAACTTACAAGCGCAACCATGAACAGATTAAAAATCAACGAATAATGAAATATTTTGCAACATTTGCAGCTATGCTGCTGCTTTCCATAAGTGCGTTTGCCCAGGACGGTAAAAGCATATACAACAAATATGCAGGCCATAAAAAAGTTGAGGCCGTGTATATCTCATCGGCCATGTTCCGTATAATGGGAAAACTGCCGGAACTGGAGATTAACGACAAAGACGTGAATCTTGCTCCTGTTGTGAAATCCCTGAACGGGATGTACCTTATCGAGTGTGAAAACAGGGAACTGTGCGCGAAACTTAAGGCCGATGTGGAGAAAATGGTATCGGCCGGCAAGTATGAACTGATGATGGAGATAAGGGAGGAGGACGAAACCGTGCGAATCTATACCATCGGCACGGAGGAGGAGATAAGGGGTTTCGTATTCTTTGTGATGGAAGATGATGAATGCACTTTCATCAATTTTGACGGATGCATCCCTAGGGAATCTTTTGAAAAAGCGCTGTCTAAGGCAAGATAATACGGGAATTACACTCCGCTCAAGCTTTTTTTTGCATTTTTTCAGTAAGAAAGTTTTGTAGGAACGGATTTTTCCATATATTCGTGGTGTTATGATGAATTGCAACAAGAATAATAGCCGTCGATGGTGGCGTCTGACAGTTTAAAAGCGGTCAGAATTCTTGTCATTTATATATACGACATTTGCTCCGAATGGAGTTTGTTCATATTTTTGTTAAGGACTGTCCGCATTGGGTGGTCCTTTTTTCGTGAACCATTTCAAAAATTTTGAGTAATAAATTTTAACAATATAAAAAATTAAAACCTAAGCATTATGGAACAGAAAATCCCTTACAAGATTTATCTCAACGAGAATGAACTACCTAAACAGTGGTACAACGTGCGTGCAGACATGAAAGTGAAACCTGCACCGCTTCTTAATCCGGGCACACTGCAGCCTCTTACCCAGGAGGATCTCGCACCTATTTTCTGCGAGGAACTGAACCGTCAGGAACTGGATAACGATACACGCTGGTTCGATATCCCTCAGGAGATTCTGGATTTCTACAAGATGTACCGTCCCGCACCGCTTGTAAGGGCATATTTCCTGGAGAAAGCCCTTGGCACTCCGGCAAAGATCTATTATAAATTCGAGGGTAACAATACTTCCGGCAGCCACAAGCTGAACTCTGCAGTTGCACAGGCATATTACGCCAAGAAACAGGGGCTCAAGGGCGTTACCACCGAGACCGGTGCCGGACAGTGGGGAACAGCGCTCAGCATGGCCTGCTCGTTCTTCGATCTCGACTGTCAGGTGTATATGGTGAAATGTTCTTACGAGCAGAAACCTTTCCGCCGCGAGGTTATGCGTACCTACGGAGCAAAGGTTACCCCTTCTCCAAGCAATACCACAAATGTCGGCCGACAGATTCTGGAGAAATTCCCGGGCACTACCGGAAGTCTCGGATGTGCGATTTCCGAGGCCGTCGAGGCTGCAGTAAGCCAGCCTGGCTACCGCTATGTTCTAGGTTCCGTGCTCAACCAGGTGCTCCTTCATCAGACAGTTATCGGTCTTGAGGTGCAGACAGCCTGCAAGAAATACGGCATCAAACCGGATATCATCATAGGCTGCGCCGGCGGCGGTTCCAACCTGGGCGGTCTCATCTCTCCTTTCATCGGCGAGATGCTTCGCGGCGAGGCTCAGTACAAGGTTATAGCAGTGGAGCCGGCTTCATGCCCAAGCTTCACAAGGGGCAAGTTCGCATATGACTTCGCCGATACAGGAATGATATGCCCTCTGGCAAAGATGTACACCTTGGGCAGCCAGTTCATTCCGTCTGCCAACCACGCAGGAGGTCTTCGCTTCCACGGCATGAGCCCTATCCTTTCACAGCTGTATCACGACGGCCTGTTCGAGGCCCGTTCCGTAGAGCAGACCGCAGTGTTCGAGGCTGCGCAGATGTTCGCCCGCATAGAAGGCACGCTTCCTGCACCGGAGAGCAGCCACGCAATCCGCGCCGCCATCGACGAGGCCCTGAAATGCAAGGAGACAGGTGAAGAGAAGACAATCGTCTTCGGCCTCTCTGGCACAGGTTATTTCGACATGGTGGCGTACCAGAAATTCAATGACGGCGTGATGAACGACACCATCCCTACCGACGAGGAAATCGCCGCCAACCTTGCCAATCTGCCTAAGGTAGAATAATCAAGCAAGAAATAATCACCCTCTCCGGCACCGGGGAGGGTGATTATTTATCGTCAGGTGTGATTCTTTACTTGTGAACCACTGTGCCGATCTTGTCGCCGCCCAGAAGACGGGCAAGATTGCCGCGCACGTTCATGTCGAAGACGATGATTGGCATGTTGCCCTGCTCGCAAAGTGCGAAGGCTGTTGCGTCCATAACCTTCAAGTGGTCGCCGAGAGCCTTGTCGAAGGTGAGCTCGTCATACTTCACGGCTGATGGGTCTTTCTCCGGGTCGGCAGTGTATACGCCGTCCACGCGTGTGCCTTTCAGAAGGGCGTTGGCGCCAATCTCCAGGGCACGGAGGGCTGCACCGCTGTCTGTTGTGAAGAAAGGATTGCCTGTGCCGCCTGCGATAAGGGCCACGCCGCCGTTCTCCATAACCGCAACGGCCTTGTCTCTCATGTAATAGTTTGCAATAGGCTCCATAGGGGTGGCTGTGAACACCTCTGCCTTCACGCCCAGACTGCGAATGGCCATTGCCAGGGCAAGAGAGTTGATAATGGTTGCAAGCATGCCCATCTTGTCTCCGTCCACGCGGTCGAAGCCGCTTTTCACGCCGCTGAGGCCGCGGAAGATGTTGCCTCCGCCTATCACTATGCCCACCTGATGGCCGGCTTTCACCGCGTCCACCACTTCCTGTGCATACTGGTTAACCCATTCCTCATTGATACCTGTGCCGGCAGGGCCTCCAAGGCTCTCCCCGCTTAATTTCAGTAGAACTCTATTGTACATTTCAGTTGTTTTCTAATACGTACAAAAGTATCATTTTATTGCGAATTCTCCAAGTTATTGCTTATATTTGCATAACCTATATGGAATGTAAAATCTAATAATTATGGCAAATATTTTTCAATCTTCAATCGGCAAGAAGCTTATCATGAGCGTTTCAGGTCTTTTCCTGGTAATCTTCATGCTTCTTCACACTACAATCAACTGTTTTGCAGTCCGTGACTTCTTCCATGGTTCATGGGGTGCAGAGGATGGCTGGTTCCAGCTTGGTTGCGATTTCATGGCCCTTCCAATCGTTAACGTAATGGTTCCTGTTCTTGCAGCAGGTTTCCTTATCCACATCGCTTACGCCCTCATTCTTTCAATCACAAACTTCAAGGCAAGAGGCGGCGTTAAACGTTACGAGGTTAACTCTAAGGCAAAGGCAGACTCTTTCGCAGCACAGAACATGATCTGGCTTGGCCTCATCGTTCTCGGCTTCATCTTCTTCCACCTCACTCACTTCTGGCAGCACATGCAGCTTCAGGAGTTCACAGGCGGCGAGGCAGAGAATCCATACGTGCTTCTGGAGAACACATTCGGCAACATCTGGATTGTTATCCTCTATATCGTTTGGTTCGTAGTTCTTTACATGCATATCGGCCACGGCTTCTGGAGCGCACTTCAGACAATTGGCTGGAACAATATGATCTGGCTTAACCGCTGGAAATGGATCGGCCGCATCATAGGTGGTCTCATCGTTCTGGGTCTTACTGCAGTTGCATTGGTATCTTACTTCCATGCAAACGGTATCTGCTGCTAATCCTCAGACGTGTATAAAACTGTTTTAAAACTCCGTCATCGGATGTATGACCGTGGTTGGATTAAATCCTATCCAACCGAAATCCCTTCAATCTGCGTTGGTAACGTTGCTCTTGGGGGAACGGGCAAAACTCCGATGACGGAGCTTGTTATACGCCTTCTGTCCAACCAGCCGGTATTTCCCGCAGATGCGGATATTTACGGTTTTGCACCCGAAGAAGGCAGTCTCCGCCCAAGAAGGATTGCGGTTATAAGCCGCGGCTACAAGCGCAAGACCAAGGGCTTCCAGGTTGTGCCGGCCGATGGCACTGCCAGGCAGTTCGGTGACGAACCCCTGCAGATAAAGCGCAAGTTTCCGCATCTGGACGTGGTTGTGGATGCGAACCGCAACAGGGCCGCAGCAGCTCTTGCAGACCCTTCCAGGTTCAGTCGTCCGGACATCCTTATCCTGGACGACGCCTTCCAGCACAGGAAGATAAGAGCCACACGCAACATTATCCTCACGTCCTATGCCAAACCTTTCTTCAAGGACTTCCTTGTGCCTTTCGGCACGCTTAGAGACCTTGCGAAAAGGGTGAGGAAGGCGGACATGATAATTGTCACCAAGTGTCCGGGCTATCTGGATGCGGAGGAGAGGGCTCGTTTCGCAAAAAAGATGGGCGTAAAAAACTACGATTTGGACAGTTGCAGCGGCACATGGAAGAACGGAAGTCCGATTACGGTGCTGTTCTCCACCATTGGTTACGACCAGCCCCAGCCCGTGTTCCCGGAGGGGGATCCGCATTATATCTATTCCCACCAGGCCCTGGTTGTAAGCGGCATCGCAAACGGAGACAGCTTTGCGGACTATGTGGGCAAGCGGTATTCCGTTATGGACTGCCTGTCTTTCCGGGATCACCATGCCTTCTCCAGGAGGGATGTGAACAGGATGGTGTCTGTCCTAAGGGCAAATCCCATACTTGTGGGTTTTACCACGGAGAAGGACGCGCAGAGGCTTAGGGACTGCTTCGTTCCTGAAGACATCAGAGCCAGACTCTTCTATATTCCTATATCAACCAGGATGCTGAGCTCCCTGGAGCAGAACATTCTTAAATCTTTCCTTGATATATAGGCAATGAAGAATCTTTTTTGTACATTTGTTAGAACGAATAAATTATAAACATTATGATAGAGAAAGCTAATCAGATCCTTGCCAAGGCAAAGGACAATATGACATCTTCCACAGCATTCCTGGAGGAGAATCTGAAAACCTACCGCGCAGGCAAGGCCAACCCTATGATCTTCAACAACGTCATGGTTGACTATTACGGTTCCCCAACACCTATACCTCAGGTTGCATCCGTAACAACTCCTGATGCAAAGACCATCATGATCCAGCCATGGGAGAAGAAGATGATTCCTGTGATAGAGAAGGCCATCATCGACGCAAACGTGGGTATGACTCCTCAGAACAATGGCGAGAGCATACGCTGCAACGTTCCTGCACTCACAGAGGAGCGCCGCAAAGAGCTCATCAAGAAGGCAAAGGCAGAGGGCGAGAACAGCAAGACAGTTATCGGCAATGCACGCCGCGACGCCATGGATGCCCTGAAGAAGCTCATCAAAGAGGGCCTGGCAGAGGATATGGAGAAGGATTTCGAAGATAAAGTACAGAAGGCTACCGACGCGCAGGTGAAAGCTGTGGACGAAATGGTTGCCGCAAAAGAGAAGGAAATCCTTACCGTATAGTGAAAAAAGTAGCGATACAGGGCTACAGGGGCTGTTTTCACGAACAGGCCGCCTGCGAATTCTATAGGGGATTCTCCAATTCGGAGAATCTCTCTATTGTTGAATGCGACCATTTTGAAGACCTCTACACTGCAGTTGGAAACGGCAGTGCGGATGCCCTTGTGATGGCCATAGAGAACACCGTAAGCGGTGGTTTGCTTCCCAACTTTGAACTCCTGCGCAAATATGACCTCAGAATCAAAGGCGAGGTTTTCCTGCGCATAGAGCAGAACCTCATGGCCCTTCCCGGCCAGCGCATAGAGGATATCAGGGAGGTGCGCACCCACTATATGGCCATCAACCAGACCCGTGCCTTCTTTGCCGACAAACCGTGGATACGCCTTGTTGAGGCCGAGGATACCGCGAAGGCGGCTGCCGATATTGCGGCATCGGGCCAGATGGGCGTGGGAGCGGTGGCTTCCAAACTTGCATCGGAGCTTTACGGAATGGAAATCCTGGCCCCGGGCATTGAAACCTACAAACAGAACTTCACAAGGTTCCTTATCCTGGACGACGCCATAACTGTGGACGAGGCCGTCATAGATAAGGCCTCCATCTGCTTCACCCTTCCGCACAAGGCGGGTTCGCTGGCGCAGATACTCACAATCCTGTCTTTCTACGATATGAACCTTACCCGTATCCAGTCCCTTCCCATTCCGGGCCGCCAGTGGGAGTATTTCTTCTATGCCGACATACGCTTCGAGAGTGTGGAGCGTTATCATCAGGCTCTTGCCGCCGTGCGTCCGCTTATGAAGGACCTGGACATACTTGGAGAATATAAGACCGTACTTTAAGCATGATAATCAAACCCGCCACCAGAGTAGCTGATGTGAAGGAGTACTACTTCTCACTGAAGAACCGTGAGCTTGCCGAAATAAACGCCTCCCGCAAGGCCGATGGCAAAAGCCCGGTGATAAATCTAGGCGTGGGTGCCCCGGACCGCATGCCGCCGGCAGAGGTGATAGGGGAGCTTTGCGATGTTGCGCAGCAGGCATCGGCCCACAAATACCAGAGCTACAGGGGTATACCGGAGCTTAGGGCGGCTTTCGCGCAGTGGTATGCGAAATGGTATGGCGTGCAGCTGGACCCGGAAACGCAGATCCAGCCTCTCACGGGTTCCAAGGAGGGCATACTCATTGCCTGCCTGGCCTTTCTGAACAAGGGGGACAAGGTGCTGGTGCCCAACCCGGGTTATCCTACCTACGCATCGGCAGCAAAGATGGTGCAGGCAGAGATAGTCTATTACGACCTTCTGCCCCGCAGCGGCTATTATCCGGATTTTGATGCGCTGGAGGCGATGGACCTTTCCGGCGTGAAGATGATGTGGATGAACTATCCCAACATGCCAACCGGAGCCGCCGCATCGCAGCAGGTGTATGAGAAAGCCGTAGCCTTCGGCCTGAAGCACGGCATAATGATATGTAACGACAACCCCTACAGCTTTGTGCTGAACAGCAGGCCTCTTTCCATTCTGGCCGTTCCGCGCGCGATGGAGTGCTGCATGGAACTCAACTCCCTAAGCAAGGCCCAGAACATGAGCGGCTGGCGCATAGGAATGGTGGGAGCTGCGGCCGATGTGATAGCAGAGCTGCTGAAGGTGAAGTCCCAGATGGACAGCGGCATGTTCCGCGCCCTGCAGTGTGCGGCCGTGAAGGCCCTGCAGCAGGGACAGGACTGGTATGACAGCCTTAACGCAGAGTATGCAAGGCGCAAGGAACTGGCCCTTGCCATCATGGAAAGGCTGGGCGCGCAGTGCAGCCGGGACAGCCAGGGCCTCTTCGTATGGGGCCGCCTGCAGCAGGATAATCCCCTTATCGCGGGCTATCACACGGAAAAGACCCTGGGAGAGAGGATGTCGGACAAACTTTTATACGAATATGCAGTTTTCATCACGCCGGGAATGGTTTTCGGCAGTAATGGAAACGATTATATAAGAATTTCTTTGTGTGCCGATTCAGTTACGCTCACAAAGGTTTTGGAACAACTGGGATAGGAGACCTAACTATGAAAATGGACATTGTATCACCAACTGAATGGGGCTTTTTCACTTTACCGCGCCCCTGTGTAATTGCCGGTCCTTGCAGCGCAGAATCGCTGGAGCAGTTGCTTGAGACAGCAAGCGGCCTAAGGAAGACAGGCATCAATATGTTTCGTGCCGGTGTATGGAAACCGCGCACCCACCCTGGTTGTTTCGAGGGCCACGGAGTTCCCGCTCTGAAGTGGCTGCAGGAGGTGAAGAAGCAGACAGGCATGAAGGTGTCCTGCGAGGTGGCATCGGCCCAGCACGTGTTCGAGTGCGTGAAGCACGGCGTGGACATGGTGTGGCTTGGAGCCAGAACCACCGCAAACCCTTTCCTTGTGCAGGAGATTGCAGAGGCTCTTTCGGGCACCGATATCCCTGTGCTGGTGAAGAATCCGGTGAACCCGGATGTGGACCTGTGGATTGGCGCGTTCGAGCGTCTGAACAAGTGCGGAGTTAGGAAACTGGGCGCAATCCATCGCGGCGTTTCCTCTTTCCAGAAAATGAAATACCGCAACGATCCCGCATGGGAGATGGCCATAGAGCTGCGCAGCCGCGTGCCGGAACTTCCTATCTTTGCCGACCCTTCACACATGGGTGGAGCAGTGTCATATGTGCAGGAACTTTCGCAGCGTGCCCTGGACCTTGGTTTCGAGGGCCTTATGGTGGAATGCCACTGCAAGCCTTGCGAGGCTCTGAGCGACGCAAAGCAGCAGCTTACCCCGGACCAGCTTCACGATATGCTTCTGGGCGAAAACAGGCTGGTTGTGCGTGACAACGACACAGACAATGTCTCCTACAGGGAGAACATCACCCAGCTGCGCGCCAAGATTGACGTTCTGGACGACAACCTTCTGTCCATGCTTTGCCAGCGCATGAACGTTTCCCGCCAGATTGGCCAGTTCAAGAAAGACAACAATATCGCCATCCTTCAGACCGGCCGATGGGACAGCATCCTGGAGCGCATGATCCAGCGCGGAACCGAACTCGGACTGTCGGAGAAATTCGTAAGGGATTTCTTCACTTCCATCCACGAAGAGTCTGTGGCTGTACAGAACAGGATTCTGGAAGAGAAATAAGCCCATGAAAATAGGTGAAAAGATAGACCTTGGCAACAGACCTCTGCTGCTTGCCCCCATGGAGGACGTCACGGACGCCACTTTCCGCTGGGTGTGCAAGAAGTACGGGGCCGATATGATGTATACGGAATTCGTGCCTTCCGACGGCCTAATCCGCGACGCGTCAAAGGCCATAGCCAAGATGCACACCTATGATTTCGAAGCCCCGATAGGCATACAGATTTACGGCCATATCCCCGAGGCCATGGTGGATGCCGCGCTTATGGTGGAGAAAGCGGCCGAGATTGCCGGCGGCCACGGAGCCGATGTACTGGACATAAACTTCGGCTGTCCGGTGAAAAAGATTGCCGGCAGGGGAGCGGGCAGCGGTATGCTGCGTGAGCCGGACAAGTTGGTGAGCATTGTGGATGCAGTTGTGAAGGCCGTGAAGATGCCGGTTACCGTGAAGACACGCCTTGGCTATGACGAGGATTCCAAGATAATAGTGGAGCTGGCGGAACGCCTGCAGGATGTGGGCATACAGGCTCTCACCGTGCACGGCCGCACCCGAGCCCAGATGTACAAGGGCTCTGCGGACTGGACCCTTATAGGGAAAATCAAGGAGAATCCGCGCATGCATATCCCTATCATAGGCAACGGCGACATAACCACCCCGCAGGGCGCGAAAGAAGCGTTCGAGCGCTATGGCGTGGACGGGGTGATGATAGGCCGCGCCACCTATGGACATCCGTGGATATTCAACGAGATAAAGCACTATATGGCAACGGGCGAGATTCTGCCTCCTATGAGCGTTCTGGAGCGCGTGGCCCTTGCCAAAGAGCATCTTGCAAAGAGCGTGGAGCTGAAGGGGGACAAGGTGGGTGTCTTTGAGATGCGCCGCCATCTTGCCAACTATTTCAAGGGTATTCCGGACTTCAAGCCCTACCGCCTGCGTCTTGTAACCGAAACGGATCCCGTACTTATCCGTGCCTGCCTGGACGAGATTGCAGAACGCTTCGGTGAATTCGCACCGGAAGTTTCTTCCGTATACGAAATTTGAACCTAAACTCTATAAACAATGCTGTACTATTTCATCATAAACTCACGGGCCGATATCAAGGCTAACATGGGTCCTGATTTTGAGGACAGGATTGCCGGGATGGGTGAGGAACACAAGGTGTATCACACACTTGGTGTTGGTGACGCAACACGCTTTGTGCGTATCTATTGCGATCTTCATCCTGCAGACCATGTCTGCTTTGTGGCCTGCGGCGGCAGTGGAACCCTTGCGGAGGTGGCCGGCGGCGTGGTTGGATTCAGAAACAAATGCATAGCCTTCCTCGCTTACGGATCGGCCAATGATTTTTGCAAGCACTACCCAGGCAGGGACTTCAAGAGCATTGACGCTCTCCTGAAGGGAAGCGAAAACAAGGTGGATATCATCAGGGCCAACAATTTCTACGCCCTGAACGTTGCCAATGCCGGTTTCGATGCCATGGTAACCTATATTGCTAGCCGAAATATAGAAAACGGTATGGATCTGAAAACGGCATACAACCGTGCCGTCATGCGAAGCGTACTCTTCAACAGAGCGAACAGGATAAGCGTTACGGCCGATGGTGAACGCCTGAACAAGACGCACATTCTGCTGTGTGCGATGGCCAATGCCAGCTGGTATGGCGGCCAGTACAATTGTGCTCCACTGGCACAGGTGGATGACGGCCTCATTGAGGTGATTCTGCTGAAACCATGCTCCATTGTTTCCTTCCTGAATATGATGAATCACTTCCTTACGGGTTCCCATCTGCAGGATCCCCGCTGTATGAAGAACATCGTGTACCGCAGGGCGAAGCATATAGAGCTGGATTCCAAGGATCTCATATATCTGGCCCTGGACGGTGAGGTTATTCCCTCAACCCATTTCGACATAGACATACTTCCCAACGAGATTACAATGATACTACCATGAGAAAGCTGATATTTGTTGTGATGGGGCTGCTGGCGGCAGGCATTGTATCTGCCGGGCAGGAAAATATCATAAGATTGATGCCGGCATGGACACCCCAGTCCCAGTTTGCCGGATATTACGCTGCGCAGGAGTTGGGTTTTTATGCTGAAGAAGGCCTGTCGGTTCAGATAGTGCATCAGGGCAGGAATTCCGCCGTTTCCAATCTGGATGAGCTGCAAGCCGGAGCGGTGGATATTGCCGTAGCCAGCCCGATTATGGCCCTGGCCTGCAGCAAAGAAGGTTCCAGGGTGGTGAATGTCTTGCAGCTTGCGCAGGTTTCTTCCCTGGCCATTGTATGCCGTGAACCGGTGAAGGACATAGCAGATCTGGAGGGAAAGAAGATAGGCAGGTGGAAGCATGGCTATGGAGATGCCATAGAAATCTTCATCAAAAAGAACGGAGTTTCGGCCTCCTGGATAACTTTCCTTGGCGGGGTTAACCTTTTCCTTGCCGGGGCTGTGGATGCAACGACATGCATGACCTACAACGAGTATTACACCATAAAGGAATCAATAGGCAATATCCCGCCACAGAATGTGTTGAGGCTGTCTGAATACGGATATGAACTTCCGGAAGACGGACTTTATGTGAAAGAGGATTATCTTGCAGCACACAAGGCGGAGATTGACGCCTTTTGCGAGGCAACCAAGCGTGGCTGGCTTTGGTGCATGGAGCATAAGAAAGAGGCAGTGGAGTTTGTAATGCAGTATGCCGCCATGGAGGGGATACGCACAAACAGGCTGCATCAGGAAAACATGCTTGAAGAGTTCCTCAGAAGTCTTGTGAATCCCAGGAGTGGCAAGGTGGACTTCCAGCACCTGGACAAAGAGGTTTATGATTCCTGCGTGGGGGGTATGCTGGAGAACAATTTCATAAGTGAGAACATAAGCTATGGAGAGTTTTGCCGATGAAAGCGCCAGTGTCATTTGCCAGCAGGCTAAGCGGTAGGATCGTACGCATCATATCCGCACTTTTCGTATCGGTAATCATCATTCTGATTGCTGCCGGATACTACTCCATGTATCACCTCACGATAAAGGACTGTGAGGCCTCCCTCCAGAACAGCACCCTTAACATGGAGAAGCTAATCAACACCGTGGAATCCACTACGGAAAGCACGGCATGGCTTCTTTCCGATGTCTATTATGACTACGGCATGCTTTCGTTCATTGCGGACAACATAGTGAAGACAGACAACAATATCCTCTCCTGTTCCATCGCCTTCGAACCTTACGCCATGGAGGATTTCTCCAAATATTACTGCCACACCTCCTTCCGCGGAGAGAACGGCAGGATATCTTCGCAGATTGTGGGAGGCAAGGACTACGATTATCTTCTGATGGACTGGTATCTTATCCCGAAACTTCTGGGTAAGGAATACTGGAGCGATCCGGAGCTGGACCACAACAATAGCGGCAAACTGGTTGCCTCTTTCTCCAAGCCTCTGTACCACAGGGACGGAACATTCTATGCCGTTGTGAAGTGCGATGTCGCCATCCATGAATTCATCGCCCTTATGGAGGAGAACAAGCCGTTCGAGCATTCCATGTGTGCAATGATAGGCCACAATTCCTCTTACTATACTTTGGACCAGACGCTTGCAGAGACCGAGACCCTGTTCACCGTGGCGGAGAAGATGGGTGGTACCAACGCCCATGCCATAGCGGAATCTGTCCTGAGGAGAGAGCGTGGGGTATCCCACCTGTTGAACGGCAAGAAATCCGCTCTTGTGGTGTACGGCCCTGTGCAGAATGGCTGGACAAACATACTTGCCTGTCCTTATTACGATATTTTTGAAACCCAGAAGATATCCAATATCATATTCCTGCTGGTAGCTTTCTTCAGCATAGTCCTTCTTTATTATGCTACGAAGAAGACCATTTCCAGAATGAGCCAGCCGGTTACGGAGTTCACCTATGTGGCCATGAGCATAGGCCAGGGCAATTTCAAGACAAAGATTCCTCAGGTGAACACCCGGGATGAGTTCATGAAACTCTCCGAATCTCTCCACTATATGGAGGATTCCATAGATAATTACATTCAGGAGCTTAGGAAGACCACGGCGTCCAATGAACGTTTCGAGAGCGAATTGAATATTGCCAACCACATCCAGATGCAGATGCTGCCTGGACATTTTCCTGTCCTGGACGAGATAGACCTGGCAGCCTCGCTGAAGCCGGCCAAGGAGGTGGGCGGAGACGTTTACGAGATCTTAGTTAAGGACCGCCTCCAGTATTTGAGTGTGGGGGATGTGTCCGGAAAAGGTGTGTATGCCGACCTTTTCATGGCAATCACCAAGGCGTCATTCCGCACCATTGTGGACAGCAACATCCCTGTAAGGGATATGGCTGCAAAGATCAACGATTCCTTCTGCTCCAGCAATGAAAGCGGAATGTTCGTTACGATGTTCTTCGGCTATATAGACCTTGACACCCTTGCTATGGAGTATTGCAACTGCGGCCACAATCCTATAGTTGTGATAGACGAGAAGGGAAATGCCTCATATCTGAACGCCAAGGCGAATCTTGTGGCGGGCCTTATCGACGGTTTTGGATATCAGAGCGAGTCCATGCAGCTTAAGAAGGGCATGCGTCTGGTAATCTATACCGATGGTGTTACGGAGGCTGAGAAGGCGGACAAGAGCCAGTATGGTGAAGATCGTCTGCTGGAATTCTCGCGTTCTCAGGATCCAACTATTGATTCTCACAGTTTCCTTGGCTGTCTTGAGGCTTCCGTGAAGGACTTCACCGGAGACAACCCTCAGAATGACGATATCACCATGATGTCCATCAGGGTGAAGTAATTCCGCTCACCGGCACCCATAAAAAAAGAACCCCGTCGCATTGAACGGGGTTCTTTTTTTTATGATGCTAGGCAGTAATCAAAAACGCTTAAAAGTTTTGATTTTGCTAGCAATAAAGAATGCGGTTACGCATTCTTTATTGCTGCCTGAGCGGCTGCAAGACGTGCGATCGGCACACGGAATGGAGAGCAAGATACATAGTTGAGGCCTGTCTTATAGCAGAACTCTACTGATGCAGGGTCGCCACCGTGCTCACCGCAGATACCGCACTTGAGCTCTGGACGTGAACCACGGCCCTCGCCTACAGCGTATTTGATGAGTTTGCCAACAGCTTTCTGATCCAGGCTCTGGAATGGATCGCCATCCAGAATCTTGTTGCCAAGGTAGTCGCCCATGAAGGTTCCTACGTCGTCACGGCTGAAGCCGAATGTCATCTGGGTAAGGTCGTTTGTACCGAATGAGAAGAACTCGGCAGTCTTGGCCATGCGGTCTGCTGTGAGGGCAGCGCGTGGAATCTCGATCATTGTACCGAACTTGAAGAAGTTTACGTTCTCTTTCATTGCAGCCTCTACCTCGGCTTTAACGCGTACGCAGATGGCTTTCTGGAATTTGAGCTCGCGCTCTGAAACTGTTACAGGAATCATGATCTCCGGACGTGGATCAAGGCCTTCTGCCTGAAGCTCCAGGGCTGCAGTGAAGATGGCACGATACTGAGTCTCGGCAATCATAGGATATGTTACGTGGAGACGTACACCACGGTGACCCATCATAGGGTTAACCTCGTGGAGGCTCTCGCCGCGTTTCTGGATCTCTTCCTCTGTGATGTGAAGCTCGTTTGCAAGCTCCTCGCGTTTAGCCTGGCCCTGTGGAACGAACTCGTGGAGAGGTGGGTCGAGGAGACGGAAGGTTACAGGCTTGCCGTTCATCACTTTCATAGTGCCTTTAACTGCAGCTTTGATGAATGGCTCCAGCTCGTCCAGGGCTGCCTGACGCTCTGCGTCTGTAGAAGACATGATCATCTTGCGGAGTTTTGCAAGAGGAGTCTCGCTGTTCTTGCCGTAGAACATGTGCTCGATACGGAACAGACCGATACCCTCAGCGCCGAATGCGGCAGCGCGTGCAGCATCCTCTGGAGTATCAGCATTTGTGCGAACGCCCATTGTGCGGAACTTGTCAACAATCTCCATGAACTTGATGAAGAGTGGGTTCTCTGAAGCGTCCATGGTGTCGATAGCCTCGGCATAAACCAGACCTTTTGCACCGTTGAGTGAAACGAAGTCTCCCTCTTTAACGGTAACGCCTGATTTTGTGAATGTAGCTGTCTTGGCCTCAAAGTCAATCTTCAGGGTGTCGCAACCTACGATACAGCATTTACCCCAACCGCGTGCAACGAGAGCAGCGTGTGAAGTCATACCACCGCGCTGTGTAAGGATACCTGCAGCGGCACGCATACCCTCTACGTCCTCTGGAGAAGTCTCCTCACGAACCAGGATGGTCTTCTTGCCTGCAGCAGCGGCAGCCATTGCAGCCTCTGAAGTGAATACTACTGTACCAACGGCACCACCAGGTGAAGCTGGCAGACCGCTTGCGATAGCTTTTGCCTTCTTCTCTGAAGCAGGGTCAAGGATTGGGTGGAGAATCTCGTCAAGCTGTGCAGGAGAAACACGCATTACAGCTGTCTTCTCGTCAATCATCTTTTCGTCCAGCATATCCATTGCCATCTGAAGGGCAGCGATACCTGTACGTTTGCCTATACGGCACTGCAGCATCCAGAGTTTGCCTTCCTGGATAGTGAACTCGATATCCTGCATATCATGGAAGTGATCCTCCAGGTGTGAACGGATACCGTCAAGCTCTGCATAAACCTCTGGCATAGCCTCCTCAAGAGACTGGAGATTGCGGTTGTGGTCGTTCTTTGTTGCGTTGTTAAGAGGGTTAGGGGTGCGGATACCGGCAACCACGTCCTCGCCCTGTGCGTTGATAAGCCACTCGCCATAGAACTTGTTGTCACCGTTTGCAGGGTTACGGCTGAATGCAACACCTGTTGCAGAAGTGTTACCCATGTTACCGAACACCATTGACTGTACGTTTACAGCTGTACCCCAATCGTCTGGAATACCCTCAATCTTACGGTATGCGATAGCGCGTTTGCCGTTCCAAGACTTGAACACGCCGCCGATAGAACCCCAGAGCTGTGCCTGAGCGTCATCTGGGAAATCTACGCCCAGAACCTCTTTGATGCGGGCTTTGAACTGCTCTGCAAGCTCTTTCAGCTCGTCAGCTGTGATGTCTGTATCTGATGCATAGCCTTTTTTCTCCTTAAGCTCTTCCATCATGCGGTCCAGCTGCTGGCGGATGCCCTGACCATCGGCAGGCTCGATACCCTCGGCTTTCTCCATAACAACGTCAGAGTACATCATGATGAGACGACGGTATGCGTCGTATACGAAACGTGGGTTGTTGGTCTTCTTGATCATGCCAGGGATAGTGGCAGAGCAAAGACCGATGTTAAGGATTGTATCCATCATACCAGGCATAGAGCTGCGCGCACCTGAACGGCATGATACCAGGAGCGGATTCTCCGCATCACCGAATTTCATACCCATGATGGCCTCAGTAGCCTTCAAAGCCTCTGCAACCTCTGTGCGAAGGTCATCTGAATAGCCACCGCCAAGCTCGTAATACTCTGTACAGCATTCAGTTGTGATAGTGAAGCCTGCAGGAACAGGAATCTCCAGCTTACACATCTCGGCCAGGTTGGCACCTTTACCACCCAGCAACTCTCTCATTTTACCATCGCCCTCGGCGTTTTTGCCACCGAAGCGATATACGCGTTTTTTAGTTGACATATGTGTGTAATTGTTTATTGATAATTTCGATATGTAGTAATTCTGATAATAGTTTACAAAGATAGTTAAAAATTCTCAAAAAATCAGTCCTCTCCTTCGGAGGCTTGCTCCAAAAGGAGGGAAAGTATGCTGCTTACGTTGTTTTTCTGACTCTTGATGACTTTAAGCTCGTGCATTGCAGGGTCCGGATGGCCCACAGGATAGTATGCAAGCTCCATCAGCAGCAGCTGTGAATCCACGTAATCATAGTCTATGTCCCGGAACTGCACCAGCACGCCGGGCTTCTCTGCGAAAAGCACCTTGATGGCGTCTTTCTCTCCCGTTGCCTGCATTATTCCGCCTATGTCCATGGTGAAGCCATAGTGTCCGCGGAACTTTTCTGCCGCCACCATAAGTCCGCCCCTGCCCACAGGCACGCCTGCCGTAATCACCCCGTCCTCTATCATCTCCCTCACAACCTCATAGCAGTCCACGAAGTATCCTGGGTCGTCCAGGGACATTTCCTTGCCGCAACCTCCTCCGATAAGGCTGCTGAGGGCCGATCCTCCAAGGTGCAGGCGGGAATGGTCGAATGGGATGTACACCAGCCAGTCGCCCGGAATCGGGTTTATTGTGGCGCCGCATTTGCGTTTGCCGCTAACCTTGCTGCGGGTTACAATCTCGAATATGCAGTTGCGGTGGTTGCTTTCAATGAAATATCGGTCCAGCTTCACTCCCAGGTCTGTGAGATAGCGGCCTGTTGTAACGGTGCTGTCATAGAAGGCGGCCATGTTACGGTACGGGCCGTTGTTCCAGTCCCACTGGCACATCAGCACCAGGTTCTGCGGGTTGAAATGGCCTTCCTGGAACATGGTTTCCAGCAGCAGGGAATTGATTGCCGATTTGGTCCAGGCTACGGGATAGGCCAGGTCCACTATCTTCTTGTTGAAGGGGCTCTGGATTATCTTTGTTGCGTATTCGTCTATCCTGGATTCGTCATATTCATAGCTTCCGGGCTCCTTGTCCATGTATTCATCCACAATGGTGGCATACTGCTTTTGGGGCACAGATACGGTTCCCGTGCCGTCCAGGCAGTCGTACAGGGCGCTGAATGGGGTTTCTTCCATCTGCACGCCGTCCAGTATGTATGTTGAAAAAAGAGGAGAAGTCTTATCTTTCATCAAATACGCGTTATTTTATCAAAAATAAGTAATTTTGCCGTCAATTCTGCAAAAAAGATGAAAAAAGAGTTTTCAGATATTGAATATCAGCAAATTATAGCCGCGTTGTTCACAAGATTCCCTTCTTTCCAGAAGCAGGGGGCCTCTGCCTACAAGCCCGGGCTGGAACATTCCTTCGAGATATGCAGGCGCATGGGGCAGCCGCAGAATGCCTATCCGTGCATTCATGTGGCAGGCACCAACGGCAAGGGAAGCACCTGCAACATGCTGGCGGCACAGTTCGCGGCAAAGGGCCTGAAAGTGGGCCTGTACACCTCTCCGCACATCCTGGATTTCAGGGAAAGGATGAGGGTGGTTTCGGCCGATGGGGCCCGCCTTGCAAGCCGGGAGAAAATCTGGGAGCTCATTCAGGAATATGATGCCGATTTTACGGCTCTGGACCTCTCATTCTTCGAGATTACCACAGCCCTTGCCTTCAAATTCTTTGCCGATGAGAAGGTGGATATCGCCATCATAGAAACCGGCCTTGGAGGACGTCTGGACGCCACAAATGTCATCACTCCGATTCTTTCCGTAATCACAAACATAGGTCTTGATCATACAGACCTTCTGGGCGGCACCCTGCCCCTTATTGCGGCCGAAAAGGCCGGCATCATCAAACCAGGCATCCCCGTTGTGATAGGCGAGTCTCATCCCGAAACCGATCCTGTCTTCATCCGTATCGCGGCCTCCAATAACGCCCCAATAACCTTCGCCGACAAGATGGGTTTTAGCTCGGAGGGGCAAGCTTCGCTGGGACCTTCGGCCTTCGGCCTCAGCCCCTCCCATCCCTCAATATTGTCCGTAGACAAGCAAGCTTGTCCCGGCCAATCTCTCGGTCTGGGCCCCTCCCCCTGCATCTGTCCGGGGGTGGACAGAGTCCCAGCTGAAGATGCCCCATCCTCGACTATAAAACCCATCTTGGAAAGGATGGACTTGAGGGGGAGTTATCAAGAGAAAAATCTCCGGACGGTGATGGCAGCAATGGCCGTGCTGGGCCGGGAGATAGACTGGCCGGCGATAGAGAATGCCGCCCGCATCTGTGACTTTCACGGAAGGTGGGAAGTGCTTGCCACCCAGCCATATACGATATGTGACATCGGCCACAACCAGCATGGCCTCAAATACAATTTCGCGCAGCTGGAATCCATGTTGGACAGCGGCGGGTATTCAGACCTGGTGATGGTGTACGGCAGCGTGGCAGACAAGGATGTGGATGCCGTGCTGGACATAATTCCGCAACGCGCCCATGTCTTTTTCGCCGCGGCAGACAACCACCGCGCAATGCCTGCGGAAGAGCTTCTGCGCCGCGCCGCGCGCCCGTCGGCCAAAGCCTGCAGCAGTGTTGCATCGGCCGTGGAGGAAGCCATCCGCTACTGCAAAAGCCTCAAAAATCCAATCCTTTACATTGGCGGCAGCACTTATCTTGTAAGTGAAGCAAAAGTTTTATATATTTGATAGTTCGGAAAAAAGAACATCGGAAATGGACTACGCAAAAGCAAAGAAATCACACCCTTGGCACGGTATAGATCCGGGTGATTCGTCATCAGACAAGTTCAAGGCATTCATTGAAATCGTTCCTACAGACCAGGTTAAATACGAGCTGGACAAGGAGAGCGGCTATCTGTCTATAGACCGTCCGCAGAAATTCTCCAACATTGTTCCCGCCCTGTACGGTTTCATCCCGAAATCGTATTGCGGAGACCATATGGCACACCTCACAAACCTTGCCATTGCACGTACGGATGTAAAGGGTGACGGTGACCCTCTGGATATCTGCGTCCTCACAGAGAAGGACGTAACCCACGGAGACATCATCGTGCACTGCAAGCCAATCGGCGGCATACGCCTTCTGGACCATGACCAGGCCGATGACAAGATTGTTGCCGTGCTGAAAGCCGATGCGGTGTACTCCCAGTACAACAACCTGGAGGAGCTTCCGCAGGATGTCACCCGCCGTCTGGTGCACTACTTCACCACCTACAAGGACATTCCGGGCGACGCAAAGCAGCGCATCAAATTCATGGGCCTGTACAATGCCGAAGAGGCACGCCGCGTGATTGACGCTTCAATGCAGGACTACCAGGAGTATATCAAACAGTAATCTCTCCTTTCAGATTGCAAGCAAGTTTGGCCGCGATGTCTGCATTGTCCAGACCGCTGCCCAGAAGGATAAACAGTTTGGCAAGCATTGCCTCTGTTGTGGAATCGGCGCCGGATAGAACTCCGGCGTTTTTCATGTTCTTGCCCGTGGCGTAAAGGTCCATGTCCACCATGCCGGCAGGGCACTGGGTCACATTCACAACCACCTTTCCCATATTCACAGCCTCGCTTACGGCCTGGATGAACCAGTCTGCCGACGGGGCGTTGCCGGAACCGTAGGTCTCAATTATCACCGCGCGGGTTTCGGCGCCCAGAAGCACGTTCTTCACCACCTGCGGGGTTATGCCCGGGTGCAGTTTCAGAATGGAGACGCGTGTGTCCAGGCTGTCGTTGAGGCCAATCTGCAGGCTGTTCGTGTCTCCGCGGCGTATAAGGCCGTCATAATAGCGTATGTTGATGCCCGCTTCGGCCAGTGGGGGATAGTTGGGGCTGGAGAAGGCGCGGAAACTTTCGGCATTTATCTTTGTGGTGCGGTTTCCCCTCATCAGCTGGCCGCCGAAGAAGATGCACACCTCCGGAACCTTTGCGCTGCCGTCGGCATTCTTTGCTGCGGCAATCTCCACCGATGAAATGAGGTTCTCGCGGCCGTCCGTGCGCGGAACTCCTATGGGAAGCTGGCTGCCGGTTAGGATCACAGGTTTTCCCAGACCTTCTATGATGAAGCTGAGGGCCGATGCCGTGTAGGACATGGTGTCTGTGCCGTGCAGGACAACAAAGCCGTCATACCTGTTGTAGTTGTCCTTTATGATGCGGGCAAGCTTCACCCACAGGGCGGGATCCACGTTGGAGGAATCTATAAGGGTCTCAAAGGTATAGGTGTCTATGTGGATGTCGAATTTGTCCAGCTCCGGAACCGCAGCGCGTATCTGCTTGAAATCGAAGGGCATAAGCGCACCGGCCTGGGCATCTATCCTCATTCCGATAGTGCCGCCGGTGTAAATCATCAGTATGGAAGATCTCCTGTTCATTATCCAAGTTTTGCAAGTATCAAGGGCAAAAGTACAATTAATTATTGGCAAAGCAAACAAGTTTGTGAAATTCAAAACTTTATCTTATCTTTGCAATCCTTTTGGGGAGGTCCCCATCAGGGCCGGATGGCGGAAGGTCCGCCGGAAGGCATTAATCCCAACAAAACCTTTTGCACTATGGCAGAATACTTGCAGCCAGAGAAAAAGCAGGAGATTTTTGCGAAGTACGGAAAGTCAAATACAGACACCGGCTCTGCAGAGAGTCAAGTTGCTTTATTCACCTACCGTATCGCTCACCTTACAGAGCACCTGAAATCAAACAAGAAGGACCATGGCACACGCCGCGCACTTCTTAAGCTCGTAGGTAAACGTCGCAGCGTTCTTGATTACCTCAAGAGCAAAGACATCGAGAGATACAGAGCTATCGTTAAGGAACTGGGTCTCCGTCGATAATTCGGATAGGTACAGAAAATGGGGGTTCGGACACAAGTTGTCCCACCCCCTTTTTCCTTAAAAGACACTACTTTTTTATAAATATTATTAATTTTCTCCCATAGGGGGAGGCGGTTAAAAGCTGTAACAATGAACATTATCAAAAAAACTATCACTCTGGCCGATGGCCGCGTGATCGAGATCGAAACCGGCAAACTCGCAAAACAGGCCGATGGTAGCGCAGTGGTTAAAATGGGCGGCACAATGCTCCTTGCCACAGTATGCGCAGCAAAAGAGGTTAAGCCAGGAACTGACTTCATGCCTCTTACAGTAGATTACAAAGAGAAATTCTATTCTGCAGGCCGTTTTCCGGGCGGCTTCATGAAGAGGGAAGGCAAGTCTTCAGACTACGAGATCCTCATCTCACGTCTCGTGGACCGTCCTATCCGTCCTCTTTGGCCGGATGACTTCCACCTGGAGGTATTCGTAAACGTAACACTTATCTCTGCAGAGAAAGATATCCAGCCTGACGCTCTTGCAGGTCTTGCTGCATCTTGCGCTCTTGCTACAACAGACCTTCCGTTCGGCGGCCCTATCTCAGAGGTGCGCGTATGCCGCATCAACGGTGAGTTCGTAATCAACCCAACATTCTCTGAGATGGAGAAGAGCGACCTTGAGCTTATGGTTGCCGCCACAGAGGAGAACATCATGATGGTTGAGGGTGAGCTTAACGAGGTTTCAGAGCACGATATGCTTGAGGCCATCAAGTTCGCTCACGAGGAAATCAAGAAGCACTGCCGCGTTCAGAAGGAACTCATGGCAGAGCTTGGTACAGACGTCAACAAGCGTGACTATCCTCACGATGTAGAGGATGAGGCCCTCAAAGCTGCAGTTCACGATTTCTGCTACGACAAATGCTATGCCCTTGCAAAATCCGCACGTCCTAAACACGAGCGTGAGGATGGCTTCAAGGCAATCAAGGAGGAGTTCCTTGCAACCCTCCCTCAGCCAACCAATATCGAGGAGAAAGAGGCTTATGCCGAGACCGAGGCCCTTGTAGGCCGCTACTACCATGCAGTGGAGAAAGAGGCTATGCGCAACATGATTCTTGACGAGAAAGTACGCCTTGACGGCCGTCAGTGCGCAGAGGTTCGTCCTATCTGGTGCGAGGTTGACTATCTGCCATGCGCACACGGCAGTGCAATCTTCACCCGTGGCGAGACTCAGAGCCTTGCAACTGTAACCCTCGGTACGAAGATGGATATGAAAGAGACCGATGAGGTTCTCATCCAGGAGGATCAGCAGTTCGTGCTTCACTACAACTTCCCTCCATTCGCAACAGGCGAGGCAAAGAGCCAGCGTGGCGTAGGCCGTCGTGAGATCGGTCACGGCAACCTTGCAATGCGCGGTCTGAAGGCCGTAATGCCTTTCGCACCGGAGAACCCATACGCAGTACGCGTGGTTTCAGATATCCTGGAGTCTAACGGTTCTTCATCAATGGCTTCTGTTTGCGGCGGCTGTCTTGCACTTATGGATGCCGGCGTCAAGATCAAGAAACCGGTTGCAGGCGTTGCAATGGGTCTTATCACAGACGAGGTTAACCCTAACGACCGTTACGCAATCCTCACCGATATCCTTGGTGACGAGGATCACCTTGGCGATATGGACTTCAAGGTTGTGGGTACAGCTGACGGTATCACTGCAACCCAGATGGATATCAAGGTTGACGGTCTTTCATACGATGTTCTGGAGAAAGCTCTGGAGCAGGCACGTCAGGGCCGTATGCACATCATGGGTGAGATGCTTAAGACTCTCCCAGAGCCACGTGAGGACTACAAACCATTCGTTCCTCGCATAGAGCAGCTCCGCGTTGCAGCAGAGTTCATCGGCGCAATCATCGGCAAGGGTGGCGAGACTATCCAGAAGATACAGAAAGAGACAGGCACAGTTATCACCATCACAGAGGAACCGCTTCCAGGCGGTGGCAGCGAGGGTGTTGTTGATGTTGCTTCCAACGATAAGGATGCAATGGAGAAAGCACTCAACTGGATCAAGGGTATCTGCGCTGTTCCAGAGGTTGGCGAGACCTACCATGGCAAGATCGTAAGCATCCTTGAGTTTGGTGCTTTCGTGGAGATTCTTCCTGGCAAAGAGGGTCTTCTCCACATCAGCGAGATTGCCTGGAACAAGACAGAGAAAGTGGAGGATGTGCTTGCAGTAGGCCAGGAGGTTGATGTGAAACTTCTTGAGGTGGACAGCAAGACAGGCAAGCTTCGCCTTTCAATGCGCGCCCTCACTCCGAAACCGGAGGGTTATGTAGAGCCGGAGCGTCGTCCTCGTCCGCAGGGTGACCGTGGCCCTCGCCGTGAGGGTAACGACCGCGGTCCGCGTCGTGACGGCGATCGCAAGCCTTTCCGCAAATAATCAGGTTTTAGCCTATACTTGAAGATCAGGGTGACCGATGGGTCATCCTGATCTTTTTTTATCGGCGGGTACGCATTTAGTTGCTATTTTGACGCAGAAAAGGATACATCTTATCGCAGAAATTCCTTTCTTTGTAAAAAACCGAAATAAGGGTACAAATTTATATAACATAAAGTATGAAACGTAGAGAATTTCTAAAGGGGATCGGATTGACCGCCGCAGCGGCAACGGTTGCACCGAAATTGCTGGCCAGCCCTATGGGCCTGGTGCCTGCAGCAGACCCGGATAACTTCAATCCGGACACTACAGAGCCTGGTGAATTGAACAATATGGACTTCGGCATCAGGGAGCTGAAGGCCAAGATCAATCGTCAGATTACAGTAGTTGTGGTGGGTTACGGCAGCAGGGGCAAGACCTACTGCAGCTATGCAGAGAGATTCCCGGACCTTGTGAAGGTTGTTGGCGTAAGCGACATCAACCCTGTGAGGAAAGAGGCCTGCGCCCGTCTGTTCAACATTCCGGCCGAGCATCAGTTCGGTGATTTCCATGAGATTCTCTCCGTTCCCAAGTTTGCCGATGCAATGATTATCTGCACCCCGGACGATATTCACTTCGAGCCTTGCATGAAGGCCATGGACCTGGGATATGACGTCCTACAGAGAAAGAGTGCCGCCAGCTTCTTGCCAAATCCAGGAAGACAGGCAGAATCCTGGCAACCTGTCACGTTCTGCGTTATGCACCATACTTCATTGCAATGCGTGAGGTTGTGAAATCCGGTGCCATCGGAGATGTTGTGAGCGTGCAGCACATGGAGCCTATCGAGTACGGACACATGGCACACTCCTATGTGCGCGGTATCTGGAGAAATTCAGACCAGTCCACTCCAATCATACTTGCGAAGTCCTGTCACGACCTTGATATCATACGCTGGATAGTGGACAAGCCTTGCGAGAGCATCGTTGCCGACGGATCTCTGTATCTGTTCAAGAAGGAGAATGCCCCTGAAGGCGCCCCTATGCGCTGTACCGACGGCTGCCCTCACGAGAAAGACTGCCCTTATTCCGCAATCAAGATATATAAGGAACTCAAGCACCATCTTTACGTGTTTGACAACCTGGACAGGAATGATGACGAGCAGATTATGGAAAGACTGCGTACCACCCAGTATGGACGCTGCGTATACCACTGCGATAACAACCAGCCGGACCATTATGTCGCAAACATGGTGTTTGCGGGCGGCATCACCTCTTCTTTCAATATGGAGGCCTTCACTCTGCACGGTGGCCGCAGAACCAGAATCATGGGTACAAGGGGTATGATTGACGGAGACATGGAGTCTTTCAGCGTTACCGATTTCAATACGCGGAGCCTTAAGAAATGGAATTTGAAGGTTGAGGAGATTGCAGACTACAAAGGTTCCGGCCATGGCGGCGGAGACCATGCTCTCTTCAGGGATTTCGTGGAGGCAGTGGCATTCCAGGACCCTTCAAAGCTTTCCAGCACAGTAGACGTCTCAATCGAGAGCCACCTCATGGGCTTCGCCGCAGAGCGCAGCCGCAAGAGTGGCAGGAAAGAAAAAATTTAGGACTTGAAAATCCTCACCCTTCCTTTCGATAGCATGTAAATATGTGTAATTTTTACAATTTTCAGAAATTGTTGTAATTACTTGCAAAAT
>JAKSKO010000019.1 GCA_024401715.1 Bacteroidales bacterium
TGTGCATGTTGAGTGTGTTGAAGGAGTTGTATGCGGCGCGGTTAGTTCAGTTGAAGAGCCATCGGCTCCGCGGTTCATCAGATAGGTCTTGGTGATACCATTCTTGAACTCGGCCGTCACCACAACGCCATTCCTGCCGGGTTTTGCGTTGATACTATTGATCTCGTCAAGGCTGTTCTCGGTCAATGCACTGATGGTCTCAATAAGTTCCACCGTTGTAATCTCGGCATATGAATCCAGAGCGTTGTAGGTTTTCACTGACTTCCCAAGAAACATCACGATAAGCAGCGATGCGGCACAGGAAACCGTCCAGCGGATTCTCTGTTTCCTCCTGAACCTTGCGATATGTGAGTCAAACTCATTTGCCGATGCATCCGAGAGATATGTCTTCTCCAGTTCCTCTATTGATCTATTTGCCATAACCCATCTTCTTAAATTGTTCCTCAAGTTTCTTCTTTGCCTTGGAAAGCGCCATTTTGATGCTGGCCCTGGAGCCACCTGTTTCCTGCATCATCTCATCGAGCGACAGACCATGATCCGATTTCATCTGCATATAAAGCCTTTCCGTCTTGGTCAGGGTGTCATAGAGCCGTTGCTTGATGATACGTTCATCTGCCATTTCAACGAGATTTGAGGCGCTTGTGCCGCCCAGGAAGGTATCTCCTGTTATCGGCTCCGTTTCCAGCCTTCGCTTTCTATAGCGGGAGATGCAGATGTTCTTTGTAATCTTGACCAGCAGGGCCTTCGGATTGGGCATAGGATAGTCCTGCTCCGCAAGTTCCCAGAACGCTATCAATGCTTCCTGAACCGCATCCTCAGCGTCAAGATCTATCGATGCCGACCTGCAGAACTGTCCTGCGAGTCTCATCAAATCTGTCTTGATGGAAGAATAGATATGTTCAAACTCCTGCTGTGTCATTTTTGTGTCTCCACATATACAACGCAAAATTACGCCAGGAGTAACCAAAAATCTTCATTATTTGAAATATCTTTATTTTGACCAATGCGCCGACCATTCACAACTGCCGCCATGAGCTGGATTCCAGATCATGATTTGTTATGTCACTGAAATTTCGGTATTCTATCACTTGCCCAACCTTTCCGGATGGTATCTACTCCGCTGCCGGCACGTCCCCAGCCTCTTTTTCGAGGCGAGTCTGGAGCCCCTACCTATAAACACAGCGCGTGAAACCAACATTCGAATCCCCAGCCATTCCACAAAAATGAGGCTGGGGATTTCCGAGTCATGCAAATAGTTGAAACCGAAAATCGCCTGCAACGGCAATTATGCAATTTGCGATTGCACAAATTGCCCAATTGAATGGCCTATATCGGAAAAAATTCGTAGTTTTGCGCAAATTTTTTTGCCGTGAAAAATATACTGGGATTCACAATCATTCTTTTATTTCTTGTCGCTGGAGAGGTGCTGTCCTGTCTCAGCGGCCATTTTATGCCGGGCAGTGTGATAGGGATGGTCCTGATGTTTGCGGCACTGTGCCTTGGCCTGGTCAAGGCAGATTGGATACGCCAGAGTGCGGATTTCCTCACAAAGAATATGACAATCTTCTTCATTCCGTCGGCCATAGGCATAATGGAGGAGTGGGGGATTATCAAGGCGAATATTCTGCCGTGGTCGGTGATAATTGTAGTTGGATGGTTACTGGTGCTCTTTTCTGCCGGATGGACAGAGCAGCTGATCACTAAATTGAAAAGGAAATGACAGCTGTATTTACCGGAATGCCATCAATGCTGCTCCTGACTTTGGCATCCTATCTTCTGGGTGTCTTCATCCACAAAAAGAGCGGAATCTCGGTCCTTCATCCGTTTATCACTGCCATGGTGGTGATAATCGGCGTCATAATTCTTTTTGATATCCCTTACAAAGAGTACCGAGAGGGAGCAAGGGTTCTTGATTTCCTTCTGGGCCCGAGTGTAGTGGCTCTGGCTTTGAGGCTGTATGACAATATTGAGATTGTGAAGAAAAACCTTGCCGCCATTCTTTCGGCAGTGCTTACAGGCAGCGCGGTGGGCATACTGGGCGTGTGGGCGCTGGGCAGGTTCATGGGATGCGATTCCCTGTTCATCAAATCTTTGGAGGCCAAGTCGGTTACAACACCAATAGCCATGGAGTTAACTGCAGTTGCCGGGGGAAGTACATCACTAATCGCCATCTCCGTTGTGCTAACCGGTGTAATCGGTGCAGTCCTTGGCCCAAGCTTTCTAAAGCTTCTGAAAATAACGGACCCTGTGGCCAAAGGTGTCGCAATGGGATGTTCGGCCCATGGCATAGGCACTGGCCGCGCAATTGAGTTGGGCGCCGTCGAAGGCGCGGTAAGCGGCCTGTGCATAGTGCTTATGGGAGTTGCCACCTCTATACTTCTCCCCTTGATCAACTGTCTGTTAGGCATTTAATAGCAAGGTCTTTTTTGTTATAAATCATTATAAAGGCAGCAAATTACGGAAGAATAATTTATATTTGCACCGTAATTTTTAAATTATTTTAACAATGAAATCAAGTAACAAAATTTATCTTGGACTGACAGGTCTGGTCCTGATCATTACAGGCGTCATCTGCATCTGCAACCCTGATGCCACCTTGCTTTCAGCGTCAACACTCATCGGTCTGCTGACACTGCTTTCCGGTTTCACCACTCTGGCCACATGGTCAAAGATCAAGTTCTTCCTGCCTACGGGCAACCTGTTGCTGTCTGCAATCCTGCAGATTGTAATGGGCCTGATAATTCTGAACCACAAACTGTTGGTTGCAGGTTCACTTCCGATCATCTTCGCATGCTGGCTGCTGGTGGAGGGCATTATCCTAGCGCTGCGCTCGTTCGACTTCAAGAAATATCATTTCGGAGCATGGTGGGTTCTTTTCCTTTTGGGTGCCGGCGCTGCCGTTCTGGGCGCGTTCTGCCTCAAGTCGCCTTTCCAGGTTGGTGTTCCAGCACTCAGCTATCTCATCGGCGCCGGAATCATCATCCTTGGTGTTGTTGACCTTGTTGCCCTGTTTGGAATCAACAAACTGGACAAGAGCCTCAATATCCTTCGTTAGTATAGGATTACTCCGCGATGGTGATACGGCCCTGGGGGTCTTTGTATTTGGCGTCTATGCGGGCGCCAAATTTGTTTTTGATGACATCGGGCAGCACCATATATCCCACGCCAAGGGCCGGCTTCAGGACGGTAGGCTTGGATGACATCAGGGTCATGAGATAATCCGAAGAGGCCACTTTGTATCGGCCGTCAGGGTCCAGTGCCACCCATTTTCCGTTCACAAGAACCTGGGCGCTTTTTATCCTTGGGCTGGCCTTGATATCAACATTCAGCTTCAGTCCGCTAACCTGCGGGAAGCTGCCGTTCTCTGCAGGGAGAAGCGAGAAGCCGGTTTCAAGGACATCCAGGAGCTGCTGCCCGGTGAATTCCATAAGACACAGCTGGCTGTCGAAAGGTATGACGTTGACGATGTCGCCGTTTGTCACCGTGCCCTGAGGAAGATCGGCACGTATGCCACCGCCGTTGAAAATCGAAATCTCTGCATCGGCATGGGCTGCAACAACATCGCAGAAGAAATTGCCGATGCCGGCCTCCTGCTTGCGTACTATCCTTTTGCCGTTCTCGTCATTGATGGAAAGCTTGCAATCCGCCTGGGCACAAACGCGGCTTGTGAACTCCTCAAAGTTCTTCTTGGCATCGGCAACCGCCTGGGCAACACTTGCGCTCTCATACGAAATGCTGTTTGCCGGGATAAGCGTAGTGGTGCATTTGCCCTCCTTTGAGATGTGGAGCTTGCCCACATTCACAACCGCCGTGCCTGTCTGGGTGGACGGTTTTGGGGTATGGTTGACATCGGGCACCATGTTGCATTCTATTACCGAGTGGGAATGGCCGTCAAGCACCACGTCGATACCGGTGGTCTTGCCTATGAGGTCTATTGATGTGAAATACTTGCCAACCTCGCCCAGATGTGCCAGCGCAACCACGTAGTCTGCACCTTCCGCGCGTGCCTTGTTCACGCTTTGCTGCACCAGAGCCATAAGACCCTCGTCGCAGAGATCGTACAGCTGTTTGCCGTCATTGTCAAAAAATGCGGTACTCTCGGCCTCCAGTGTCTCCGGTGTAAGCACACCGATGAATGCCACTTTCTTCTTTCCCATCTTTTTGATGGTGTAAGGCGCGAAATACGGCTGAAGCTTGTCTATGCTGCGGAAATTCACGCACACAATCTCCGCCTTCAGCGGAGCCAGCACTTCCATCATGCGCGGCACGCCATAGTCGAATTCATGGTTGCCCAGTGTAACCACATCATAGTTGGCAGTGTTTAGAATAGGGATGATGTCGGCGCCTTTCGATAGCGAACCCACAATGCCGCCCTGAATGAAGTCTCCCGAGCTCACAAGGGCCACATAGGCAGTGTCTGCAGCCGCAATGGCATCACGCAGGCCTGCAATCTTGGGGTAGCCGTCAACGGCACAATGTACGTCATTATCGTATATAATCACAATTGGGCGGTCGTTATCGCTTTGCTGCTGTCTCTTGTTGTAGGATACCAGCGAAACCGATACCGCCAGCCCCAGCAGAATATATCCGACAAATCTTTTCATAATAAATTTACTCTATTACCACTGTATTTTCGGCAGTTGTGTCAAGCTCTGGAAGCACAACGCTCATTATGTTGTTTTTAACGGAGGCCTGAACATCCACTGCCTTGCCGTTCACCAGAACCTTGGAAGGAGCCTGGCTTCGGTCCGGTAGAAGCACGCTGAGCCTCAGAACATCGCTCTTGCCGCTATAAGTGCCCTCGGCCTTTGAAATCTTTACAGTCAGCGTCTTGCCGCTTAGGGCCTTGGTGAAGGTAATCTTGCTGAAATCGGTGTCGTAGGCCATGCTGCTGCCGTCATCCTCGTAATGGGTGTAAACGGCCTTGCCTGCGCCAGGGACAACCAGCAGACGGAGTTCGCAAGTTGGGCTCTGGAGATTCTGTATACCCTCATGGGCCATAGGAATCAGGCTGCCGGCCTTGGCATACCATGGATTCTGGTCAATACCATAGTAAAGGGTCTTGGTGCTGCCGCCCTTGTGCATCTTGTGCTGGGCCATGTCATACCAGTCGTTGCCTGCAGGGAACCACATCTTGCGCTCTGTCTTGCCTGTCTGTGTATCCATAGGCTGGCAAAGGACAGTTGCAAGGATATTGTCGCCGAACATGAACTCCTCTTTCCAGCTGTAGGCGTTCTCCACCTCAGGATAATAATAGTAGAGAGGGCGGCACATGCTTACGCCTGTCTCGTAGCACTGGCGGGCAGCGTCATAGATATATGGAGAAAGGGCGTAACGCAGCTCGATGGCCTCTTTCATGTACTGATAGTGATCCTCGTATTTCCAGATGCGGCGGTCCAGGAAGGCCGATTGGGTGCTGTGTGTCTTGAAGATAGGGGTGAAAACGCCATACTGCAGCCAGCGGGTGTAAACCTCGGGATTCGTAGGGCCCTGTTTTCCCCTGTGCTGCTGGTGTCCGCCAATGTCGTGGCCCCAGTAGCCATAGCCCACATTGGATGCCGTTGCCGTGAAATATGGCAGGAATGCAAGAACACTCCAGTCGTCATAGGTGTCGCCGCTGAAGCCAAGCTGGTAGCGGTGGCTGCCCAGGCCTCCCCAGCGGTGATAGATAAGCGCACGCGGAGCCTGCTTGCCCTGTGATACGGTCTGGCGCACCTTGTCATTGAAGAAGGTATAGTTCAGCCAGAAGGTGTTGCTAAGGTCTTTCACATAGCGGCTCTCCCTCCACTGCTGCCAGTCCAGCCACCAGAAATCCACGCCCTGGCGCTCCAGAGGATGGATGACGCTGTTGAAATAGGCATCGGCCCACTCCTTCTGCGACATGCGGAAAGGAACAGGGGCGTTGTAGCCTGCCTTGCCTGCTGGTTTTTCCACGCCGGCATACTGGTACGGCTCTTCCGTATATACATAGTCCTTAGGGCCATCATAGTCCTGTGTGCGGCCCAGATAATCCTGGCGGAAAGCCCTGTAGCAATCCTCGTAAGGGCGTATGCCCGATGCCGGATGCAGGTTGAGGGAAGTCTTGAAGCCCATGGAATGAAGCTCCTTCAGGAAACCTTCTGGATCCGGGAAAAGATCGCCGTTCCAGGTGTAGCCTGTCCAGCCGCGGCCCTGCCCGAATTCGTCACGGCCTATGCGTTTTTCCATATCTTTCCAGGTGTGGTGCCAGTCCATGTCCACTATCATCACGTCCATTGGAATCTGGCGCTCTCGCATCTCGCCGGCCAGCTCCAGCATCTCCTGGTCCGTATAAATCCAGTAGCGGCTCCACCAGTATCCAAGGGTGTATTTCGGAGGAAGAGGGATATTGCCTGCAACCTTGGTGAAATCTGCCAGTGCTGCCTTGTAATCGTGTCCGTAGGCGAAGATATACAGGTCCTGACGGTCTCCGGCCGGTCTTTCGGCCACCCATTCGCCCCAGTCGCTATCATCCTTCACCAGTATGTGGCGGGCGCTTTCGTCAACTATGGCCCAGCCGTCGCGTGATAGGATGCCGTCCTCAAGATCCTCCACACCGTATGCCACCTGGCCAAAGCCCGTGCAACCGTCCAGGGTGCGTGTGGTGCCCTTTAGGTTGGCCGATGCATCGGCCCCAGGTTTCCAGCTGACGCTTCTGCCGTTCATCGGGAACACCACCGAAAGGTTGGCATCGGTGAACTTGCCGTTACCCTTGTATGTGAGTGTAAGCTTTCCTGTCTTGATGGTTACGCCTTCGCCTTTACGTACGGTGCTGAACTGCGGAACAGGAAGTTCGCGGTTGATGATTGCCAGGGTGGCATTGTCCTCGAATTTGCCGTCTTCGGCCCATTCCATACGCACAAGACGGTCTGTAAGCACGGTGAAACGTGCGTTTCCGCACACAACCACTGCCTTCTCATCGGCCTTCGGATTGTTTTGGGCACTTAGCATCATTCCCATCAGCAGCATCAGGGCTGCAGCAAAAAATCTTTTCATATTTTCCATATATCCAATTTTTGTAAAGATATGAAACTTTACCTTAAAAAGGTATTCAAATATGCATTTCCAAAGAATTTTGTATATTCGCGTTGGGTACCCTGAGCTTTGACTTATGAATAAACAACGCCTACTTATTCTTTGCATACTGGCTTTCATTTCCGCGCTTTGCCTTCCATCGCGTCTGGAGGCGATAAACACGGACAAACTTGAATATGGATTAAGGATAAAGAGTTATCCGCTGTCGAAGTCGGAGTTTACCAGCTTTGATCTTGACTGCGGCGTACCTTTCTCCACAGGCGGCAGGAACTTCAAGCTTTCCTTCAGCTTGAAGACACGTCCGGAAAATGTCTTCGGAACAATCTTCCGCATAATTACAGAGAAAGGGGACAACATAGACCTGATGTACACCATAGACAGGAAAGGTGAACATTATCCCATGCTGGTAACGGGAGAGCAGATATGGATTATCCCTTCTCCCATAACTCTGGACCAGTGGGTGGACGTAAGTGCCGAACTTAATCCCAAAACGGGCGAAATCATCCTTAACTACGACAAATCCACCTTCAAGGTGAAGGACGCCGGAACCAAGAATGCGAAAAAGCTTAGGATTTCCTTCGGTCTTTGCGATTTCGAGGGCTACAGGCTGGATGACGTGGCATCGGTGGATGTCAAGGACATATGCGTGGAGAAGGATGGAAAGCTTATACGTAAATGGCTGATGTCCCTCCATGACGGCGACATCTGCTATGACGAACTTGCCCACATTGCGGCAAAGGGAACCAACTGCCAGTGGCTTATAGACCGCTACATAACCTGGGAACCGCTGTGGACCGGAAGCTTTAGGAACGAACCTTCCGTGGCGTTCAACCCGGACGGTAAATTCTATATCTACGACGGCGAGGGCCCGATAATCACCTATGATATAGCAGCCCCAGAAGGAGCCAGGGAATCACGCCTTGCAGTTCGTCAGGGCCATTCTCCTGCCAATGCCCCGGGCTTGCTTCTGTATCTTCCCCAGCACAAACAGCTTCTGTCCTACAATCTGGACGACGAGATGTTCTCCCTGTTTGACGAGGCCAGGGGAGCCTGGACCTTCGACCAGGACAGAAAACCGCAGAAAGACTGCGACTACTATAACAAGACAACGGCGCTTCATCCGTCAGAACAGATATTCTATTCCTTCGGCGGATACGGCCACTACTATTTCAAGAACAACCTTATCGTGTGCAGCCCGCACGGCCAATGTACAAACATTGTCCTTGACGACATTACGCCGCGTTACAGCTCTTCCTCAATCGTAAAGGATTCCCTTCTGTACATCTTCGGCGGACGCGGAAACCTAAGCGGCAAGCAGGAACTTTCTCCGCGCTACTACTACGACCTTTACACAGTGGACCTGAAGACCTTCAAGGTTACAAAGGAGTGGGAATTCGAGGGGCTCCCCGAAGCAGGCAATTTCATCCCGGGAGAGAATATGTTCTACAATGCCGCCGATGACAGCTTCTATACCATCTGCAACAAGGAAGGCGGCACCCTGCTTAGGATAAGCCGCACCGCACCGGAGTTCGAGATAATGTCGCTCCCTACATTGGGTGGCGGCAATTTCCAGTATCTGAACAACAGTCTCTTCCATTCTGAAGGCTGCAGCAAGATATATGCGGCAAGAATCACCTCAAAGGTGAACAAGGAGTCCGAGGTTACCATAATGCAGATGAACTTCCCGGCCATCCCGGCAGCGCTTCTGCATCAGAGTCCGGAGCTTCCGGAAAGCATGAGGCACAGCAAGCTTCTTACCATAGCACTCATAATCCTGGTTGTGCTTGGAGCCGGCGTAACAGGCTATCTTGTGGCATATCACAGGAAGAGGGAAGAGAAACAGGAGAACGTGATTGAGGCCTTCACCCAGGATACAAAACATTATGACTTCGGGAAGAACAGCATCTGCCTTTTCGGCGGCTTCAAGGTTATGGACAAGGACGGAAACAACATCACCTCCCAGTTCACCCCTACGCTTAAGTATCTCATAGTGCTCCTTATCCTGCACAGCGACGTTTCGCACACCGGAATATCAAGCTCCAACCTCAACAAGATTCTCTGGTACTACAAGCCCGATGAATCGGCAAACAACAACAGGAATGTGTTCATAAGCAAGCTAAGGACCATCCTGGAGCAGATGAGCGGCGTAAGCATCATCAACAAGAACAAACTCTGGAGCATAGAGTTCTCCGATGGCGCGTCCTGCGATTATCTGGAGGCCATGCGCATATTCAAGGAGTCCCGCAATGCCGATGTTAACAAGCTTATAGAACTGCTGCTTTACGGCATTATGCTGCCGAACACGGAGGTGGACTGGCTGGACAGCTTCAAGGGGGATTTCTCCAACAAAGCAATCGATTTCCTCACAAGGCAGTTCTCACGCACCGATGTGCCGGATGACGTGCTGATACGCACCGCCGACACCATATTCATGCATGATTTCCTGAACAAGGATGCACTCATCAACAAGTGCAAGATATTGTGCCGTCAGGGCAAGAGCGGCATGGCAAGGTCTTGTTACGACAACTATTGCAGGGAGTACAAGGATGCCATGACTGAAAGCTTCGATATGAGCTTCAAGGAGATTATCGCCTGATAAGGGATTTAAGTCTGGTGGCTGCCTGGCCGGCCAGTTTCAGATAGTGGTCTCCCTCAACTTCGTCGTCCAGAGGGATGAAAGTGCTGCCGGGGCTTGCCTTCGGCAGTTTTTTTGCCAGCTTGAATATTGCCGTGCCCTCGTCTATCTCGTCAAACATGGCAATGTAGACCATTTGCGCCCCTGCTTCCAGCACATAGTCCAGCTGTTTCTTGAAGAAAGATCCTCCGTTGCGGGGGATGGTGGATCCTGTGTGCGGATAGCGCATGTTTTCCCATGAGAAGCCCGGGAAACACAGAGGGGCATAATCTATATTGTTCTCTTCAGCCCACGCCATGTCCTTGTTTATGCTGCCGCGGAAACGCTCATAGCTGTTTTCGTTGTATCGGCCCACAAACCATGGCATAAGGATGTCGCATTCGCGTATGATGGTGTGAAGATAAGGGTCCGATACGGTGTCGCTGCGCAGTTCACGCCAGTTTGTGGGCACGCCTATCATCACGCTGAAACCCATTTCTTTCAGGCCGCGTATTATCCTGGCCCCCTCTTCAAGGCCGTAGCGGCGTCTGTCGTTGAAACCTATGCCCCAGACGGTTACAAGTGGCTTTCCGTTGTGATACAGGTAGGAAGGATTGGCCTCGTGCTTGAAAAGCTTGTGTGTGGCGGCAACATTTTTAATGTCTTCCAGAAGAATGTCCACACCGCCAGGCCCCATGCCGCTTAGGTCATACATTACGCATATGGCCCTCTCATACTTGTTTGCGGCGGTCATGGCGTGCTCCAGCACCTTGTTGAAGTGGTTCAGGCCGCTGCTGTTGGATATTTCGGCCACAAAGCGCTGCATGAAAACCCCGTCAAGGCCATATTCGTTCATCCACCGGAAATGGGTGTCGACGGTGGAGTAGTCGTAAGGGGAAAATAAATACGCAGGTTCCCCGTCCTCAAAGCTGAAATCTGTCTTGTAGGTGTGTTCATACTCCGATACATCCGGCCAAAGGTCTATGGTACAGGAGCCCGGGGTGAAACCCCTTCGGCCCGTATAGTGATACCAGCCTCTGCCCGCACCGTCCTGCGGAGCATTGAACCAGCCCTGATAACCCGCCATCACAAGGCCCTTGTAGGAGTCATAGCTCCTGGCCTGTGACAGAAAGCACAGCAGCACAGCTGAAATGGTAAGGAGGAACCTGCGCATATTGATGTTTATTTGCGAGGATATTTGATGGTCTGGATAGAACCGTCCTCGTTGAAATACAGTTTGTCTACGCAGAGTGAACGCAGGCAGCCATGGTGCGAAATAGAGCAGTCGTGGTAGAAAAGATACCACTGGCCTTTGTATTTCACAACAGAGCCGTGGCTGGTGTCACAGTCTGTAGGTCCCAGGATTATGCCTTTGGTCTCCCATGGTCCCATAGGGTTGTTGGAAACCGCATAGCGAAGCTGGTTGCGTCCGCCAACGCCAGGTTCCTGGTGATTGTCGGCATACATGAAGTAGTACAGGCCGTTGTTCTTGAACACCCATGGGCCCTCGTGATAGTCACGCAGGCCGGTCATGGCTTTCACCTCGCCGTCTATCTCTGTCATGTTGTCTTTCAGCTTCACGCCTATGCAGCGTCCGCCGCCGCCATAGTAGAAGTAAGGAGTGCCGTCATCATCAATGAAAACGCAAGGGTCAATCATGGAGAAAGCGTCTCCAAGGCCCTCAAGATAACCAAGTACCTTGAAGTCGTTGGTAGGGTTGTCGCTTACCGCAATACCCACTTTCCATGTGTTGTTCCAGTCTGTGCCCGAAGGATGAGGGAAATAGAAATAGTATTTGCCGTTCCTGTATGCGCAGTCCGGTGCCCACATGAAGCCGCCTTCCGGCCTGCCCCATTCCACATCGCGTGAGTGGAGGAACTCTCCGTGGTCTGTCCAGTTCACCATATCGTCTGTAGAGAAGACATGATAACCGTCCATAAGGTCGCATCCGCGCGGAGGGTCGTTGTCATGTGAAGGATAAACGTACAGTCTGCCGTCGGCCCATACATGTGCCGATGGGTCCGCTCCGTACAGATGTGTTATGAACGGATTTGCAGGCAGATCCAGGTCCACCACCTCTTCCTTTGCACCCTGTTTTGCACAGCTGCAGGAAATGATGGTGATTACAAGGACTGTGAATGCAACCGCTTTTGTAATAAGGTTTTTCATTTTTCAGTGGTTTTTCTCCTACTTTCTTGCAGGAATCTTGTTTGAAAGAGGGATTTCGCCCCTTAGCATGGCTCCGGCCTGGCCTGTGATCCAGAGATAATGGTCTGTAGGAAGGTCGTCTTCCACACCCTGGAACTGTATATCCAGCTCCCAGGCGGTCTGGCACCATCCTCCGGCTCCGAAGGTGATCTTTGACCTGTCATAGGTGATAGGATAACGTTTGTAGTTCCCGTTATCGTATACCACATAATAGTCCGTTGCCGGCTTGTTGCTTGGAACGTCTTTTTTGTTCAGCACCTTGAAGATGGCTGTGCCCTCGTCAATCTCATCGAACATTGCCACGTAAAGCATTTTGGCTCCGTTTGCAATGCCATAGTAGGCCTGATCCCAGAAGAATGTGCCTTTGTTGCGCGGTGCATAACCGTTGTTCGGGTGCATGTTGCGGTCGCATGAGCCCACGAAGCAAAGCGGAGCATAGCCCACCTTGTTTGTGGCGCACCAGGTGATATCGGCCTTGATAAGCGAAGCAAAGCTGCCGAAGCTGTCCGGACCGTATCGGCCCACAAACCAAGGCATGATCACGTCCACGCTCTTGATAAGGGCTTTGAGCGCCGAACCGGACTCTGTGTCGTTGCGTCCCTCACGCCAGTAGGTTGGAACGCCCAGCATGATGCTGAATCCCATTTCCTTCAGTTTCTCCACCAGTTGCGAAACATCGCTTGTGCTGTACTCTTTCTTGCCTGCGAAGCCTACGCCCCACAGCACGATAAGAGGTTTGCCGTTCTCGTACAGATAGTATTTCTGGCCGGCATTACGGTCAAATAGATGATATTTCTCTGCAATTTCACGTGTATCGGCAATCACAGCGTCAACGGTGTTGCGTTTGGATGGCTCGAAACCTCCAAGGTCATACATCACGCATATTGCGCGCTGATATGTGTTGGAAGCCTTCATCGCCGACTCCAGAACCTTGTTGAAATGGTCTTTGCCGTCCGGGTTGTTCACAACCTCACCCACGAACCTCTGCATGAAAACGCCATCGATGCCGTAGTCCTTCATCCATTTGAAATGCAGGGCAACGGAACTCTCGTCGTAGGAGCTGAATACGTGGGCTGGGCTTCCGTCCGGATATTGGAACTCTGTCTCGTATGTCTTTTCATACTCGCTTACGTCCGGCCAGAAGTCTATACTGTTCTGCAGGACACCAGGCTTGAACATATCGTTCTCACGATAGTGATACCACTTGGTGTTGCTGTGGGTGGCATGGCTGCAGCCGTCTCCCGGAGCGCCGAACCAGCCCTGATATCCGGCCATTACAAGGCCTGCGTATGTGTCGTACGGCTGGCCCTGTTTGTGAGGCTCGAATCCCAGATTGTTATACTTCTCTTTCGGTTCGTCTTTACCCGGGTCGTCATCCACTCTACCTGGAATTACCTCCTTCCTGTCACAAGAGGCAAGAAGGAGGAAAATAGCAGGTAAAAGTACTGATAATACTTTCAGTTTGTTCATAAATCAATTGTTAATTGGCTGCGGGAACCTCTATCTTCTTGATTTCAGAGTAGTTCCAGCTCTTGTATGTGTTGTTTATCTGGACACCCATCCTGCACCAGTAGGTGTAGCCCGGTTTCACCGGAAGGGTAACGCTGTAAACCTCGTTGCCTTCACCGTCGGCAGTGCCAATCTTCTCCCAGTTCTTACGGATGTTAACCCTGTAGGAATCTGTGTAATAGTAGTCTATCCTGTTGCCTGCACCGCAGAACTGGTTGAGGCTGAGGAATGGACGTACCTCCAGAATCTGTGGAAGACCTGTTGGGATTGGAGCCTGAAGACGTGCAGACAAAGTAAGTTCAGCACCGTTAAGTTCAGTTGTAAAGTCCACTACATGCAGATATGGAACAACTTCGAAATCCTGAACAGCTCCTTTCTTGCCTATTGCCACGTTATAAGTTGTATCGCAAGGCCAGAAAGAACCGTCAAGAGGAAGCATGTCATATGTTCCCGAAAACAGACGCTCGTTGTTGTACGAACCATCCATTTTGATGGCAAGATCCTGTGGGGTAGGATTTGTTGAATAGCTTCTCTCCCAGATACGGATATGTGTTGTTCCGTGGTCAAGAAGCATATTCTTGCCGGTAGTCTTGTCTATGAGGTTTCCGCTGATCTTTGCCTGCGGAGCATCGAAGTTGTCTATCTTCATGCAAGAGGCAAGACAGAAAAGCACTGCAACAGACAGAATTGTATTCAATATATGTTTCATTGCACTATCTATTAATAACCATCATTTCTAATGAGCATAGGGTTCTTGTTGATTTCACCACCAGGAATCTGCTCATAATACCATCTTGAATCATAGTGAAGTTCACGTCCGAATGGGTTGGCCTCGTTCAGGTAGATATACTTGCCCTCGGCAATCACATAGTAGCCGGAAAGTGTATGAATCATATAGTTACTTGCGTAAACTGTGTGTGCGATTCTCCAGCGGCGCTGGTCCCACTCGCTCTGGTTCTCCAGACAAAGCTCGCGTTTGCGCTCCTCGCGGATGAACTGAAGGTTCTCGTCCAGCTCGTATCCGTAAAGCTCTGCGTCAAGCATCTCCGGATTAGGGTTATATGCGTGTGCTTTTGCACCGGCTCTCTCACGGATTTGTGCGATATAATCGAAAGCCTCCTTCTTGAGGTCTTCGTTGCCTGTTTCAAGACCAAGCTCGTATGCAGCCTCGGCATAGTTCATGAGTACCTCGCCATAACGGAAGACTTTGAAAGGATGCCAGCTCTGGTTCAGTGCGCGTGTAGAAGGATCTGCATTGTAGTCAACATATTTCCTTACTGTTGTACCCATATAGCTGTAACCCTCGTCACCTACACCTTTTGCATAACCGTGCAGGCCGTTTACCTTATATTCCACATCGCCGATTTTCCTTTTCTTTCCAGGGCTTTCCTCGCGGATGCGGTATTTCTCTGTATACTCTGTCTCCACGTTGGTCTCCGGGCAACCGTCAGCAACGGTACCAGGGTACTCTGTGTAAAGACCGTACTGGAAATCAAGGACGGTGCCTGAAAGTGGCTCTGTCATACCGCTGAAGAAGAAGTTCGCGCGGCAGCGTGGCTCCATCTCCGGTGTGTTCCAGAATGCCTCAAGAGATTCGAAACGTATTGGCTTGTTGTCCTCGTCGATAAGTGCAGGGTGATCATAAAGGCTGATGAGCTCCCATGAAGGCTGGATTGCGCAGCCTACGCTCTGGGACATGCCTGTGCCCTTAGGGAGCACCATGTCGTCATAAGAGTGGTAAAGCTGTGTGTTCCAAGGGGATACAACGTTAGGAAGACCGTAATGCTTTACGAAGATATCCTCTGCGGTTGCCTCAATGAAAATCTGGGTGTATGCCAGTTCTTTGTTTGCACCTGTGTGAAGGGTGTAGCCACCATCTTTAACGAACTTGCAAGCGTCGTATGCATATTTGAAGAACTCTTTTGCGAGGTCTGCATCCATGCCCATGAGACCTTTGTCTGTAGCCTCACCGCTGATGCCCACATAGCCGTGGTATTTTGCCACAGAACCTGCGTAAAGCATTGCCTTTGCCATGAGGGCTGCAGCTGCGTATGCGTTGGCCCTGTAGCTGTCGCTGCGGTCCTTGCTGCCGTTATCCATGGCATATTTGAGATCTGCATAGATGAATTTCCAGCAGTCATACTCTGTATCACGCGGAACGCGAAGCTCCTCCAGTGGTGTGGTAGGATCAAGAACCTTGTCTATGATAGGCACACCGCCATAGCGTTTCACCATTCCGAAGTAGTAGAGTGCGCGAAGGAATCGGCCTTCTGCCATAAGTTCCGCAAATCTCTGCTCTGTGAAATTCTCCTTATAGTTAGGAAGCTTCTCCAGGAAGTTGTTGATGTCGCGGATGCGGCCGTATGGCCAGTAACCCCATGCACCTGAAAGGTCGCCGTGACGTCCTGCAGTCTCTGCCGAAGAGGTGGAACTGTAAGACTTCAGAGCCTCCCACCAGTTTCCCTGCTGTCCTGCAGAGTTGGAGTGGCCATAGCCTACGCCGCCCTGATTGGAAGCCTTGTAAAGAAAGTCCTCGATAGGAGAGTCATTATAGATACCTGCAAGGTATTTCTTGACACCGAACTCGGAGTTCAGCAGGGTGCTTTCGTCAAGTACTCCTTTAGGCTCGAGATCAAGACTGTTGCAAGATGCACCGCAAATGAGTGCAGCTGCCAAGATTATATATGTATAAACTTTTTTCATAACCTCTGTCATCATTAGAACTTGATATTAACACCGAAGTTGTAAACCCTGTTCACAGGATAGTTGTAGAACAGCACGCTGTTAGAGCCAGTGTTCACACCGCCGTTTGTACCTGGACGCTCAGGATCGATGTTCTTGAGCGGGCTGAAGGTAAGGAGGTTGTAACCGCTGAAGTAAATGCGGAGAGATTTCAGTTTGATCTTGTCTTTCCATTTACCAGGGATGCTGTAGCCTATCTCCAGAGGCTTCAGACGGATGTAAGATGAGTTGCGGATTGCTGTAGAACCTGTGTTGAAACTGTGTCCTGTTGCAGGATAGAAGCCAGGTACCCACTCTGTGCTTGGGTTCCATGGGTCATCATTCACGTTCACAGTGTGCCAACGGTCCTTGTAGATGTCCAGTGCGGCACCACCGTTGAATGGACCAACCTCTGTGAACACCTCGCTGTACTCGTTGTAGATACCTGCGGCACCTGCCCAGTTCATGGAAACGTCAAGACCTCTCCACTCTACGCCTGCGTTGATACCGTAGTTGAATACAGGAAGGTTGTATGATGCAACAGGATGTGAGTCGTTGCTGTCCACGATACCGTCACCGTTCCAGTCCTCGTACCAGTAGTCGCCAGGAAGGGTGCCCTGGCCGTAGTTCATACCTGTGGTAGGGTGGTTCTGAATCTGGTCGTAATTCTGGAAGCGTCCGCCCTCCTGAACAGAGAACCAGATGTCTTTGTTACGGCCTGATACCGCACCTCTGCGCCAGTTCTCCATAGAGTTGCCTGCCTGTGAATCAAGGTGATAGACCCAGCGGTTCTTTGTTGCCGAAATCTGGCCGGAGATATAGTAGCTTACCTCACCCACTTTGTGGCGGTGGCCCAGCTCAATCTCGTAACCGAAGGTTGTATCGCTCTCGATATTCTCCTGAGGCATTGAAGCGCCCACTGTGCCGGGAAGCACAACAGAAGAAGTTGCAAGAAGGCCTTCACGGTCGCGTTTGAACACCTCAACGGTACCATACAGCATCTGTTTCCACAGGCTGAAATCAATACCTGCGTTGTATGTTGTTGCGGTGTACCATGTAAGGTTGTAGTTAGGGATTGCTGTAGGGAGCACACCTGTTGTGAGTGCGTCGCCGAAGAACCATGCCTGGGTGTCTTTCTCGATATTGTAACCGGTGAAGATTGAAGGATAGGTTCCTGCGCTGCCGTCATCACCCATCATACCCCATGATGCACGAAGCTTCAGGTTGGAGATGATAGTGGTGTTGTTCTTCACCCAAGGCTCCTCGCTGATACGCCAACCTGCAGATACTGAAGGGAATACGCCCCAGCGTTTGTTCTTAGGGAACTTTGAAGAGGCATCGGCACGTACTGCAACGTCAATGATATATTTGCTCTTGTAGTCGTAGTTCACGTGGCCGATGAAGGCGCGGCGTGTCATGTCGCCCAGGCCGCCCATTGAACCAATCTGGTTCTCCTCCTCGCCTGCAAATAGATATTCGCTGTCCAGGAGCATCTGGCGCTGTGCATAGAAGCCGTCCCATTTGTTGTGGGTTTCCTCGTACATTGCCATTGCGTTCACGTGGTGCGCGTTTGCGAAAGTGTGGTCGTAGTTTACTGAAAGCTGCAGAACGGTTCCGCTGCTAGGGTCTGTAGAACGTCTTACAGAACCCGGATCGTTGCGTTTGTATGTCTGAAGGCTTCCGTCAGGATTTTTGCTGTAGAGGTTGTAGGTACGCAGATATGAAGAGTTGTCTGTAGTGTAGTAGTCATAGCTGTAGAAAGCTTTGGCATTCAGACCCTCCACACCCGGGATATCATAGGTGAGGGCGAGGCTTCCGTTGAAGTTGAAGCGTTTCTCCCTGCGGTAACCTGTGAAGTTGCTGTTTGTTGTGGCAACAGGGTTGTCTGTCTCCAGCATCTCAGAATCGTAACCAGGGAGGTTGTGGTCGCCGTCTATCCAGGCCTCTGAAGTAGGACGGTATGTCCATGCCTTCTTGTAGACTGTCCAGATATCGGTGTTAGGCTGGTTTTTCTCGTCCATATAGCCGCTAAGCTGGGTGCTGAGGCGCAGGCGTTTGGTGATGCGTGCATCAACGTTTGAACGGAAGTTCCATCTGTTATAGTTGAGAGAGCCGCTCTTGTAAGCACCCATCTGATCCATGTAACCCAGGTTGAAGAAGTAGTCCACCTTCTTTGAGCCACCCGATACAGACAGGTTGTACTGCTGCTGCGGAGCGTTCTTCATGAAGAGCTCGTCGTTCCAGTTTGTGCTAGGCTTTTTGCCGGAGCTGTACTGGAGCATCTGAGACCATGAATACCTTGGAGTACCGCGCATAGGGTAGTTTCCGTTAAAGCTGTTGAAAGACTTCTCGTTCATCAAAAGCATGTGCGAAGCTGCATCAGTTGTTGAAGGAACGTAAAGGAAGTTCTGGATACCCACGTTGGCAGAGAAATCAATGTCGAATTTGGCCTCCTCGCTTGAAGAACCGTGTTTGGTTGTAACAAGGATTACACCGTTTGCCGCACGTACACCGTAGATAGCTGCCGAAGCGTCTTTCAGCACGGATACGCTCTCAATCTCGTTGGCATCCATGCGTGAGAAGTAGCCCTGGTCGCGTGGAACGCCGTCCACAACGATAAGAGGGGTACCCATGCCTCGGATATCAATCTTGTTATCGAACTCACCAGGCTGTGAAGAGTTCTGTGTGATACGTACACCTGCCACCTTGCCGGAGAGCATGTTGATTACGTTCTCGTTCTTCGTTACAACCATCTGAGAGTTGGTAACTGCAGAAACCGCACCTGTAAGGGTTGCCTTTTTCTGCACGCCATAACCAACGACAACTGTTTCCTCCAGGAAATTTGAATCATTGTTTAGAACAATGCGGAGAGATGTGGATGATGCAGGAACAATCTGGGTCTCATAGCCGATGAAGGATACCACCAGCTTCTGAGCAGGTTCCGCATTAATCTGGAAATTACCGTCCAGATCCGTAACCACGCCGTTGTTTGTGCCCTGCACCAATACGCCGGCACCAATCAGCGGGGCATTCTCGCTATCCACAACAACGCCCTTTACCAAGCGTTGTTGTGCATGTGCGGGAACGAACATCATCACACAGAAAAGCATAGTCATGAATGATTTCCACAACGACTTTCCAGAATTATGTGATTGTCTGTTATTCATAAATAGATTTATGGGTTAATTGATTATATAACCTGTTTCTTCAAACTATCTTGCGTCAGGGTCAAGACCTTTGCCCTCCTCGTATGGAGCAACACGGCGGTTGAAGAACATATAGAACCAGTGCCATGGGCCAACCTGCTGGTCGTTGGTGTAGAATGTCTCTATGTATGCACCAACACCTGAACGGAAGCCCCAGCCTTCGTATTTCTCCTGGAATACAAGACCATGCTCGTTCATCTCCCAGCCCATCAGACCAGGGATGTCGCCGCCGCCGTCCCAGCCTTGAAGGATCTCGCAGTTTGCAGGACCGTTGCAGGCTTTTTTTGCGTCTTCCGGCCAGTTCTCACGACCTGATGATACCCATGAAGGCTGGGTTGTTCTGAAGCAGAGACCGCGAGAGAAGGCGCAAACATCCTTAAGTGCGCCGTCAAGGTAGAAGTGGCCTGCACCGTCGTTGCCGAATACAGTGTCACCGCCCCACTCGAAGTTTACATCCTGTACCATCTGGATAGCTTTGTTTGCATTGCCGTGACGCAGGTAGATGTGGTCTGGAAGACGTTCGCCCTCCGGGAATTCTGCCTTGAGGAGGTATTCTGCAAGGTCGATTGTGTATGCGCCTGCAGGGCAGATCCACAACGAGTTTACAGACTCCTCAACACCGCACTCGATGTGCTGTGCTTCAGGGAAGCCTTCGCCGAATACGCCGTTCAGACCCATGCCAGGAACAAAGTTGTCTATCTGGAAGAAGATCTTGTGTTTGATAACGTCGTCTGCAGTTACGTATACAAGGAAGCCGTTCTTGTCTTCAAGGCCGTTTCCACCGCCCCATGCATCAGTTGCAAGACGGTATGTAGGCTCCCAAACGCCATCCTCGTGGAGGAAGTCCTTGAATGCCTGGTAGCGTCCCTGAACATTGCCGTTCTGCTCCTCGGCTGGTGCAAGAACGAATGCAAGCTTGCCGTTTGGAAGAGCGCTGAAGTACTCTTTCAGATCTTTTGTTGCAGTGAATGTGAGAGCGGAATTAGGAACGAGTGCTCTCCAGAAACCGTCAAGGGCACCCTCAAGTTTGGTTACCTCAACACCCTCAACAAACTGTGGGTCTACAAGCTGCTCCGGGTCGAACTCATTGTCCTTAACGTGAACAACGAAGTAGTTGGAACTTACTGCCACGCCTTTGATTGTGAGTTTGAGAGCTGCGATGTAATCTGTATTCTCTTTTGCGCTGCGTGCAACGATTGCAACCTTCAGAAGGTCACCATCAAGCTCTGCAGCTTCAACTTTGAAGAGATTTTCACCTGCTTTTGTCTGAATTTCACGTGCATCGGCAAAAGTGAACTCTGCCTCTGCAAGCTGCTCTGCTGTAAGTGCAGGAGTTGCAAGGAAACGTGCAACGCCACCCTCTGAAGTTACTGTCATGCTCATCTCGCCGTACTCGGGAACGAAAACAAGAGAGTTTACAGGAGCACCTGCGCTGCCTTTAGGAAGAACATAATCTTTGCCGTCAACAGTGATGATGATGTTGTCGGCATTCTCTTTGATTGAAATTGAACCAGAAGAAGGTTTGATGGTGATGACCTGACCACTGCTGAGGGTAAGGGTCCATACACCGTCTTTCTCAACTGCCGAGGTAACTGTTGAACCGGTTACGACAGCTTTCTGAAGATCTTCCTTGAGTTCTTCAACCATACCCTCAAGAACGGATACGCGAGTCTCAAGTTTTTCCAGAACTGTGTTCTTACAGCCTGTGAAAGAAGCAACTGCCAAAAGAGTTGCTGCTCCATAAAGAAGCGATTTGATAGTGTTTCGTTTCATACGAAAGTTATTTGGTTAATATTGATTGGTTGTTTGTTTGTGTTTTTCGTTGTTTTTGCTTGAAATTATATACAGCCCCTTAATAAAGGGTAGAAAAGAACCTTAATTAATGGCTGAATTTCCAAATTAAGTTTTTATTAATACTTAATCGGGCTTTAGAGGGCTATTTTAAGGGCCTTCCCGGAGTACAAAATTTGCGGATCTTCCGTTTTTACAGAATTTTCCTCCTGTGCAAGCGGGTTCATGACGCGTATCCTGAAGCGTTTTTCGGCATCCATCCCGGGGTATTTTCCCTGCCTTCTGTCTATGCTGAGGCTATGCTTCGCATCGTCCCATCTGAAGTGAATGGTGCTGAATTCACCCTTTCTGTAGCCGTTACCTTCGCCGGCATCCTCATACAGGGTGAACTCTCCGTCGGAACCGGGATATACTCTTATTTCAAGCTCGTCCCAGCCTTTTTCCGCGGTATAGTTCACATCCGGGCCTATAGGGATGATGCTGCCTGCCTTCACGAACGTGGCAACCTGGTCCATCGGCACTTCTATGCTGTGTTTTCCCGCCTCGTATCTTCTGCCGCTGCTGAAATCGGCCCACTGGCCCTGCGGCAGATATAGTTCCCTTGAGGTTCCATCGCAAACCATAGGCGCCACAAGTATGCTGCGGCCGAAGAGATATTCGTCGTCGCAGTTGCATGCAACAGGGTCCTGCGGCCAGTCCATCATAAGGGCGCGCATAAGTGTGCCGTCGGCTGCGGAAATCTCGTGCGCTGTGGAATATATATAAGGTATAAGCGCATATCGCAGTCTTATGGCTTTTTCCTGTGCGTCGAAGTGGAAGTCTCCGCGCTGTCCGAAGTTGAAGATCTCGCGCGGGGTGTTGCAGCCGTGAGAGCGCATCATGCCCGTGAAGACGGCAAACTGCATCCAGCGCAGGTATATGTTCCTGTAGTCCGGATTCTGGTTACCTCCGGGATAGTTCTGCCAGGTGTAGAAGGCGCCGATGTCGCTGTTCCAGTACGGAAGGCCGCAAAGGGAGAAGTTCAGTGCGCCGTGAATCTGCTGCGCAAGAGTGTGCCAGCTGCACTCTACGTCTCCGCTCCAGCAATGTGCATACTGCTGCACGCCCAGGGCTGCGCTGCGCGTAAGGATGAAGGGGCGGCGCGACGGGTCATATTCCATCTGGGCGTTGTACACTCCGCCAACCGATGGCAGAGGATATAGGTTGCGCACTGTCTTGAACGGTCCTGCCGCTGTCCGGAATTCCATATCGGCCTCCGTAACGGGCGAATGCTCCGGCTCTGTTGCGTCCAGCCACCATGCATCCATTCCCAGGTCGTATATGTTGTTTCTCATATAGTCCCAGTATATCTTTCTGGCCTCGGGGTTGAAAGGGTCGTAGTTTCTCACTTTGGCTTCCTGAGGGAAGGTTGCGTGCGGCATAAGGCAGCCTGCATTCTCCAGATCCCTGTATATGTTTGTTTCCGGGCCGAATGAAGGCCATACGGAAATCATGCAGTGCGCATTCATCGCGTGGATGTCGTCCAGCATCTTTTTCGGGTCCGGGAAGCGCGGATTGCCGAACTCCACTGCGTTCCAATGGCGATTGTCCTCGCTCCAGTACTGCCAGTCCTGCACTACGCAGTCCAGTGGCACATTGTTCTGCCTGAACCAGCGCACTATTCCCACGGTCTCGTCCTGGCTGGCATATCTTTCCCTGGACTGGTTGAAGCCGAAGGTCCACAGCGGGAACATAGGCACATGGCCGGACAGCTGCCTAAGGCCCGCAATCACGCCATCGGCGCTGCCGCCATAAACAAAGAAATAGTCCGCCTCCGTGCCCACGTCAGAGCGGAAGCACATCCCCTGTTCAGAGTCGCTGAAGTCTGTGATGGCTCCGTTGTTCCAGAACAGGGCATAGCCTTTTGCAGAGTGAACCAGAGGTATGGCAATCTCCATGTTCTCGTTCACCAGGCGGTAGTGATGCCCGCGCACGTTCAGGCCGCCTTCCCTGTGCTGTCCAAGGCCGTAGATGGCCTCGCCGTCCTCCAGACGGAAGCTTTGCGAAAGAGGGGAGAAACTGCCCGGAATTTCTTCCAGCAGCTGCTTTCCGTCGGCGCGCATATAGCGTACGCTTGCGTCATCGGCGGAAACTATTATTTCCATCTCCCGGCTTGCAAGGTGTATGTCCCTGCCTTCCTGCTGCACCTTGAAGCGCACTTTCTGCGGCTGCATGGTTACGCAGAATCCGGCATCGGCCTTTGGCTTAACGCCCTTACCGTATTTTTCCACACGCGCTATGGAAGGCGTGTACATTGTAATCCTTACTTCGCATTCCGGGCTGTGCACCGTTATTCCGGCCCCGGACCTGTCCCAATCCCCGCTGCCGCAGGAACATGCCATGGCGGCAATAAGGGAAAGCAGTGTCATCCTTTTCATTTTCCCCACTCCTTGTTTGGCTTGTCAGACATCTCGAATACCAGCCTGCCGCCTTCCATTATGGCCTCGTGGCTTATGAATGGCCTGTCCAGAGGCTTGCCGTTCAGTTTGGCGGATACTATGTATTTATTGTCGTCCGATACGTTGTTTGCCACAATCTCGAAGCATTTGCCGTTGGTAAGATGCATCTTCACCTTGCTGAACAGCGGGCTGCCTATTGCATATCCCGGCATGCCTGGGGTAACAGGGTAGAATCCCAGTGAAGAGAATACCACGAATGAGGTGAGGCCGCCGCCGTCCTCGTCTCCCGGAACGCCCATAAGGTCGTTGCGGAACCAGGTTTTCAGCATCTGGCGCACGCGTTTCTGGGTTTTCCATGCATAGCCTGCGTAATCATAGAGGTAAGGCACGTGCATTGAAGGCTCGTTTGCCATTGAGAACTGGCCCACGTTGCCCGTGTGGTCCGGCAGCTTGGCAAAGAATTCGAACTTGCTGCGTCCCAGAGGTTTCGCAAACATGCGGTCCAGCTCCTTCACGAACTCCTCGTTTCCGCCGAAAAGCTCTATGAGGCCCTTTATGTTGTGCTGCACGTCCCAGCGGTACACCCAGGCATTGTTCTCGTCATAGTATTCGCGGGCTCCCATGCCTCCAGGGAAGTCATAGTCCAGATTTTCTATCCATTTGCCGTCCCTGTCTTTCGGGTGGAAGAATTTGGTGTCCTGGCGGAAAAGGTCATAGAAGCGGTCGCTCTGCTCCAGATAATAGTATGCCTCTTCCTCCATGCCCAGGGATGCGCATATCACACCCATGCAGAAACAGTCGTAGTATGTGCCCAGAGACACCGCCACAGGCTGCCTTTTCTCGAAATGATGCACGTTAGGGTCGTTCTCGGCCTCGCCTTCACGCAGGGCGGGCACATAGCCTTTCTCCCAGAAGAACTTGTCCAGCCAGCCGGCAGGGTTGCCGCACCATGGTGCCAGGGTCTTTTCCTTCAGTGCGCCGCGTGCAGCTTCATAGGCTTTCTGTTTGTCCACGTCCAGGCCCTTGGAAATTGCATCGGCAAAGGTTGCAATGGAGTGGTTGCTGTTCATGCGGCGGGAATCGCCTGTAACCTCCGGGAAGGTTGGCATCCACATCGTGCCCATCTGCTCTGCCATGCGCAGGTATGAAGACAGCACGTCCTCCTCCACATCGCGGTCCATAAGGATGCGCAGGGGGTGTGCCGCCCTGTATGTGTCCCAGATCCAGTCATCGGTATAGAAAGGCACTCCGCCGTCCTCATGCACTTGGCCGTCGAAGGCGCTCCAGTAACGTCCGTCCTCGCTCATGCATATAGGGCGCTCGAAGGTTCTGTAGTAGGAGGTGTAGAACACTGTGAGGTCGTCCTCGCTGTTTCCCTGCACTTCCATGCGTCCAAGCGTCTCGTTCCATATCTTGCGGCCCTCTGCTGCAAGTTTGTCTATGTCATAGTCCTTAATCTCGCGTCGGAGGTTCGCTTCGGCCTGTTCCACGCTTATGAAGGAAACGCCATAGCGCAGATTCACCGTTTTTTCCTTGAACTGCATTGTGGCCGATACGTTCTTTCCTCGCAGTGTGCTGCCGTTGAATTTCAGGCCCGAACGTACGATGCCGCAGGCTTCGGGGCTTTTATCGGCCTCCATGTAAACGTAGACGGTGGTTTTGTCGTCCAGCTTCTGTGAAGCGCGGAAAATGTTCCCGTCAACCTCTATATGGCCCTCCTTGGAGCCCATTGTCACTGTTGAAAGCTCCTCGCCGCTGAACTCCAGGCTGTAGATGGCGCTCTGGTGCGAAAGTGCGTAACGGGCCGATATCGCTCCGTCGGCAAGGTCAACGTCAAAGGAGTATGGGGTGATGTGCTCGTTGTCATAAGACACAGGAACCATTGAAAAACGGTCTCCCAGTGTTGCCGACAGCAGAAATGCCGATCTTTCCCTGTGGTTTGTTACGATAACGGGCAGGCCGTTCAGGTATTCGCTGGTATAGTCCGCCCTTTCCGGATACACGCGCAGCATGGAATTCGGCAGCTGTATCGTAGGGAAGGTAGGGACCAGAAGGTGGCTGATGTTTCCTATGTACGGGTTCACATAGTCCACCGGTTCTTTTTTCTGGCTGCAGGATGCAAGCATCAGGGCTGCAAGGCCCAGGCAAAGTATTCTCTTTATCATAATCTCTCTCTTTTATTTTCTTGGAAGATCGCTGTGGCCGCGCTGCTTAACCATCTGTATCGTGCCGTCCGGGTTATAGAACAGCTTGTCGAAACAGATGGAGCGCAGATTGCCCATCTGTGAGATCTGGCAGCCGTGGTAGAACACATACCACTGCCCTTTGAATTCCACCACCGAGCCGTGCATAGTGTCGCAGTCTGTCCTGTCCAGGAAGATGCCCTTGTAGTCCCAAGGTCCCAGCGGGTTCTTGGACATAGCATAGTGCATGCGGTTCAGCTGCACGCCGTTCTCTATATAGTTGTCCGGATACACCAGATAGTAGTTTCCGTTGTATTTGTACACCCAGGTGCCCTCATGGAAGTCTTCAAGGCCTTCCATGCGCACCATCTCGCCGTCCAGCTCCACCATGTTCTTCTTCAGCTTGCCGCCATAGCATTTCGCGCTGCCGCCAACATACATGTATGCCTGGCCGTCATCATCAATGAACACGCAAGGGTCTATGTGAGGAGGGACATTCTTTATGTATTTCTTCTGAACCTTGAAGTCGCTTGCAGGTTTTTTGCTTATCGCCACGCCAATCTTCCAGCTGTCGTTCCAGCGGCTCTCTGACGGGTGAGGGAAGTAGTAATAGTATTTTCCGTTCCTGTATGCGCAGTCCGGTGCCCACATGAAACCGCCCTCAGGACGTCCCCAAGGCACATCGGCTGCCTCCAGAATCTGTCCGTGGTCTGTCCAGTTCACAAGGTCGTCAGTAGAGAAGATGTGGTATTTGTCCATAAGGTCGCATCCGCGCGGAGGGTCCATATCGTGCGAAGCGTAAACATAAAGGCGTCCGTCGGCCCATACGTGTGCCGATGGGTCTGCGGTGTAGAGATGCGTGATGAAAGGATTTGCTGTCATGCCATCCTCTATCGGGCGGGAAATAACGCCCTGCGGGGTTGTTATCAGCGCTGCTTTAGGCATCTGTTTGTCCAGGGCCTTCTCTCCGCGCAGCATCTTGGCAATCTCTCCGGTAAGGAAAAGATAGTGGTCCGATGGTTTACCGTCCATATCGGCGAACTGCGCGCTCTTGCTCACAGGAGGGTTGTCCGTAACCTTGAAGATGGCGGTACCCTCGTCAACCTCGTCGAACATCGCAACGTAAAGCATCTTTGCACCGGCCTTGATTGCAGTGTAGGCCTGGTCCCAGTAGAAAGTGCCGCCCTGACGCGGAATGCTGGCCACAGGTTTCACCGCGCCGATTACATCGCCGGCAGCGTGCACGCTAAGGTTATGCCAGCTGAAGCCCGGATAGATAAGCGGAACATAGTCCACGCCGGCCTCTTTGCACCATGCAATGTCCTTGCGTATGACGTCGCGGTAGCGGTCCATGTCGAAGTGCACCAGTGGGGAGAAACGCTGCACCATCCATGGCAGCACAATATCGCACTGGCGAATGAGTTCGTGCAGGTAAGGGTCTTCCACAGAATCGTATTCCAGTGTCCTCCAATAGGTTGGAACGCCAAGCATCACGCTGCAGCCTCCATATACGGGGTCGTTGTGCAGGAAGTCCATGAACTCTGCCAGCTTGATGTCCCTTATATCGTAAGGACGGTCCGGGAAGCCCACTCCCCAGATCACAACCAGAGGCTTACCGTTGTGGTACAGATACATGTTCTGCTTGCCATAGCTGGTAACCTTCAGGCTGTCCACCAGAAATTTCCAGTCCTCCACCAGTTTCATGCAGTCGTCCTTGCCGGGGTTGAGGCCGGAAAGGTCATACATCACGGCAAGGGAACGGTGATATTCCTGGGCATATTTCAGAGAGTGCCCCAGAACTGTTGCCTCGTGGCTTCCGTCCCTGCGCGGCATTGCGTTGCCGAAGAAACGCTGCACGAAAACGCCGTCCAGCCCATACTGCTTCATCCATTTGAAATGGGTGCGTACGGTGCTTGGGTCGTCAGAGCAGAAAAACCTGGCAACCGAACCGTCCGCATGCCTGTAGGCTGTAGGATAGGTTAGTTCATACTCGCTTACGTCCGGCCACATGTCGATACGTATGTCGTCCGGGTTACTGTACATCTCGCCCCTTTCGCGGTTGTGGAACCATCCCTGGTAGCCGGCCATCACAAGGCCTTCATAGGATGGGTATTCGCTGCTTGGGGCGTGCTTGCTTTGTGCGCCGGCTGTGGCGGCAAGCATCATCGATACAGACAAAGCTGCAAGAAACCTGAAAACTTTCATATGATTATAGTAATTAATTCATTATCAACCTATTGCGTCCGCATCTGCGAAAGGGTTCGGATCCGAAGACCCTCACCCTTTCCGCCCGAAGCAGCTGTGCATTTTGCTTCCGGCATCAGAATTGGCCACCATTAAACTAACTTCACCACTATCAGTCCAAACATTTGTTGCGATGCTTCCGTTTCCAAGTGGAGTGGAATCGTTTTCATAGCTGTTCAAACTTAACCACTGCACAGCGGATGGTTTATTTTCTTTTTGAGTAACAGGCTTTGTAAGCAGGCCCGGGAGTTCTTCCAGAATGTCCGAAGGGTCTTTCCCCTCCTGGCTGTGGATGAACGGAATTCCGGCCCCGAAGAGCATCTTGCCAAAGGTTGCAGCCCCTTTGGCAGTGCCCGTAAGGTTTTCCATAGTTGATACGTACCATCGGCCGCATTTCACTATCACTGCAAGCGGCTGGGTACATTCATTTTCACTTCTTAGGACAGCGGCCGTCTTCAACTCTTCCGGACGCTTGTTCCATTTGCGCCAGTCTGTGCGGCAGGCCTCCAGCAGAACCTCACCCTGCTGCACGAACTCTCCTCCCAATGTATGGCGCACAACATCTTCCCTCTGCACCTCGCAGAAGTAGAAATCGGCATTGGACATTCCTTTCACGAAGGATTTTTGCTTCGGAAGGAAAGAAGAGCGGCAAAGATCTCCCAGCTCTATTCTGTGCGGGAGTATCTTGTTGTAGGCCTCCACGGTCTGCGGATTTATGCCCCACAGCATCACATCGGCCTCGCCCGTATAAGGCAGCTGGCAAACCCGCGACGCGTCCACAATGAAAAGCGCCCTTTCGCGCGATTTGCGCATCTTTTTCTCGCTGTAGCTGTCGAACTTCACCCCGGCCCTGTCCAGTACCTCTTTGATGTGCGAGTCTTCCGGGCCGATGAAATATATCTTCTGGTACGGTTCTTCGGCCTTCACATCGGCCGGCTGCGTTTTCTCCACCTTTGCCCAAGGGCTGTATGCCGGGCCTTCAGGAGCATTCGCCGCGCGCATTGCGTCAAACATAGGCCAGGCCCTGTACAGTGGAAGCGACGGGTCGTAACCCGGATTCAGGGTTGAGGAATACGGTCCTATGCGCTCCGGCTGCGCTCCCGGAACCCCCTCTTTGTAATTATCGAAGAATATGCCGTCCTCAAGCTCCGGCTTTGTGCTTATGTCTTTCTTTCCCAGCGGCAGAGGCTGCAATCCATACCATGCCATATTGAAGACGGTGGAGTATGATGCTCCGTTCAGCCTCTGTGCGGCCAGTAGGTTATAGCATTCGTTTGCAAGGCCTTCCATTCGGCCCAGCATGCTTTCATATGCCCTGTCTCCGTTGTATACCGAAACCTCCTCCGGTGTTCCATAATAGGCCATGCTGTGCTCTCCTATGCCCCAAGGCTTGCCTATCTCAATCCAGTGGCGCATGGAACCCTCGTCTCCGTAATGTCCCACGGTAACAGGCAGAATTCCGTCTCCGTCATCCTCTCCGTCCGATGAGATCCACGGGCGGCTTGGGTCCAGCTGGCGCACTATGTCCCTCCACTGCTTCCAGGCCTCCTGCTGCAGCGGCATCAGATCCGGCCTTTTGTGCACATACAGGATAACAGGCTTGTTTTCATTGCTTATGCTCCAGCCGAAAACCGATGCGTGATTCCTGTCCCTTTCCACAAAGCGCCTCAGGTGCTCTGCAGAATTCTCCCAGAACAGCGGGGAGTCCAGCTTGGGACCGCCGTCACTTGCCCAGTTCGCTGTCTCGTCCAGCACGCATATGCCCATCTCATCGGCCATATCCAGATAGAAACGCGGATACACCTGCGCGTGCGGGCGCACTGCGTTGCCGTTCATGTCCTTTATGGCCTTGAACCAAGCCCAGGCATATCGGCGCGTCATTTGCGGTATTCCCATGAAATGCCATGAATCGCCCCTCAGGCTGTAAGGCTTGCCGTTCAGGCACAGTTTCGTGCCTTCCAGTGTCCACTGCCTCCAGCCGAAGCGCTGGTATTTCAAATCCACTTCCTTTCCGCCGCTTTCAAGGCTTAGAAGCGCCGCATAAAGCTGCGGGTTTTCCGGGCTCCAGTGCTCCAGCACTCCTTTTTCCACCGGAATGCGTATGGTGCATTCCGCTTCCTGCCCCGCATTGACCCTTATTCCTCTTGCAGGAATTTCAAGCACCTTTTCTCCCAGCTCCCATGCAGGTACGGGTGCATTTTCCACATCCTCTCCCGCCTTATTCAGCCACCGGCGCACAATTCCCTTTATTTTGGCCGATTTAACGGCTTTGCCTCCGCCCTGTACCTTCACGCTAAGCTCCAGCACGGATTCCGCCACCAGCGGTTTGATGTAAACGTCCTTTATGTAGGTTTGCGGATAGGCCAGCAGGTATACGTCCTGCCATATTCCGTTTATGTGATAGCCCCACATGCTTCCTGCGGGGATTATCCTTCTTCCCACACCGGATGTGTCTTCAAACAGCCTCTGGCTGCGCACTCCCACAAGTATTTCCGCCTTCTGTCCGGCTTTCACGAAATCCGTCACATCGGCCTGGAACGGGAGGAAAATATCAAAATTCTCCGCCACCTTGCTTCCGTTCACATATACTTCGGCATATCCTGCCACGGCCTCGAAATGCAGGATGATGCGCTGTCCGTTCCACTGCTGCGGAATTTCCACGCTTTTGTGCATCCAGGCCATGGAAACGCTGTTCCAGCTTTCCGGATACGAAGGGTAGTTCCTGTGGTCCGGGCCTTCCACATTGTTGTTGGCAAAGGCGTTCACGTTCCATGGGGAAGGTATTTTTATGCGCACCTTGTCCCATTCACCCATGCGGCACTGCGGCAGGACGGGGGCTGTTCCGCTTCCATACCTGTAGTCCGCAGGCAGTTCCACCGCCTGGAAATCCCAATAGCCGTTCAGACATATTTCCTGCCTGTGGGCGCTTTCCTCCCTGTTCACATATCCCTCCAGCGGGCTGAAGCAGGAAACGCCGGCAATTATGCCAAGTATGACGCCAAGCAACATTCTTCCAGTGTCTTAAAGTTTGTTTACCTCGTTTTTCAGCCACTCCAGACGGCCCAGATAGAAGTTTATCAGATAGTCCACCTCTTCATCGTAAGTGTTGTACCATACTGCGTTAGGCCATACATACTGCCCAAGGATAGGCCAGCGCTGGAAGTTGTGGTTCTGCTCTCCGTCCAGCAGTTTCACCTGGTCCAGTATGAAGTTCTGCACGTCCCAAAGCTCATCATATTTTTCATTCAGACGCTTCTTTATTGCGTTCACGTAAGCCGGGTCCTTGAACAGGCGGTTGAACCATACGCAATCTTTCATCAGCCAGCCTCCAGGGTTTGTGCTCTGGTCTCCCCAGTAGTTGCAATTGCCCATGGTGATGTCGAAATCCCATACGTGATACAGCTCCAGCTTCTTGTTCCTGTCCTTTGTAAGGAAGGTGCTCTTGCGGAAGTTTCCGTCAGGGTTTTTGGTGAGTTCCTCTATGATGTAGTAGTTCACGAAAGAGTTAACATCGATGTAATCCTCATAGTTGTAATCGCTGCTGTGGCCTATGCGGCTGAGGCGGTACTCCATATCCTCAAAGTACTGCTTTATGTATGCCTTCTGCTCTTCCGATGGGTTTTCAGGTTCGTGAGACATGGCTGTGACGCCATAACGGCTGGTCTTGAAGAAGAAAGGCTCGCTGATGGATTCGTTCTCAAGCTCCAGATAATAGCCTCCGGTAACGGCCTCGCCCTCATTGTCCGTGGCCTTCATCTCGGTGATGTTCACCCTGCTCTTGGAAACTTTCTTATGCTCTGTGAAGGTGTACACTCCCTGATACTCGCCGTTCAAATAAACGTTTACGCTTATCATGACAGGGGTCCAGCTGAAGCCCAGCACACGCGATATCTGCATTGCCGTTGCGTTTCTCAGCAGGGTTTTGTCCGAATAGTTTGCCAGCAGCACCCACTCCTTGTCTTTGGCTATGCCCAGGATAGGTGCCTTCTCCGGCAGTTTTATCTTGTACGGCTTTTTCGGCATGCCCCAGGTGGTGTTGCCTCGTCCGCGTATCTGCATGGCCGATTCAAACACCGCCACATCGGAAAAATGGCAGGAAGGATCTTCCGCTTTGATGGTTCCCTCCACATAGACGTCTTTGCTGTCTATCTTTGCGCCACCGTTGGTGGTAAGGTGGATTACGGGTATTGTGTACTCCGGTTTAACGGGCTGCTCCGGTTCTTCAGGTTCTTCTGGCTGCTCCGGTTCTGCAGGTTTATCCGGTTCCTCCGGTTTTTCAATGTAGCTGAGGTTCCTGATGAAAAAAGATTCTCCGTTGGAAGCAAATATGCTTATGCCAGTGTCTTCTATCAGCATGAACAGCGGATAGGCATCCTTCAGGGACGCTTTCACGAACGAATCCTTGTCCAACTGTGGAAGAACCTTTCCGAATGGGATGTCCTTTGCATTTACGGTAACGGCTTCGTTCCCGAAAAATATCTTCACGAAGCTTTGCAACTCTTTCAAATCAGTGTAACCTTCGCCTGCCTGGTATTTTTCCAGCAATTGCTCATAGCACTGTGGCCTGGTTTTTTCCTGAATTACGTTCTTCTTGCAAGATGTTGCCAGCAATATGCCGCAGCACACCAGGATAAGGGGGAAAAATAGAAATCCGGATGTTTTGAATCTGTACTTCATAGCTGTATGAATAAGCTTATATCCACAAAGTTATCCATACACCTATAATAAAAGGAGGAATTTGAAAATACCTCCCTTAACAAAAGTATTAATTCCTAAATAATACCTCTCTCAGGCTCTCTCATTGGGGTCTTCCATCTCCCGGAACTCGGACGGGAGCAACCCTGTCTGGCGTTTGAAGAACTTCACGAAATATGAAGGATCTTCATAGCCCAGGTTGAAGGCGATCTCCTTTATGAGCAGATTCGTATAGCGCACCTGGCGCTTGGCTTCCAGCATTATTCTGTCGTTTATCATGGAAAGGGGAGACCTGCCGGAGCACTCGTTCACGCATTTGTTCAGCGTGCGCACGGCAACATTCAGCTCATCGGCATACTCCTGCACTGTGTGCTTCTGCGCGAATTCCTTTTCCAGCAGGCGCCTGAACATTACGAAAAGGCGGTGCGACGGGCGCAGCTCATCCAGATGCAGGCCCTTTTCCTGATGCCCGTACCTGTGCACCTTTATAAGGAACAGCTTCAGCAGCGAGCGCAGCACGTCTATATGGCCGAAGGTGTTCTTTTCACTCTTTTCGGCCTCCAGCTGTTGCACCAGCGCCTCCAGCTGGGCCGATGTTGCCTCATCTATAATATAATAAGGTGCGGTGTCGAAGGTGTGGAAGATGTCGTACTTCACAAAAAGATCGCTTTCATCGCCCCTGCTCTGCATGAAATCCGTGCATAGTTTTATTGCAAGGCCTTCATAATCGCTGCTGCCGTCAAAATGATGTACCTGCCCCGGGGCAAGGAAAAATATGGTGCCCGGCTTCACCGGATATTCCCTGAAATCCACAAAGTGGCGTCCGGTTCCCTTTTTGAACCACAATATCTCATAAAAGGTGTGCACGTGCGGCGTGGCATCGTCCACCTCTCCCTTGTACAGGAATCCCGGCATGTAGTCTATGATGAGGCCGTTGTCACTTGGGGTTTCGCAAACGGCGCGGAATATGTTCTTGATGTCTCTTGCTTCCATGACTGCAATATTAGTGAGAAAAATGGTAAATTACGGCATGTTGATAGGCAAAGTTGCATTTTGTGCCGAAATCTACCATTTCTTGTCCGGAATTTGTTTGTTTAATTACGCAGGAATGCCTAATATTGCATTACGAAAACAAAACGATAATATTAATTTAAAAACGATTAAAGATATGAAATGGATTTGTCCTGTTTGCGGTTATGTTCACGAGGGTGACACCGCTCCTGAAAAATGTCCTTTGTGCAAGGTTCCCGGTTCAAAATTCAACAAGATGGAAGAGAACGCAGGCCTTAACTTCGTAACAGAGCACGAGCTTGGTGTGGCAGAGGCTATCCCTGCAGGTCCGGACGGCGATTTCGTACGCCAGGGCCTTAAAGATCACTTCGCAGGCGAGTGCACAGAGGTGGGTATGTACCTTGCAATGAGCCGTCAGGCAGACCGTGAGGGCTATCCGGAGATTGCAGAGGCGTTCAAACGCTATGCTTTCGAGGAGGCAGAGCATGCAGCACGTTTCGCAGAGATGCTTGGCGAGGTTGTATGGGACACCAAGACAAACGTGGAGAAACGCATGCTTGCAGAGGAAGGCGCATGCGCAGGCAAGATGGATATTGCAAAGGTTGCAAAACAGCTTAACCTGGACGCTATCCACGACAGTGTTCACGAGATGGCAAAAGACGAGGCTCGCCACGGCGCCGGCTTCCAGGGCCTTTTCAACCGTTACTTCAAGAAGTAATCTTCTTCAGTAACTTCCGGTTAAACTTGATACTGGCGGCATACGGATTCTTCCGATGCCGCCCGTTTTTCGGGGTATATGACGTTGGGATCCGGCAGGATATTGCTTTTCGGGACCATGGGGGAGATTGGCCCGGTGGCGCTGCACTACCTCAATTCCGTTGGGGTTGAGGCCCGCCTTGTGCCTTTTCCTCAGACGGTCTTCCGTGACGAGAGCGGCTATAGGCGGGAACTGTTGAAAGCCCTTGCCCAATATCCTTGCACCCATATCCTTCCCATAGGCAATCCTGTGGCCCTGTCCCGTTTCAAGGCGGAACTTATGCGTCTGTATCCCGATGTGACACCGCTGGTGGAGGATCCGCAGAAAGTGGAACTTCTGGACAGCAAACTCCAATCATATGAATTTTTCCGCAGCCTGGGTGTTCCCGTTCCACAGAGTTTCCCTTCGGCCGATGATGTCCCCGATGGCGTGCGCACCGTTTTCAAGCGCGACGTTTCTTTCGGAGGCCAGGGCGTGAGACTTCCGTCCGATATATGCGGTCTTCGTAACCTTATCCGCACCCAGGGCGCTTCCGGTCCCTACATGATCCAGCGCTTCATCCCCGGCACCGAATACAGCGTTGATGCTCTCCGTCTTCCTGCTTCGTCCCTTCCGGACTTCCGTTCCGGCGCAGCGCCGTCATTTGTTAAGGATTTCTGTTCCGGCTCCCATGTTATACTGGCAAGCAGTTACAGCCGCCGGGAGACGCTGCCTGGCGCAGCGGAAAGGGAATCGCATCCCGGGAACCCCGTGGACGCAGCCCGGCGCACGCTGTGCTCCATGCCGCAGCTGGAAGATATTGCCGCCAAGGTTCTGGACGCCCTGGACTATACCGGCGTCTGCGGCTTCGATTTCATAATCTCATCCGAGGATGGCCTTCCATATCTTCTTGAAGCCAATCCACGCCTTACCGGTGGCCTTGCCACCCAGCTTTCCGGCGCCTTCCCCATCCCCCTTCTGCTCATCAATTCCTGATGTCTATTCGGCAGTGTCGTTCGGCTCCACATGTATGGAAATCTGAGTCTGGCCGCCGTAGGTGCTGCGCAGGGCTTTCTCTGCATGGACGGTGATGTCGTGTGCCTCCGCCACCGTAATGTCAGGGTTTACCACGATATGCGCCTCTATGGCGTAGTAGTGTCCGCAGCTTCGTGTCTTCAGTTCGTGCACGCCCAGAACCCCCTCGGTTCCGGCCAGCATGGCCAGTATCTCGGCTTCCGTTTCATCGGAAAGCGATGCATCGGTGAGCTCGTTTATTGCGGGCAGGGACATCCTCACGCCCACTATTATGATTATCACGCTTATGACTGCGCCTGTAAGCGGGTCCAGCATTATCCATTTGCCGCCCATCAGGATGGCGCCGCCGATGCCTATCACGGAACCTACGGAAGACAGGGCATCGGAACGGTGATGCCAGGCGTTGGCAATCATCACGGAACTGTTCAGCTGCGTGCCCACCCTCTTTGTCCACTGGTACAGGAGCTCCTTCACCAGAATGGAGATCACGGCTGCGGCCAGGGCGATATAGCCGGGACGCTCGCCCTCCACGCCCTTCATTATATAATAGATGTCCTCCACCGCTTCGGTCAGCATTATGGCGCCGGCAACAATAAGCAGCAGGCTCACGGCCAGCGATGCCAGGGTCTCGAACCTGCCGTGCCCGTACTCGTGCCTGCAATCCTTCTCCTTGGCTGTTATGCGCGTGAAGATTATAACTATGATGTCGCTCACCAGGTCTGAAAAAGAGTGCACGGCATCGGCCACCATGGCGGAACTCCCTCCTATGAAACCTGCCATCAGCTTGCCAACGCAAAGCGCCACGTTGCAAACCGCACCGCCCAGCGTCACTCTCTCTATTTTCTGCGCCCTTTTATCCATAACGTCCAATCATTCCGGCCGCTCACCGGCCATTCAGAAACAAATATAGTCAAATTTTCAATACTGGAAAACCATGGTGCAGACGCTCCTTGGCTTCAGGCTTACAGAAATCTCCTCTCCGTCCGTCTCCACGCTGCTTTCCCTCATGTCCTCCCTTGCCGATGTCACGTACATTTTACCCTTCTTCTTAGGACGGCCCGGCAGGCGGAAGCTTTTCTCCACCACCTCGTCCCCGCCGTTAAGGCACGCCAGCACAAGCTTTCCCCCGGGCGTGAGCGCCACAAGGGTATGGGCGTCGCCGCATGCAAGGATCTTCGAGCCCGGCACAATGAACTGCGTAATCTGCCTTCGCAGGTACCAGTTTTTCAGACGCACGCTGTTGCAATGCCTGAAATCTGCGCGCACAAGGCACCACTGATCCCCAAACTCTTCAATATACTGCCAGTCGCACCACACGTCCGGCTTCAGTTGCTTCACATCGTCAAACAGGCGCTGCATCATGCCAAGGTTTCCCTTTATGCCCTTGCCGCCGCTTCCCGTCTCGCTCATCCACAGCCTCAGCCCCGCCGCTTCCACCTTCTTTCTCAGCAGCTCCCTTTCGGCCGATGTTGCCTGATAGGTGTGCACATTCCACTGTCCAAGCAGACGCACATCCTCCCCGTAGGCATCAAAGCTTTCCAGCGACAGCCTGGTGCCCGTTTCGTCCGATGCCGCCAGCACTGTTCCCAGCCCGCTTTGCCGCAACATGGGCTCCAGCACCTTCAGAAAAGCCACCTGCGATGCCGGCGAAAAATGGCATCCCTCCTGCACGCCGCTGCGTCTCCAATAATCCGTCGTGGGCTCGTTGAAAGGTTCAAGCGAATGAAATTCAATACCATATGTATCGCGCATATGCACGCACACGTCAACAAGATATTTCGCAAAAGCCTCGTAGCTCCCGGCCGGTAAATTATCCTCAAGCGGATTCTCGTTACCCGCACAGCAGCCGCTTTCCGTCATCCACCATGGCGCGGAATTGCTGAAAGACTCGAACACCGCATCGGGACGTTTCCGCTTTATTTTCAGCATCACGCGTATCTGCGCCGAATCGGCCTGCCAGTTGTATCCGCTGTCCGGGTGCTCCCTGAATCCGGGCATTTCGGCCCGAAGACCCTTGCCCTTTCCCATGTTCATGTGATGGGGCTGGCAATTGCGGTGCATAGGGTCGTCCCCGCCGCCTATATTGTATCGGAACACATTGTAGTTGAGGCCGTCCGGGCTCACCAGCCAGTCTATGACCTTGTCCAGTTCTCTGTCTTCCCACTGCCCGCACATGTTTGCCCACCAGCACAGGGAAACGCCCCAGCCTTTATGGATGTGCGACACTTCGTCCGTATTTATGACGCATTTCCCTTCCTCCCCGGCGTCCTGTGCCGATGCATCGGAGAGAAAAAATGAAAAAAGCAGCGAAAAAACTGCGGGAATGATGAGCTTTCCTTTCATGTGAACAAAGATAGTCATTTTGGTCGAAAACACACCGAAAAAGTTTTCAACAACATTCGTAACTGCTTGAAAAGTAAAAAGTTGATTATCAAAAAATACGGTCAATAGTGAAAAATTTTTCCCAAAAAAGTTTGTACTTTAGGGAAATATTCGTACCTTTGTAACCCCTTAAAAGGGCGGCATTGTGCCCAAGTGCTTAATGCTGAGACAGTTACGAAAATTAACGTATTTAAAGTATA
>JAKSKO010000002.1 GCA_024401715.1 Bacteroidales bacterium
ATCTTTACTATACTTTTATGCAGGTCGATGATGTGGATTCCGTTTTTCTGGTCGAAGATGTATGGGGCCATTTTAGGATTCCACTTGCGAGCCATGTGTCCGAAGTGAACACCTGCATCAAGCAATTCTTGGAAATTAGTTCTAGCCATTTTAAGCTTTTTTAATTTGTGTTAATAATTTTCATCTCGCTGGGTAGCGGCCTGGCCGGTCCCGGAGATTGGTGCGTCATGGGCAACAAGGAGTAGTTTCTCTGAACTCACGTCCGGGGAAAGTCCCCAAAGTTTCAACCCAAAACAGCGAAAAAGTTCGTAAATCTGATGACTAACGTTTAGAGAACTGGAAGCGACGACGTGCGCCAGGCTGACCTGGTTTCTTACGCTCTACCTCTCTAGAATCACGAGTCAGCATACCAGCTGCCTTAAGCGCAGGACGATAGGCCTCTTTATCAACCTCGCAAAGTGCGCGGGAGATACCAAGCCTAAGGGCCTCAGCCTGACCTTTGATTCCGCCACCGTCAAGGTTGGCTTTAACGTCAAACTGACCTACAGTACCAGTAATCTCGAAAGGCTGGTTTACAACATACTGGAGAGTCTCCTCTTTGAAATATGCTGCAAGCTCACGATCGTTGATAACGACGTTGCCTTTACCTGGGGTAATGTAGACGCGAGCAACTGCTGATTTACGTCTTCCAAGGGCGTTTGTAATTTTCATGCTCTGCATTTTTACAATTCGTTCAACTTAATCTCTTTAGGGTTCTGTGCCTGGTGTGGGTGCTCTGGACCTGCATAAAGGAACAGGTTGTTGATGAGCTTGTTACCAAGACGATTCTTAGGAAGCATACCCTTAACTGACATCCTTAGGAGCTGAGTTGGTTTCTTCTTCAGCAACTCTTTTGGAGTGATGAAACGCTGGCCACCTGGATAACCGGTGTAGCGTACATACACACGCTCGTTCATTTTCTTACCAGTAAGTCTTACCTTGTCTGCGTTAACGATGATTACATTGTCACCACAGTCAACATTAGGGGTAAAGCTTGGTTTGTTCTTGCCGCGAAGCACAAGAGCAACCCTGCTAGCAAGACGACCGAGCACCAAGTCAGTTGCGTCGATGACATACCACTCTTTCTTTACTTCTGCTGGTTTCACAGAAATAGTTTTGTAGCTTAGTGTGTCCACTGTCTTGAAATTTTTGGTTAATACTATAAATAAATACTGCGTTCCCTATCCACTATAGGGGGCACAAAGGTAGCAATAATTTTTGATTTGGCAAAACTTTAGTTATTCCAATCGCCTGTAAGCTGCTCTATGCAGGTGCTTATATCTAATTTATAATTAACCATATACCCTCCCGGAAGCTCCTGACGCCTGAACTCCCGGGCCTTAACACCATTCCGGTACAGCACCGGCACCAGCATGGAGGCCATGTCGGAAAGCAGATCTCCCGCATACCTTCCCAGAAGATCCGCAGAAGTCTGATTCTTCCACACGCCGCCAGTCTTCTTGAAGGTCCATTCCTTGTTGCGAAGGATTGAAGGGTCGCAGAACAGTATGGTGCCACCGTTATCGGCCGAAGGGTCCTGAACCTGATAGCTGTCGTTGTACAGGAAGTTTCCGCCGTTATACCAGGACAGTCTCACGGACGAAGTATGCTCCAGTCTGTTCGCGAATTCGCTTCTTATCTGTATGTTGGACAAGGAAGCCAGGGTTTCCATCATGGAACTGCCACCCTGCGGATAGGCATCAAAACCATATCGGCTGTCCTTCCTTGCCGCAATGAACTGGTATCCCCAGCAATGCCCGGTAATGGTGTCGCTGCCTATGCGCGACGCGCCGGAAAAGCTTTGGGACTCCGTATAATAGCCCGGATTCATCAGAAGGCCGAAATTAGGAACCACCGTATAGTCCAGATAAATTTTCAGAGGCAGGATATACCTGGCCGGGGCCTTGGAATAATCCCATAGCAGCAAATCCAGCCTGCCGTTGCCGTTGGTATAATCGTCAAATCTCAGATTGAGGCTTTTGACGGCCGACGCGTATGACACCCCGAGAGTACCGTAGGCTATGCCCGGAACACAGTTCACGAAACAGTCCCCGTAAGAATTCACGTCCACCCCGCAGGATGAAAGGGAAAGACTTGCATTGCCGTTTCGGGCGGGATTGCTTAAATCTGCCCCGCTGTTGTCCAGCGAAAGGACGGAAAGGGTCCTTGCAACAGGGCTGGAGGAAGAGAATATATCCACATCATAATAGGCACTGCCTGAAAAGCCCGTATTGTTGGAATACACGTTGTGTTTCAAACAGTAGTCTCCGTCAGGGATTGTAAGCGTGATGCTTGCCTGCCCCTCTTCCTCCGGAGCTATCACCATATCATCCGGATCCAGACTCTCCACATATCTTCCGGTAGACTTGGAATACAGTCCGATATCATAATCAATGGATGTTGCCCAGCAGGCGCTAATTTTCGATTCTCCGTAATAGTCCACTATTTCCGAAGGATACAGGAAATCGTTCCACGAAAGGCGGCTGCCGCTGTCCTCATCACAGGGCTCCAGCATGAATTCATACTCCCGGCCGGACAGGGCATACTGCACAGGCACAATCTGGCGGGACGCACTCACCGCATACATGCGCAGGCTTGCCCTGGTTTTCTTCGGCACGGAAAGCTCAACATCCTTTTTCCCGTTCTGGCTTGCAAGCAGTTTCCTGTCCGAATTGTGAAGCGAGCGCAGAAAAAGCTTGTTCCCCATCAGAAGATAATCCGAATCCGCCACGTCCGAAGGGAATGTGGGGAGATTCCTGCGGTTTCCGTCTACGACGAGGTTCATTACCGGGCGTCCGTACGCATCGGACAGTATCAGATTCACAGGATTGGCGGCCGAAGCTTCGGGGAAAGTGAGGACTTCCCATCCAGGAGTATATTTCGCGGGTCTGTAGGTAACTCCTACGGAACCCTTGTACTGCGGATTGTCCGGCTCCACGGTCCATCCCGTGTCGTAAGGCTGATTCCGGAAGTTCACGCAGCAGGAATACTCCACATTCCTCTTTATGCTGAAATCGGAAACCGTATCGCCGCCCAGACAGAAGCGGTAATAGACATTCTCCCAGCGCACGGCATCGGAATAAAGCCTGGCGGCAATCTCGAAGTGGGTTACCAGATTCCTTTTCGCCTCTGGAATATTGTATATGGATTTCATGTCCGGTCTGCTGTTCCCGGACAGCAGAGGTCCCTGGTTATTCTCGCAGCAGTACATATACACGGTCTGTCCTTCCGCAAATTTCTGCAGATCCGCATCGGACAGGCGATCGTTCATGCTGTCAGCGCCGAAAACATCGGACGCGGAGGCGGCTGTGAAGCCGTCCCGGGCAAACGGGGCAATCTTGCGCACCGAATGCCGCAGGATCATGGATTTTATCTCAACGTTGTATCCGCTGGTGTTCTGCATCCTTACACCTATCCTGCCAACCAGCCTCACCAGTTCAAACGCGGGATCCTCTTTTCGGCTGAAATTGCGGCTGCAGGCCATGGGAAAGCCTCTGGACGGAAACTGGGAATAATCACCTATATCATAAACCCAGGATTTCATCCGGGTTTCATCCGGGCATTCCGCAGCTATCCTTTCCCTGACATCTCCCACATTTGCCAGCACATACACGCCGAATTCACCCTCACTGTCCGGCAGCTCCACCTCCGGATCTGCCGATGTGGTGTATACGGAGAATTCCGGGCACAGAGACTGATTCCTGTAGAAAAATATGTTCAGGTCCGATATCTTTTTCTGCTGCTCGTCCTCGTCCAGCATGAACACGCTTTTCACCAGAGGCTCGCCAACCGTAAAGTGGAACTGAAGCGTTACGCACTTCCCATCCTCCTCCGGAACCCGTTCAGGCAGGAGCGCCCTCTGACACGAAACGGTGCACAGCAAGGCTAGAATCAAAATTTTGTGTTTCATTTTCAATACTCTATTTTTCCAAGGGAAATATCATCCCATATCTCAATTCTGGTTTCGGGTTCCACGCGGGCGAAATCCAGCTCCAGCGATATGTCTTTCAGGTCTTCCGCCTGCCAGTCATAGCCGCTCCCCCGGATGATGCCGCCAAGGTCTATCGTGTCCACCAAACCTCCGTCCCCGCTTTTCAGCAGGTGCAGTTCCAAAGAATCCCCATTCTGGCGCGGAAGGCGGCAGCGGTACGCACCGGATTCCGCGCAAAACTTCAGGCTGCACAGAAAATCTCCATGCATGGGCCGCAGATCCGGAACGTATAGGCCGGCCACCTTTGATGAAAGTTCCAGAGAATAGTCTTCACCCAGGGAATCCATATTCCTGAACCTCACTTCCAGGCTTGCGAATTGCTTGTGGAGGCAGACCGTGTCCACAACATACTCTCCACGGCAGTCCAGAAGAGCCGAACAGGCATACAGGCTGTCCATATCCCTCCCATAGGGGATGGATACAAACGGGGAGTCATGGACAAGACTACGGCCACCCTTTATGGCGCAGAAGCCGTTCTTCCCTTTCGACAGTTTTGTCCTGTACACCTCATCACAGGCCCACCAGTCCAGAACATCGCTGCTTATGAAGCGGTCTTCGTGCCAGAACACCAACAGGACATCCTCCGCCGCCTTCCCGGCATACACAAGGTCCACCATGCACGGGCAGGGTGCCCTGTCTTCAAGCACCCGGCAGGAAAGACACAGAAGCAATACGGAAAGGCACGCTAATAATTTATATCGTTCAGGTTTATTACATCCCATCCTTTCACTTCTACACTGTATTTCACGTTTTTAAGGCTTGGAATAACATCGGGGTTGCTGGAACCAAGTCCCGTAATGGTCATTTTTGAAATGTGATAGTGCTTGTTGGACTCCAGTTTTTTGTTGGAATCGGCATAGATATTCACAGGGTAGTAGTATTTCGTGTCATCCAGCATGGTTTCCACAACAAGGCGCGTGAACGGGGCATCGCTTGTATTGTGGTTGGGATAACAGTAGAAAGTGTGAGGCGTATTCATAGGAGTTGTGGGGGTGAGTGAGATATTCAGCCCCGTATCTGCCAGAAGGGCCGTACACTCCCCGCTCACAAGCTTCTGCCTGTTTTTCCACCTGTAATCCGGAGCCATATCCTGGAAAGTGCACTGGGAATTGGCGTTTATCAGGTATATGCCTGTGATTTTGAAAGACCGTGATTGAAGGGCGGAGGAAGCAAAATCCACTTCCACGGCATCAATGCTCACCTTCGCGGCAAACCTGGTCACCGGGATGGACAGTTCCGTCAAAGCAGAAATATTGGCGGAGGCACGCGAACCGAACATATGGAGTTTTGTGGCCTGATTCGAGTCCAGAAGGGATTTCTTTGCAAGAAGATCACTCTCCGTGTAGATTGAGGACAGGTTGTCATCTATGTTCACCAGTGCATAACAATTCAGAGGTCCTGTATTAGAAACCCGGAATGTGGCGCTTGAAGCAGTTGTCTTCTTGTATGCGTTCAGGGTGTGGTCCGCATTGAACACGAAAAATTGCACGTTGGATACTGCGGCATCGTTGATTGTTCCGGTTGCCTTGGTTACGGAATAGGCATCGCCGTCCACGATGGAAAAGGTTACGGCTGTGCCCTGATCCGGCTGCGCCTGGGTGTCCAGTGCGGTGGTACATGAAGCCTGGCACATAAGCGCAGGCATCAAAGTCAAAAGATAGATTTTCTTCATTTTAAAGATTTTTATTAAGGTTGTACTTCTTTATGAGAACACTTATTTCAGGATCCAGATTACCCCTGTGGACAAACTGTCCGTTTTTCGCGCAGGCATCCATATAGTACTGTACTGCCTTCTGGTCTTCTCCCCTTCGGGCGTGGATGATGGCCATCATATAGTCCACACTGGCGTTGCGCGGGCATTCACACAGGATATTGTAGGCGCTGGCATTCCTGTCCAGGGCCAGATAGGCGACAGCGGTATTGAAATCGGCATACGGGCCAAGTATTTCGGCTGCCTTTTCATAATCCCTGTCCCTTATCGCCTGCACCCCGGACATATACAAGGTATCCAGCACGGTTGTGTGGACGGTGTCCTTGATCATACCCCTGCGGCTGAGGTGGAAACGGAACTGGACACTGCGAAGGCGGGGATAAAGCGCATCTTTGACATGAGCATACCAGCCTTCCCTTTTCATGGCCTGTTCCCTGTCGTCGGGGTCACTCATGTCCTGGTATGCATAATACTCCTCCTTCTGGGTGTACGTAAGAACTGTATCGGCCTCAACCAGCATATTCAGCAAAGGCCAGTTTTCCGCCATGGAACGGTTCAGGAAGCGTATCTGCGGGCGTTTTTCCGTTTCTGCCGCATAACTTTCATCCAGATTCAGCACCACTCCCCTTTCTCTTGCCAGGGAATCTTCCTTGTGACGTATGTAATTGCGGAAATAGGCCGATATGCTTTCCCCACGCCTGTGGCTAAGCTGCCTGTTGGCCGATACGCTTCCCTCCGGCGAACAGGAGGACGTAACCGCAATGCTGTCCAAATCAAAATCCACATTCTCCAGCAGCTGGTCCAAATGGGCTTTGATACGCCCTATCTCCGCCGAATTGTTTGAAAGTTCCGGCCTTACATCGCTGCTTCCCGTCGCAAACTCAATATTGTAGGCGGCATTCAGGTTGGCCTTGCGCTCCACCACGGTAGTCATATACCTTTCCGTACCGTCCACAAATGCCGATATGGAGGAAATGAAAAAGGTGAGGGGCTCGCTTGGCGGTATGTCGAAAATCTTTTCATCCTGACGGTACACCTGGCCATCCAGCACAATATCCACTTTCCTAAGCTTCGGTCTGGTCCTTATGGTCTGTACATAATTGTATATGTAATTGCCGCTGATGCTTTGCAGTACGGTGTCCAGGCGTATGCCCTCCGTTTCCAGGGGCACTTTCACATAGCGCTGGTATTTTTTGTCCTTACGGCCGATGCGCATATCATTCAGATGGCGGGCAAAATGATCTGTATAGTGGTCTACCGCCTCAACTTTTCCAACGCCGAAAGCGCTGCTGAACTGCTGGTCATCCACAAAGGAACTGTCTGTACGGAAGGCGTAAAGCCCGGGAATATTGCGCTGTATCCATATCTCCAAGGCCCGGCTGTCTATGAAACGGGTGGTGTCGCTGATGATGGAATCCAGGAAACGCCGGTACTGCTGGTAGCCGCGCAGCTGCCTGCGCCTGTATTGCTGGCCGGTTATAAATATGCGGTCCAGCTTCAGGCTGTCTTCAAGAATGTACATATAGGGCTGATAGCGTATCTGCCAATCTTTGTCGTGCAGCTGCTGCGGGACTATCACCTGAAACTCCAGATCCACCTTTCCGTTACGTTCCGGCACATTACGGAAACGCGCCACAACCACGGCTGCATCCAGCACCTGGTTGGCCACCATGTTGCCGTCATCATCCTTTATGGCGTTCATGAGGATAAGCTGTTTACCGTCCATGTCAACAACCGTTATGGTATCGTTCCGGGGCAGACTGTCTATCCTGGATGGCACAAAATCTTTCTGAAGGCCCAGGTTCAGTTCTGCCGGGGCCGATTCCGTCTTGAGTCTTGAAAGTTTGAAAGTGGTTCTGCACGACACCATGAGTGCCGGCAGAACCAGAATCAAACTTAATGAGCAACTAATTTTACCGATAGAAACCATTATCGTAAACTTTTCGGCAAAGCTAGGGCTCGTTATCCGTGTAAAAAAATTACACGTTTAATTTGCAGAATGTCCACTACAGATGCGTAGAAGGCCGATTTTTAGGCATAAAAAGGATACCGTTCTGCGCAAAAGTGCAAAACGGTATCCTTCCAAGATATTGATTTATAAGACTTTAGCTAAATTATCCGTTTCAAAACGAATTTCTGAATTTTTTTAGCCTACAAGCCATACAAGCACGTGGCGGTCGAAGGTCATGTATTCAAGATCGAACTCCTCTTCATAGCCATCCTTGTGGATGAAAGTGGCCTCCAGCTCGCCTTCCTTGCGGACATTGAAGCTTTCAACCTCTATCTGCTCTGCAAAGTCCACCTTGTTTACACTCATTCTTTTATAGATGGCTTCCTTCGCACACCAATAGATGGCAAGCTGTTCGTTCTTTTCTGTACGATCCTCCTCCAGGTCCTCGATTTCATCCTCGCTGAGGGCTTTCGCCTCCACTGCAGAGAAATCACGGTCCAGAGACTCTATGTCTATACCAAGGTCATCCTCTTTGTGAAGGATGATTGCAACGTACTTTTCTGTGTGAGTGATGCTGATGTTGGTTGCCTCATTCTCGATGAACGGCTTGCCGTTATCGTGGTGATTCAGATACACCTTTTCCTCGAATGCCTCTTCCAACAGGCAACGTACGGCAAGTTTCTGCTTTCTCTGGCTTTCGCTTGCATACATTCCGATTTCCTCCAACTCATCGGTTGGAATGGAACACATTGATTTCAACTGTTCCTCTGTCTCTGTGATTTGCCAGACGTATATCTCGGCGTCGTTATCAAGAGATTTATGTAAATATAGTCCCATATAGTTGTGCAAATATACAATATCTTTTTCAATCCGCGAAAATTTATTAAATTTGTACCGCTTTAAGAAAACCATTAAATTTTTAGATATGAACTATTTAACAAACGAGAAACTCCTCATTGTAGGTGCAGGCGGTGCAATAGGCTCCAATATGGCCCAGACCGCTTTGATGCTTGGTCTCACTCCGAACATCTGTCTTTATGATATCTTCGAGCCTGGCGTTCATGGCGTTGCAGAGGAAATGTGCCACTGCGCATTCCCTGGTGCCAACATCACATGGACAACCAACCCGGAGGAGGCATTCACAAACGCCAAATACATCATTTCATCGGGCGGCGCTCCACGTAAAGAGGGTATGACACGTGAGGACCTGCTGAAAGGCAACTGCCAGATTGCAGCAGAGTTCGGTGACCTCATCAAGAAATACTGTCCTGATGTAAAACATGTTGTAGTTATCTTCAACCCTGCCGATGTTACAGCTCTCACAGCACTCATCCACAGCGGTCTGAAGGCAAATCAGCTCACTTCACTTGCAGCCCTGGACTCTACACGTCTGCAGGAGGCTCTTGCAGCAGCTTGCGGCGTACAGCAGAGCAAAGTTACCAACGCATACACTTACGGCGGTCACGGCGAGGCAATGGCGGTATTCGCTTCAAAGACTCTTGTTGACGGCAAAGCTCTTGCAGAGTACAATCTCACAGAGGAGCAGTGGGCACAGATCAAGCTTGACACAGTTCAGGGCGGTAGCAAAATCATCAAACTCCGCGGCCGCAGCTCGTTCCAGAGCCCTGCATACCAGGCTGTTAAGATGATTGAGGCTGCAATGGGCGGTGAGAAATTCACATGGCCTGCAGGCTGCTATGTAAACTGCGACACTTGCGGCTTCAAGAACGTGTTCATGGCTATGCCAACCGTTATTGACGCAGATGGCGTTCACTACAGCAAACCGGAGGGTACAGCACAGGAGATGGCAGACCTTCAGACTTCATACGAGCACCTTTGCAAGATGCGCGAGGAGATCATCAGCCTTGACATCGTTCCTGCAATCGCAAATTGGAAAGAGCTTAACGCAAACCTCTAATCTAACCCTCATAAGAAATAAGGATGGCACATCATTTGGTCATCCTTATTTTTTATTTTATTTTTGCACCATATGAATATAAGGAAGGTCATAATCCCATTATTGCTGCTGTTTGCAGGTTTTGCCAATCTCGCGGGCCAGGACATCAAGGACAGGAAACTGTCCAGCATGGGCCTTGTTACTGCGGTGCAGTATTTCAACGATGCAAAATACAGCGAGGCCTACAATCTTTTGAAACAGGTGCAGAACCTGGATCCGGGCAACGACGCGGCATATTTCTACATCGGCCGAATAGCGCAGGAATTGAAAGACGGGCAGACGGCCCTGGAAAATTTCAGCAAGGCCTATCAGCTGGACAGCACAAACATATGGTATGGCCAGGCACTTGCAAACATCCTTTACCTGACAAACCGCAGCGAGCAGGCCGTGGAGCTGTATTCCAAGCTTATGGAACTTAGCCCGAACGACCCCCAGCTGATTGGCGGCAAACTGGATGCCTGCATTATGTGCGGTGAGTTCGAAACCGCAGATTCCCTTCTCACACGTCTGGAAACCATCAACGGCAAAAGCGATTATTCAGAGCTCACACGCCTGGAAATCCTTAGGCAGAAGGGAGAATTCTCTGCTTTCTTCGGCGCCATGAAACAATACTTCAGGGAAGGCGGAATGGACGGAGAGCAGAAAAAGGACATGATTTCCCGTCTGCTGAGGGCCAGCGACCCGCGCTTCAACTATCTTCACCTGCAGGATTACGAGGAGCTTACGCAGATATGCCTTGACGTGCATCCCGAAGACACGGCGGTGGCACATTTTGCAGGCAGTTTCCTTTTCAGCATAGACAGGAAAGAGAAAGCACTGGAGATTTGCAACAGATGGCCGCAGGACAGCCTTATGGTTGAACTGGGGGTTTCCATATATTATTCGGATAAGAATTACAAGGGGGCCCTGCAGCAGGCGGAAAAGCTTCTGTCCATTGCAAAGTCCGACGGGGCAAGGCTTGTGGCGCATCTGGTGAAGGGAGACTGCTATCAGGCCCTGGGCCAGATGGACAAGGTGTACAGGGAATATGATGCCGCCCTTCAGATAGACCCGAACAATGCAAATGTTCTGAACAATTATGCCTACTATCTTGTCTGTGAGGGAAAGAATATAGGCAAAGCGGCAAAGATGAGCAGGAAAGCTGTTGAACAGGAACCGGAGAATGCCTCATATCTGGATACCTTTGCCTGGATAATGCACAAACAGAAAAAGTATCAGGTGGCGAAAGCCTATTTCAAGAAGGCCATGCTCTACGGAGGCAAGGACAGCGATGTGGTGCTGGAACACTATGCCGCCACACTGGATGCCCTTGGAGAAACCACACTTGCAAAAGCATACCGGGAACAGGCCGCGCTGAAGAAGAATGCTAGGAAATAAGGCCATAACACTTGCACTTGCAAGCATTTTTGTCTGCGGATTCATCCACGGACAAAGCATTTCGCAGCAAAAAGACAAAAAACAGCGCATAGAAAGGGATATCGAAATCCTTCGCAAACAGCTGTCCAGCAACGAGTCCAAGGCCGAGCAGGCAATCTCTTCCATAACCCTGCTGCAGGCCCAGCAGAGCGCCAGAGGCAAACTGATAAAGGAGTCCGATGCAGAAATCAACACCATGGACAGGCAGATTGGCGTAATCCAGAACGAACTTCACAAGAAACAGGCTGCCCTGGACACCCTGGAAAAGCACTACTCAAGGCTTGTGGCGGGCGCCTACAAGAACAGGGATGTGAAACTCTGGTTCATGTATATCCTGGCATCGGAGAACCTCTCGCAGGCATATAGACGCTTCGGCTATTTCAAAAATCTGGCGGCACAGATACGCAGCCAGGCCGAAAGGGTGGAAGAGGCGAAGGAAGAGCTTGGCAGGAAGAAAGCCGAACTGCAGGGGGCAAGAAAACAGGCACAGACCCTGCGGGACCAGCGCCAGAAAGAACTGAACCAGCTTAAAGCCGATGAGACGAAGCAGCAGAAACTGGTGGCAAAGCTGAAGAAGGACAACAAGAGCGTGCAGGCCTCACTTCGCAGCAAACAGGCCGAGATCCGTGCCATAGACAGGATGATTGAGAAGATGCTGGCCGAGGCATCGGGCGGTGGCACGGCAGCAGGCAAGAAGAAAGCGTCAAAGCCTATAGACCTCACCCTGGACAAGGACTTCGAAAAGAATATGGGCAAGCTGCCGTGGCCGGTGGAGGGCCCCGTGACGGAACACTTCGGCACGTACAGGAACAAGGAACTGAAAATAACCCTGAACAATAACGGTATAAACATCGCCTGCGATGCGGACAGTCCGGTGCGCAGCGTATTCGACGGCGTTGTGTGCAACGTGATGGTGGCGCCGGGCTATGGCCAGTGCATACTGGTGCAGCACGGAAGCTACTACACCACATACTGCAAGGTGAAAAACGCCACCGTGCGTCAGGGAGACAATGTAAAGACAGGACAGATTCTGGGAGAGGTTGCCACAATCATGGGCAAAACCCAACTTAACTTCCTTATCTTCAAGAAGAAATATCTGGACCCGGAGCAGTGGCTTAGAGACAGATAGGAGTCTGCGGCTATTCCGGCTTCACCCAGTGGATTGCCACGCCATCTCTCTCCATGCCGCGCAGCCAGGTCATCTGGCGTTTGGCAAACTGGTGTATGGCAATATTCAGCCTCTCCACCATATATTCATAGCTTATTTCACCTATTATATATTGTGTGAGGAATTTGTATTCCAGGCCGTAGAATATCAGAGATTCGGCCGATACCCCCGCAGCAAGCAGGCCGCGAACCTCGTCCACCATACCCGCATCCAGACGTTCCTGAAGGCGGCGGTCTATTCTGCGGCGTCTGGTTTCCCTGTCGATGACGGTTGCAAGATAGAAAGGTTTTTGGGGAAGGAGAAGGTTCAGGCCCTGATTCTCCTCCATCTTGTACTCCGGCTTTGTGACAGCCTCCACGTAAAGGCCGCTGCCGCCGCAGAGAATAGGGATCACTCCCCTTTGCAGGCAATCTGAATAGGCAGCGGAAAAATCCTGCTGATACTGGCATATATTGTATCGGGCGCCGGCAGGAGCTATGTCAATAAGGTGATAAGGGATATCCTGATAGTCTTCCAGATCCTTACCCGTGCCAAGATCCATCCCCACATACACCTGACGGCTGTCTCCGCTTAGGATTTCGGCCGATTTCAGAGGTCCGCCGTCCCTTTGGCACAGTTCGTTCAACTTTTTGGGAAGCTGCACGGCGAACTTTGTCTTACCGCTGGCCGTAGGGCCCATGACGCAGATTATGTCCACCTCACCGTTCTCATAGCTTCGTTTCAAGGCCTCTGCATCAAGAGGTTCAGCCTCCGGAATGGGGGCCGGAGGAGGAATGGGAATATATTCTTTGCGTGACATGTGGGCAAATATAAGTATTTTCTTTAACTTTGCCCCCATGAAAAAGAAGAGCAGCGTAGAGATAAAGAACAGGAGGGCTTCCTTTGACTATGAATTCCTGGAAACCTTCCAGGCAGGCATTGTGCTCACCGGCACGGAAATCAAATCCATAAGGGAGGGCAAGGCCAGCCTGGTGGACACCTTCTGCTATTTCGTGAACAGCGAGCTGTATGTGAAGAACATGCACATAGCGGAGTACTGGTGGGGAAGCTGGGGAAAGCACGACCCGCGCAGGGACAGGAAACTGCTGCTTCAGAGAAAGGAACTGAACAAACTGCAGCGCGCCGTAAAGGAAAAAGGACTCACCATAATAGCTGTGAAGCTGTATATAGCAGACAACGGCTATGCGAAATTGCTTATTGCACTTGCAAAGGGCAAAAAGGAGTTTGACAAGCGCGCAAGCATCAAGGAGAAGGATTTGAAAAGGGAGATGGAGAGGTTCTAGAGCTCACTGTCCGGAGATTCAGTCCTCCCAGCTTATTGTACGGGAAAGATCGGGGTTCACTGCAATCCTGATCTTTTTTGTTTCCATCGGAAGCAGGTCCTCCACATTTTCCGGCCATTCCATTATGCAGAGGTTTCCGCTGTAGAAATAGTCTTCCACACCGATGTCCATGGCTTCGGCATTATTGCGTATGCGGTAGAAATCGAAATGATACAGAAGTTCTCCCGAAGCGCACTCATATTCATTCACTATGGCGAAGGTTGGGGAGTTCACGCTGTCCTTCACGCCCAGGGCTTTGCAAAGGGCCACGGTGAAGGTGGTTTTGCCGGCACCCATATTCCCGTAGAAGGCCAAGAGTCTGTTATCTCCTATTTCCGAAAGGAATTTTTGTGCCGCAGCGTCTATTTCCGAAAGGGATGCAATATTTATTTCGTGCTTCATGACGCAAATTTATGCCTAAAAAAAGCAAAAAACACAAAAATTCACAAAATATTTTCAAATAAAACAAAATCGTAATTCCGCTATTGCAGGCACGAATCCTATTGAATACTTTCGCCGAAAAAAATTGGATTATGACTAGAGTACAAAAAATGTTTTTCTGCCTTTTGGCACTTATGGCGGCAGCCTCCTGCGAGAAAGTGGACACCATTATCAACAAGGATGACAAGCCGTCCGTGCCGCAATCACAGGACTTTTATTTCTGCGCCGTGGCATTCGACCCGGGTTATGACTGGATAAGGGACAGCCTGTATGGAAATGTGGACACGCAACTGCTGCTGTTCAAGAACCACAAGAAAATTCTTACCCTGAACGTAGGCCGAAACGAATCCGATGTTACGGCAGGCGACATGCACCGCCTGGATGGCGGGAACCTTTACACTTTCCACCACAGCGGAGGCAAAACCAAGATAAGGCGGAACGGAGAAGACCTTATTGCATTTGACGGGTACGAATATATTAGTGACTTCCTGGTATCCGGAGATTGCGTGTATACCATAGGCATACCTTCCTCCAACAAAGGATGGAACTTCCGTAAGGACGGGGAACTGATGGCATCGGAAGAAAGCGGCGCGGTTATGGGAAACATATACGCAGACATGGGACAGCTGTGTTTTGCCGCTGCCCAGGCTTTCCGCTCCAGCAGCAACGAGACCGTGTACAGGTATTATTTCTATGCCGATGGCCAGAAGGAAGACCTGGATTTGCAGGCAAACGTGAAAAGCGTACATGCTGTGCGCAGATTCAATGGGGCCATGAACATTCTTCAGGTGGAAAAGAACATAGACGGCCTTGTGTGGATACAGGGAAAATCCTCCTTCCTGATTGATGCCGGAGACGGCAATTTCATACGTGACCCGTCATTCATTGTTGCAGCGGAAGAGATTTACGCCCACGCCCAGGTGAGGAGCGGTTATGACGACCGCACCCAGTTCTGGAACGATTTCTTCTGGGTTCCCGTGCCCGGAACGAATGCCGTTGCCAACAGGACCACAGTGTCCACCCAGGTTCTTGGAATGTGCACGGACGAGCATGGCTTCTGTTATGCGCTTTCGCCCTGGGCAGGGTCAAAGAAGATAACCGTCTACATGAACGGGCAGAAGGAGGAAATGAGCGAGAACTTCCGCATGGTGTCCCCATTTGCCCTGTGCTGCAACGGCAAGAAGTTCTGCATAGGCTTGAACGACATGGAAAACGGAGCCGCACCTGTAATCATAGACGGGGGACAGGTTAAGGAATATGACTTCAACGGATATTTCACCAGACTTTCATATTAGCCATGCTGATTCAGATAAGCAGTGCAAAATGCATAGGTATAGAAGCCAGCCGGGTCCTTGTGGAGATTTCCATAGCGAATGGCATTGGGCTGTTCCTGGTTGGCCTTGCCGATGCTGCGGTAAAGGAGAGCCTTCTTAGGACAAACACGGCGCTGAATGCCCTGGGGTTCAGGATTCCCGGCAAGAAGATAGTGATAAACCTGGCCCCGGCCGATACGCACAAGAGCGGCAGCGGTTATGACCTGCCCATTGCCCTGGGCATAATTGCAGCCTCCGGCCAGCTGGAGATGCCGGGACTCTCCAAATATGTGATAGTGGGTGAATTGGGCCTGGACGGAAGCATACGAAAGGTGCCGGGAGCCATACCTATCGTGGAAATGGCGCAGAAAATGGGCTTCGAGGGCTGCATACTCCCTTATGAATCGGCCCTGGAGACCATAGAATTCAGCAGAGGGAAGGTTTTCGGGGTGAGGAATCTGGAAGAGGTGCTGCAGATAATATGCGAAAGGGAGGGTTACGGGCGCTATGCCGTGGATGAAAGCTGGATGAAGGAGATTGTCCCCGACACCGCAGGGCAGGACGACAGGTGCATGGACTTTGCCGAGATAGTTGGCCAGGAAGGGGCGAAAAGAGCCCTGGAGATTGCAGCTGCGGGCGGGCACAACATCATAATGGTGGGGCCTCCGGGCGCCGGGAAAAGCTCTCTTGCCAAGGCAATGAGGAACATTCTGCCCCCGATGAGTCTGGAAGAGGCCGTGCAGACCAGCAAAATCTATTCTGTGGCCGGGCTTGGCAACCTCACCCACGGGCTCATTCACCAGAGGCCGTTCCGTGCCCCGCACATAAGTGCATCGGTGCCGGCCCTGATTGGCGGAGGATCGGGCACGGTGAACCCCGGGGAGATAAGCCTGGCGCATAACGGCATTCTGTTCATTGACGAGTTCGGTGAACTGCCGCGAAAGACCATAGACACCCTGCGCGCCCCAATGGAAGACAAGCACATAAGCATATCCAGGCTTAAGACCAAAGTGGATTATCCGGCCGATTTCACCCTTGTGGCGGCATCCAATCCCTGCCCCTGCGGATATTATGGCGAAGGGGACAGGTGCAGTTGCAGCATCAGCGCAAGGAACGCCTATCTTGCCAAGCTAAGCGGTCCCCTGATGGACAGGATAGACATACAGGTGAAAGTAAGGCGGGTGGTTATGAATGATCTCCTGGACAAGCGCAAGATGGAGACAAGCAGAGATGTGGCTGCCCGCGTGGTGGCGGCAAGGGAAATCCAGAGGGAGAGGTTCAAGGACGAGGGTATATTCTGCAACGCCCAGATGAACAACAAGCAACTGGACAGATACTGCCCGCTGGACAAGGAATGCAAGGAATTCCTTGCCGCCCTTATGGAAAAATCCGAGCTTTCCGCCCGTGCCTTCACACGCGTGATAAAGATCGCACGCACGATAGCGGATATAGAAAGAACCCCGGACATAACTGTGGACCAGCTTGCCGAGGCTCTTTCTTACAGGTTCCTTAACAAAGGTGTCAATTAATCAACCTTGATGGTGAGGGTTTTGTTCTTCAGCTCTTCGTGGCCTACAAACCATCCTTCAACCTTCCTGCCCCCGCAAGTGATGGATTCTATGCGTCTTTCAAGGCCCTTGCCCTTTTTCACGATGGTGAACAGGGAACCGTCCCCAAGATGCATGCGCACTTTATCGAAGAGAGGCACCGTAACGATGTATTCCGGATCGGCAGGAGAGAAGGTGTACAGGCCCAGGGCATTGAAGACATACCATGTGGACATCTCACCGGCATCGTCCATACCGGCATATGCCAGCTTGTCCTCACCCATGTCATAGTAGTTCTCCAGCAGATTGTCTATCACCTTCTGCGCCTTAGGCTGGCGGCCGATGAAATAATAGGTGTAAGGTATGCTGTGGCCGGGCTGGTTGCCGTGGCAGTAGTTGCCTATGAAGCCAGTGAGGTTGTGCACCTCATATTTTCTCCAAGGTTCCGTGAAAAGGGAATCCAACTTGGCCTCAACGGCCTCATGCGAAGGATACAGCTCTATCATGCCCTTGTAATCGTGAGGGGCGAAGAACAGGGACTGCCATGCATTGGCCTCGCGGTACATAAACTCGAAGTACGGATAGTATGGGTCGAAAGGAGTAACCCACTCTCCGCTGGCAAGCCTGCCCCTGATGAAGCCTGTAGAAGGGTCAAACACATTTTTGTAGTTCTGCGAATGCTCCATGAGGATGTTGTAGGACAGGGTGTCGCCAAGTTCACGGGCAAGCAGGGCTGTTGCATAATCGTCATAGGCATATTCCACGGTCTTTGTGGCAGCAGCCTTGCCATGCACGTCGAAAGGCACCCATGTGGTGTCTATCTCGGCCACGTAGCCCCTGCTTAGATATTCGTCCAGGAAAGGACGGCCTCCCCTGCCCGGCACAAGTGCATTGCGAAGCAGCATCTTGTATGTGGTGTCAAGGTCAAAGTTGCGCACTCCGCGAAGGTAGGCTCCGGCAATGAACGGGCTGGAGTGGTCTCCGTGGAAGAAAGTTGGCATATAACCCGTGCGGCTGCCCCTGTCTGTCATGGAAGAAATTATGTCTCCCGCCACTTCTGGGCACAGAAGTTCCACCATAACCAGTTTGTTCCTGTAGTCGTCCCAGAGGGATGGTGTGGTGTAATTGCACGAAGTCTGGCTTTGGGCCACCTGGAACTTGCCGTTGAGATATTCTCCGTTCACATCGCTGCGAAGGACAGGCCAGAGGAAAGTACGGTACAGGCAGGAGTAGAAAAGATTCTTCTGCCTTGGAGTGCCACCCTCAATCTCTATGCGTGAGAGCAGTTCTTCCCAGGTTTTGTCTGCGTCGGTGCGAATCTGGTCGAATTCCCGGCCGCGTATCTCCGCATCGAAATTCTCCCTGGCATTCTCCTCACTTACGAAAGAGAAGCCGGCACGCAGCTCCAAAGGCTGGTTTTCATCGCCGTCGGCAAAAGTTACAAGATAATATTGGTGTTTCTTGCCCTGAACCTTCTCCAGAGATTCAATACGGTAGTTGGACTCGGCATAGAAACACATCCTGCCCTCTGCAAACTGGTAACCTCCCAGGGCGTTGGGGCCGCACTGCTTCACATCACAGGACCTCACCTTGTTGTTGGCGTTGTAGATATCCAGGATAAGCTGTTTGCGGCTGCCCTCCGGGAAGGAATATTTGTGAAACCCGCAGCGCAGGGTGGTTGTGAATTCGGCATTGATGCCATATCTCTCCAGGAAAACCTGATAGTAGCCTGGACGCGCGCTTTCATTTTCATGGCTGAAGGCCGATGCATAATCATCGGGCGAGAATTCACCGCACGCCGGCATGAACGGCAGGTGCAGGAGATTCCAGTGGCCCTTGTTGGTATGTGCGAATCCGCATATGGTGCTGTCCTCGTACTGGTAGCCGGAACCGCTGTGATACATGGTAACGGGGCTTAGCTGCACCATGGAAAAAGGCAGGGTTGCGCCCGGATAGGTCTCTGCGCCCCAGGTCCTCACTTTCCAGGTCCTTTCATAACCAAGGTCCTCCTCGTTCCACAAGGTGGCCGTGCCAAGGAAAGGATTCACATAATCGGTGACCTTCTCCACAGGCTTCTCTCCGCACGACGAAAGCAGCAGCACGAATGCCGCAATAAGGGAATATTTCTTTGTCATAGCTTACTTCTCCAGCATTTTTATGAAGTAGCCGCCCACAACTGAACGGGCCTTGAAGCCCACGCGGTGGCCCTTGTCTGTCCATGTCCAGTCCGACATCGGCACCCTGTCCACGGTCTCGTTCACGAAATCGTACATAGGATCTATGAAAGCCTGGAAATCTTCATTGCTATTTGCAAGTGTAGCTGTCCACACAATCCAGTCCAGCTTGGTGTATGCCATGCGGCAGTCCAATGGCAGACCGTAAACATTCTGCTTTCCAAGATAGTATGCAACTTCCTTCTCCAGGACCTCTTCAGGGAAAATGCCAAGGCCCAGCAGCTTGTCCCAAACCAGATTGTATTTCTGGCTCCAGGTGCCGGCCTTGTCGAAAGTGAGGCGGTAGTGGTCTCCGTCATCGGCCATCTGCATCCATGCGGCAGCCATCTCTTTTGCCTTTGCCATATAGCTTTCGGCCACATCACCCATTCCAAGCATTTCGGCGAGGTAGGCATAGCAGCCAATACCAACGATTGCCTTCACTGAAAGGTTCACATTATGGGCGAAATGTCCTGCAAAGTCATCTGTGCAAAGCTGGTTCTGAGGATCCAGGCCATACTCGCAAAGATATTCAGTCCATTGTGTGAGGCTGTCCCAATGCTTGCGGGCATATTCGGCGCTTTTGCTGTAGTGCGCAGCGGCGGCTGTGAGAACAAGCATGTTGCCGGCCTCTTCCACAGGCATGTCACCGCCGTAGGTCTGTCCGTTTGCAAGCGGATAGGTTCCAACATCGTGTGCAGGGAAGCCCTTGGTCCATCGGCCGCTCTCGCTGTATTCGAAGATATGGTTCATGAGAGCATGGGCAAGGTCCACATTGTACAGAAGGAACAATGGCGCCGACGGATAGGTTACATCCACTGTGCCGATGGAACCGTTGCTGTCATTCTCCTTTGAGAACCACAAAAGTTCTCCCGATGGAGACTCCACAAGCTTGTGGGCGGCAATGCTCTGGCGGTATGCAAGGGCGCAGAGTTCCGCATACCTGCGTCCTCCTGCCTGCTGTGCGCGGGCGAAAATCTGGGCATCGAAGGCAGCAGACTCTTTCATCAGCGATGAGTATTCAGAATATGCAAGCTGGAACTGCTTCTCTATGGTCTGGTCTTCCTTCCTGTTCCAGTATGGGCGGAGGTTTGTGCCGAAATACTGGATTGAATATACGTCATCATAGCCTATGAGCAGTTTGTCCGCAGCCTCTTTTACCTTGCCCAGATTGCGTGTCATGGCCATGTTTCCGCCATCCAGAATCTCTGCACTGTAGTTGCTGTCTCCCGCCATGTGGAAGTAGCCCCAGTCTATCCTTCTGTTATCTCCCCAGCGGCCAAGAATCTTCTGGTCCACGGATCCCGCCTTGCAGAACACCAGCTTGCCTGTTTTGTATGTATCCGAAACGGTCTTCTGATATGGCTGGTCCACTGTCCACAGCGGGGATGCCTCGAAATAGAGGGACACATCATGCGCTGCACCGTCTGTAGAGACAACATTGTAGCTGATATAGTTCACAGGGCGGCTTAGAAGATCCAGCCTGTCCAGGAACATAGGTGCGGTGAAGGTGAGCTGCAGCTCCACAGGGCCGCAGTTGAAGCTGTAATATGTGTTCATTGCCTGAACATTCACCGATGTCTGGGTTGCGGTGTTCGCAAAACGCGGATCCGGAGTGAGGGCCTGCACCATGCCGAAGTCCAGGGTTGCAAGACCGCCGGTGTTACGGCAGTGTGCTGCAAAGACATTCCTGCCCTCGTGAAGGCTGGCATAGGCTTCGTCCGTAAGCGGCACAAGGCCGTTGTGGTTGCAGTCGTGACAGGCATACACAAGGTGGCCGTTCACATAGAACTCTGCGTCATCGTCGTTGTGGATAAGCAGATTGAGGCCTTCTGCCGATGGAACGGAAGAAAGCTCCACTTCCCTTCTCACCCACACGTGCTCTGTCTGCCACTCTGTGCCCATGCTTCCGTCGTCCGGAGTGGCAAAGGCTGCCTTGCCGCATTTCCAGGCACTGTCGTCATATCCTGGTGCCATCCACTTGCCGGCCGGCCTGTCCATCACATAACGTGCATCCCAGCAGCCGGCTCCGGCATCGGGAACAATAAGTTTGGTCTTCTGCTGCTCTGTGCCCATGAAACGGTAGTCCTGGCCGTCCACGCTAATCACGCCTATCAGAGGAAATTCCCTTCCCGTCCAATGGCGCACCTGGTCGTCATAAAGCCTGTCTGCCATGGACCAGGCACTGGTATTGGGATCTATGGTCACCAGCGGATAGGCCGGTGCCCTAAGTTCGCTTTCATAAACAACGGGACTGCTGCATGCAGCCAGGCTTGCTGCCAGGCCAAGCAGAATACTGCAACGTAAGATTCTCATATAAAAGTCAATTAAAATGTATAAACCTTCTCTTTCTTTGCCTTGCCGCCAAGAGTATCGCCGGCAAGCAGGACCTTGACGGTTCTAGGGCCCTGGAATTTCCTCTCACCCTCTATCTGAACCATATCAAAGTTAACGATTTTTCCCTTAACCACCCTGGCACTAAGCCTGTATCTGGCAAAATCTCCTTTTTTGTAGGAGAATCCGTCACCGGAATCCTCGTAATAAAGGGCGCTGGCATTGCCATCGGCATCCGGATTCACCACAACGGTGAGGGTGGACGCCGAATATTCCTCTGTGTTCTGGCACACATCGGCAAGGGTGATCATGGCACCTGGACGGAGCATCAGCTTTGCCTGATAGCTGTCCGTATCCTTCTCCATGCGGAATTCAGCCCATTTGCCCGAAGGAAGGGCCGGATTCTGCGCCCAGCAAGGGATCACCAGCAAGTCTTCGCCAAGCATGTACACCTGCTGCTCTGCCCTCAGGGCCTGGTCTTTGGCATCGGCCATGAATACGGGACGCATCACCGGCAGGGCTGTTCTGCTGCACTCTTCGAAAAGCGTATAAATGTATGGCAGCAGACGGTAGCGCCTGTTGATGGCCCTGCGGCATATGTCCTCTGTCTGTGCATCGAAAGCGAAAGGCTCCTGGTTTACTGTGCCGTCGCAGGAGTGATTGCGCACAAACGGGAAATAAACTCCGGTGGCTGTCCACATACGCAGCAGCTGCGGATTGCAGTCGCCAAGGAAGCCGCCTATGTCCGGGCCGTTGAAAGCCTGCAGGGTAAGGCCCATGTTAAGGGTCATAGGTATGGACATCTTCATGTGGTCCTCACTGGAGAAGTTGTCTCCGGTCCATGTTGCGGCATAGCGCTGCACACCAAGAAAACCTGCCCTGGACAGCACGAATGGCCTTTTGTCCGGATTTGCGGCCAGAATACCCATGCGGGAAGCCTTAACCATGTCATAGCCGTAGATATTGTGATAGCGCACATGGTTGCCGGCCGCACGTCCATTGCCGCCGCGGTGTATGTTGCTATCCGGCATGGTCATCTCATCTCCGCCGCCGAAGACTGCCGGCTCGTTCACGTCATTCCATATGCCGTCCACGCCCTGGGCCATGAAGTCCTTGTAGAGGCCTGCCCACCAGTGCTGCACCTGAGGCATGGAGAAATCCGGCCAGTGAGTGAGCCCGGGCCACATGTTTCCGCTGAAAGGCCTGCCCTGGGCATCATGCACGAAATAGTCTCCCGCAAGGCCCTGCACATCCACGAAATAGCTGGAATCCACCTTTGCACCCGGGTCTATCATATACACGGATTTGAAGTTCCTGCCATGCAGATAGTCGTTCAGGCCCTTAGGGTCTGGGAAAGTCTTGGGGTCGAAGGTGAAAATCCTGTAACCGTCCATGTAATGGATGTCCATCCATATCACGTCACAAGGGATGCTGCGCTCCCTGAAACTATCGGCAATCTCCTTCACCCTGCTGTCCGGATAGTATGAAAAACGGCACTGCTGATATCCCAATGCCCAAAGCGGAGGCAGTTCCATACGGCCCGAAAGTTCGCCCATCGTGGAAAGAACTTCCTGCACCGTAGCCTTCTCTATAACCACAACCCTGAATGCAGGGCCGTCGCTCTCATATCTTACAGTGGAATCGCAGAAAAGGGATGAACGCCAGGTGTTGTCACACACAATGCCGAAGGCACTGCCATCCTTGCGCAGACCCAGCACCCAAGGGTGGGTCTGATAAAGCATCTTGCCCTCATGGGCACCGTATGCTCCGTTATCCCTGTTCCAGAAGATGTTCCTGTCTCCGTTCCTGCGCAGCGGACCATACACCTCTCCTGTTCCGTAGAGGTCTGCATCGTCCACATTCATGGTCATGACGGATTTCCCGTCTTCCGTGCTGAAGCGGGGAACAAGCTCCCAGCCTGAAGGAAGCTGGGCCATGGGTACAAGGTCCCTCTGGAATATCGGTGAGGGAAGATGATTTTCCGGATTGAAACCCTCCGGAATGAAAACGGCAACGCCGTCCTGCGCAAGATAGGATTGCTGGGCAAAACCGGCAATACTTATCATGAACAGGGCAGCGGCCGCTGCAATATATTTTCTCATTTTCTGAAAAAGCGTTATTATTTTGCAGTCATTCTGGCCACGCCTTCCATAAGGGCCGCGCCACTGGCATGGGCACCCATGGAAACGAGGTCTGAAGGGGCAAGCACATCGCCCCAGTAATAGTTGCAGTACATGTTAGGGAAAGAGCTCTTAAGCAAGCTCTTGTTGAGGGTACGGGCATTCTGCAGGAGTTTCTCCCTGATACTTGCGGCAGAGTGGCTGTCTGCTGCAGGATCCAGAACGAAGTTCACTGCATAAGGGATGAGGCCGGCCTTGAAGATGCTCTGGTCGTCGTTTGTGCCCTCGTGGCGCAGGATGCCGTTATGCGTACAGGCATTTCCCGTGAACGCATAGGTGAGCACCGTTGCGGCCTTCTGCATATAGGATTTGCTTCCGGTAAGATGGTAGAGTATACGCGCACCTTCCGCAAATGTACCCTGGGTGTATGTGAGGGCCGGATCTTCAACCCTCTGGCCATCGGCATTCATGTTCTTCACGTTGAACTCGAACAGGCTTTCCGCAATATTAAGATACTTGCCATCTCCATATTTCTCGCAGAGTTTTGCAGCAAGAAGGCAGGCAGGGGTATTCGTGCAGGCATTGAAATTATGCTCGTCCTCCTTGTGGTTGGTCCATGGAAGGCAGACACCCTTGTCGCTTCTTGTAGAACGTGTCCAGATGTATTTGTCGAAGATGTCCTTTGCGGTATCGGCATATTTATCCTCTTCCAAAGCCTCTGAGATATGAATCAGGGTGAGGCCTATCCAGGCCATATCATCGGTCCAGTCGTTGAAGAAGCGGCCATATTCACCCTCGTCCTTGTGACTGCGGTTATAGTTGTTGGCGCCGTTCGCATAGAACTTCTGGAAATATGTTGCATACTCTGCGGCAAGGCTTGGATTGCTGCTCTTGATTCGCTGGTATGAAGCGGTGAGAACATCCATTGCATAGGCCTGCTGCCAGTAGAGATATTCCGTATTGTTGAAAGCGTTCCTTACAGAACCCCAGAAAGTTCCCCTTGTCTTGTCCAGGTAGCTGTTCACAAGGACATAGGTTGTGGAATCTGCCAGTGCCGCCCAGCCATCACCTGTGATTGAAGGAGTGACAGGCTTGCTTGGGGTATCCGGCTGATATTTTTCCTTATCGCCGCCACAGCTTGAAAGAAGCGCGATGCAGGCGGTTGCAAGAAGAAGATAAATCTTTTTCATGACGCTATATCTTTATTCTGATACTGCAGGAGTTGATGCGCACCATACTTCCGATGGCTCTGTGCCCATGTTAAGCACCAGTTCGCCACCCTTGTAGACATCGCTTCTGTACAGCCAGCACTGCTCCAGAGCTTTGCCGTTGAATGTAGCGCTCTGCACATAGTATGCGTCCGGACCGTTGCCCACAGTCTTGATGGTGAAGGTCTTGCCGCTGGCGTTCATAGGGCTTAGGTGAACCTTGATCTCGTCGAACTGAGGGCTGCCTATCTGGTATGTAGGCTGGCTGCATGCGCCGCCCTGAACGTCGAACAGACCCATTGCTGCAAGAACATACCATGATCCCAGCTGGCCCTGGTCCTCGTCCTGGCCATAGCCATAGCCGTGCTCTCCGTCTGTGCCGTAGAACTCGTCACAGATAAGGCGTGTCCATTTCTGGGTGAGATATGGCTTGCCGCTGAAGTTGAACAGCCAAGGGATATGAAGTGAAGGCTGGTTGCCGTGGTTGTATGGGCTGCGAAGACCGCTGAATGCGTATGTGGTCTTGCCACCGCCGAAAATAAGCTCGCGGGCCTGGGTGAAGATGCCGTCCAGACGTGTGTTGAACTCATCCTTGCCCATGCGGTTCACAAGGCCCTCCGGATTCTGGGGAACGAAGAAGGTGTACTGCATTGCATTACCCTCCTGGAAGCCTCTCCAGGACTCGTAAGGGTCGAAGTTGTCTATCCATGCGCCGCTTGTGGTGCGTGGACGCACAAGTTTAAGATCGTCATCGAATACCTTTGCCCAGCCGTTTGAAAGGTCCATAAGCTGCTTGTAGTCCTCCTCGTGACCAAGCTGTTTTGCAAGCTGTGCAGTTGCATAGGAGCTGAAGCTGTACTCCAGGGTGTGGGAGATAGAGAAGGTTGCACCGCCTGAATGGGCAACGAAGCCCGGATCTGTAACATACGGAACATAACCTTTCTCCACAAACTGCTGCACATCCATCTTGCCGGCACCCTCTATACGGTCTTTCCACTCCAGGTTGTCCTTGCGTGAAGCCTCGTATGCTGTCTGGATATCGAAATTGCGGATACCGCTGTTATATGCACCTGCAAGGGCGATACTAACCATGTTGGTGCCCACGCCGGACACATATTTGCTGTTTGCGATACCGTCGCCAAGCCAGCCGGCATCCTTGTATACCAGCAGCTGGCTTGCACACCAGTCGTTGTAGTATTCAGGATAAGCAAGGGCCCACAGAGGGGTAAGGTTCCAGTAACCGCCCCAGATTGCATCAGTATTGTAGTGGTTGTGAACAGGTTTGCCGTCTTTGTCAAGCTCTATCTGGCCTATTGTACCGTCGTTCTTAGGGTATGCTCCGTTAACATCGCTTGCAAGACCGCGGCCCAGCAGACAGTGATAGAGACCTGTGTAGAATTTGATACGGCTTTCCTGGGTGCCGCCGCTAACCTCCAGACGTCCCAGCTGTTCCATCCACTCTGCCTTAGCGGCCTTGTGTGCCTTGTCGAAAGACATATCCTTCGCCTCGGCAAGATAGTTAAGCTTCGCATTGTCTACAGATGTGTATGAAAGACCCAGTTTGATCTCCAGCTGCTCGTCCTGCTCTGTCTCATAGTTCAGAACCAATATTGCTCCGGGACCGCCCACGCTTGTTGCAAAATGAAGCGGAGCACCGTAACCCTGGCAGACGTCAACAGACTTCGGAGCTTTGCTTAGCTCGGCATAGAAGAACATCTCCACGGTTGCACCGGCCTGATATTTCTTCACATACTCCGGCTCGGTTACGATATGACCTGTAACTATATTGCCGTTAACCTCGGCATAGGAATCACGCACGTTGCCGCTCTCGCCCTCACGGTTGCCGATGTTGAAGATTACATGGCTGTCACCTGCAGGGAAAGTGTAACGCTGGAAACCTACGCGTTTGGTGGCTGTAAGCTCGGCCTTGATTCCATAGTCTTTCAGAAGCACGGAATAATAGCCAGGCTGTGCGCACTCATCGGCCTTGTCGAAGTTGGACCTCCAGCCGTTCTGCGGATCCTCCAGGCGCGCAGGTGTGGTTTTCACCTCACCGCACACAGGCATAAGCGAAAGGCCGCCAACCTGGAATTCGTGGAAGCATGGGAAACCGTCGATGGAGCTGTGGCCGTCTTCATATCCTACAGCCTCCCAGCCCTGGTCATTTCCGTATGTACCATTTGTGGAAGCACCCAACTTTGCCATACCGAAAGGAACGGAAGCGGGAGTGTAAACAAACCAACGGCTGTGTACCGTACCGATGTTAGGATTCACATACACTGTGTAATCCTCTGTCTGCGCGCACGACGCAAGAGCTGCAATGGCCAAAGCCACTGTAAGTACCTTCTTGATCATAGTTATATTCTTTTATTTGTTTTCTCCTTTGTACAGGGCCACCACTGCCAGGCTCTCTATTGCCGCAGCCTGCATCAGAAGGGTGCGGTCTCGGCTTGGATTGATATTCTTGCCGGTCCAGTCCTCATAGAAGAGGCCCTGGCTGTCACGGCCGTTCTTCCAGGCATTGTTGAGGTTGGAAACGAAAACCTCTATGTAATTCTTGCAATTCTTGTGGTTAGGCTCAAGCTCGATATAAGCCTTGATAAGCTGTATTGTGAACCAAGGATCGTTTGTAGGGTATGACAGGGTCAGACCGTTGCGTGGACGCACGAAATAGTTGTATGCGCCATCGGCTGTAGCCTTTGCCTGGTTCAGGTATGAAATATCACCCGTAGCCTTGTACAGACGCAGTCCGTTCGCAACCATCGCGCCGCTGTTGTATGTCCATTTTGTGCGGTTGATGCTGCCGTCGGCCTGTTTGCTGTTCCAGTACACATTGTCTTCCGGATCGCGGAGATTCTTGTACAGCCAGTCATACAGGGTTTCGGCCATGGCCAGAAGACCAGCCTTCTCTTCCTGTGGGGCAAGCTCGTAATACTGCAGCAGGAACCAGGTTGCAAAACCGTTCGCACATGCAGGCTTGTTGCTGCTGTCGTTGCCCGGCTGGTTGATATTGCTTTCGCACCACCACAGGGCCTTTCCCATGGTTTCATCCATACCGGTCTTAAGGAAATTCACAATCTGAGCGCAGCGTGTAAGGTATTTAGGGTCTTTTGTCTGACGGTAGGCCTCGCAAAGCTCTATGCCTATGATGCTGTTATCGTCATAGAAACGGTCTCCGCCGCCTGCTGTGCCGTTTGTAGACGAACCGTAACCGCCTACCTTGAATACCGCGGAGTTCCTGTAATAAGACTGGAAACGCTCTATCCTGTTAGCATAATCCACATCATGTCCAAGAGCATTCAAGGCCGCAAAAGCGGAACACATGCCGTCGTAAGGCCAGAGGAAAGAGATATTTCCCTTGCCGAATTCCTCCACATACAGGCCCTGGGCCGCGCCGGCACCAATCTGATAGAAAGAATTCACCGTGTTGTACATCTCCACAGCCCTTTCGGTCCAGTTAACGGCAGTGGGTTTGTCACCGCCGCCACCCGGATTCACAGGTTCGTACTTTTCCTTGTCGCCCCCGCAAGAAGCAAGGATAAGCGCAGCCGATGCTGCAGCAAAAGCTTTCAGATAGTTCTTCATAATATCCATGAAATTAATACTTTTTTCCGATATTTTCCTTCTTGATTACAGAAGTTCTTGCCATAAACTCTATTATGCAGGAAGAATCCAGCAGCCATTTCGGCTTTTTCATCTCGTCCCGGCGGCCGGTCCAGTCGTTGCACACCAGGCCTTTGGGGTCTCTGGCATGCTCCCATGCATAATCCAGGGCAGTTATCAGGATATCGGCATAACTGCAGTCACCTGTAGCATTGTAATAGTCCTGATAGCCGCGGAAAAGCACAACGTCAAACCACGGGATATTGTATGTATAAGGGATTCCGTCATCCGTATAGTGGAAGAAGAAATCCGCGCTTCCCTTGCACAGGGTGGCTGCGTCGTCCAGATACTTCTGCTCTCCCGTAGCATTGTACAGGGATACGGCAGCCTGGATTACGGTGCCGGTGTTATAGGTGTAAGGCTTGTCCTCGCGCTTTCCGCCATCCCTGCGGCACAGCCAGGAGTTTGCTATGATGTTCGTTTCCGGAATAAGCAGGTATTTCATCATCCAGTTGTAGATGCTGCGCGTTGTTTCCAGATAGTACGGATCCCCTGTTGCCTCATAAAGTTTCGCGGTAAGCACAACAGCCTTGCCGTTGGCGCAGGCCGGTTTCTGGTCCCGCTTGCCCTCCAGCCATGCAGTACCGCCTTCGTAACGCTGGTCCCAGCCGCTTAGGATGAAGGTGAGAATCTGCTTTGCCTTTTCCAGATACTCCGGCCTGCGGGTGATCTTGTAGGCCTCTATATAGTCTATGCCCACAAGACCGTTGTCGTCATAGTAGCGGTCCACGCTGTCCAGCTGCACAGGATAGGCCTGATAGCCGAAAGGCACCCTGGATGTGTCGTAGTACTGCTCCAGCGCCTCCATGGACTTGTCCAGATAAGGCATGTAGCGCTGCGGATCCAGGCCGGCCAGATAGATGGCAGAGCTGGTGAGCCCGCTTAACGGCCACAGGAAAGAGGTTTCCTGGCTTTCCTTTATGCCGTCATCGAAATAATCCAGATTCACACCGGCATCGGCCGGATAATATTCAGAGAAAAGACCGTACTGCGGCACACTGTACAGTGTCCAGACGGTATCGAACATTTCGTCCGCTTTGGCCTTGTACGGAGTGTTCAGCTCCGAACAAGGTGAAATGCAGCCGGATGCCCCTCCGAAAAGAAGGAGGGACACCATCGGCTGTAAAAAGAATTTAGTGAAGTTTTTCACAGTTTCACTTATTTTTTGGTAATGACATGTTTCCAGTAACCATTGTCATTGGTAAGGATCTCAACGTCGATTGTTGCGCCATTGATAGAGTTGTCAAACTTCCAAAGGTGATCCCACTGGCTCCAGGTGTACTCGTCGATATCATAGAAGTGCTCGTTACCGTTAGGCTTGAGGTCCATGTTAGGATTGCCTGTGTATTCATTGATTGAACCCCAGCATTTCTCTGTACCGTCAATCTCAATGATGAAGTAGTAACGCTCCTCTACCCATGAGCACCAGCTTGGCGGGTTGGTTTCAGGCTTGTTAGGATCGATGAACACAATCTGTGCATCCTCTGCCTTGAAATTACCGTTGCCGCAATATTTGAGGTGAGCGAGGTCACGGTAGTCAGCACCGAATTTGAGATGAGCATACTCGTTCACAGCCTCAACTGTAAACTCAAGAGTTGTGAAGTTGACAGTGATACGGCTTACGTGATCGGCAGCAGATGCTGCTGCAGTACCTTTGCCCTTGCCCTCAAGCAGACCCTGCTCTGCGTCAACAAAATAATTCTTGCCATCGCCTGTGAAGAAAAGGTCACCGTCAGAAAGGCGGGTGATGATTGAGAATACGCCGTCTTTAACCTTGCGGAATGCCTGGCCTTCTGTCTCGGCACCTGTACCTCCGAGGTAGAGCTCTGAAGGAGCTGTTGTAGGAGGAACAGGGTCACCGCTCTTCAATGTAACAGAGTGAGTCATGTGTACAGGATCGTTGCCCAGAACTACGAATGTAGCGTCTTTGTCCTGGTCTGCCTTGTTGAACTTGTAGAGATTGTCCCACTGGTGGCCTTCCCACTCGCTCTCATAAACGTACCATTCTTCCGGTGTCTCCGGGAGCTTGCCGTCGTTGCCGAGGTTTGAACCCCAACGCATGTTCACGCCGTTTACGGTTGTACGCATAGAGTAGCGCTCGTCACCGCTTGCCGCAAAGAGAATCTTGCCGTCACCTGCCCAGCGGCCCAGGCCCTGGTAAGAAAGCTCTGCCATCACAAGGTGATCCCAGGCATTCTCAACCCAAACCTTGTCACCTATCTTGTCGAAGGTAACTGTATTGTTGCCGAAGTCTACGATAACGCGGGTTACGCCCTCAGAAGCCTCAACGGCTGTCTTAGGTTTGCCGATGAAGAGCTTGCCGTCTGCGTCAGCGAAATATTTCTTGCCGTTGCCGTCAACGAATGAGATCTCGCCTGCACCGAACTTGTTGTAGATGACGAACTTGCTGTCCTCTTTGCGCATAGGCTGGTCATCTGCCTCTGCAACTGAACCGCTGAGGTAAAGAGCCTCAGGAGTCTCTGTAGGCTGGTCGTACTGGATGTCACCACCAACATAAGAGTGTACCCAACGGTTGTCTTTGTTTGTGCTGATTGTGTATGTCACATGCTTCATATCGAAGGCGTGATCCATCTTCCACAGCCAGTTCCACTGCTCCCAACCATGCTCGGCAACTTCCCAGAATTTTTCTGTTCCGTCAGGAGTCCATGCTCCGCCAGGATTGTCAAGGAATGAGTGACCCCAGCAGGTTTCCTCGCCGTTCACCATAGCAATGAAGTAGTAGCGCTCCTCTACCCATGAGCACCAGTCTGGTGTACCCTCACGGCCAGGACCAAGGAATACGCAATCGCCGTCACCAACGAACTCACCGTTGCCAACATACTCCAGAACTGCAATGTCATTGTAGTTTGCACCCCAGATACAACGTACCTGCAGGCCAATCATATCACAGCTTACCTGGAGAGTGTTGAAGTTTACAGTGATACGGCCAAGGCCTGTCTCAGGAGCCTCAATGGCGCTCTCACCGTCACCTTCCTTAAGCTTGCCGTTCTCGTCAATGAAGAAGCCGAAGCCGCCGCCAATCTCGGAAGTGAATTTCACATTACCGTTGGCAAGAAGGGTTGTGATGACGAATACGCCCTCGCTCTCGCAACGGAACTCCTGGCCCTGCTCTTTGGCTGCAGAGCCGCCGATGAAGAGTTTCTCAGGAATGTTGTCTATGCCCTCGCCGCGGAGAACTTTAATCGAGCCCTTAAGGTCTGTGGTTTTCTTCACACCACCTCTGGCACCGGTAACAGTCCAGATGAGGCCGCCTCTCTCGCCTGCTTTGATACCTGCCTTGCGGGCAAGGATGTTAAGCTGTGAGTGGGTGAGGGTAAGCTCTGGAAGAGCACCCTGGTCGCTTGGAACTACATCCAGAGGATTGGAGAAGTCTCCACCCTCTTTGTCGAAAACTACATTATAGAGTACCAGACCGCCGTCGGCAGCAGCACTGCCTGTCCACGAAAGAGTGACAGTCCTTGATGAAGTCACATCCAGAGCAATCTCCGCCGAAGGGCTCTGCAGATCCTTAGGCATTGAGAATTCTGTGTTAAACTCGTATTTCTTACAACCCGCAATTGCCAGCGCAGCTGCAAAGAAAGTCAATATCTTTTTCATATTCATCTATTACCACTTAGGGTTCTGGGTAAGGTTCTTGTTAAGGTCTATATCTTTCTGAGGTATAGGCCACAGATAGTTCTTCTCCGGATTGAATTTCCTTGTCTCAATGATAACGTAGCCCTCATCTGCACCTACTGCAGCACCTGTATAATAGCCGTGGCATTTGCCGTTAAGCACAATATCGGCTGTTTTCCAGCGCATGATATCTTTGAAACGCGCACCCTCGAAAGCAAGCTCGCAACGACGCTCGTTACGGATAACCTCCTTGATGTTGGCTGCGTTGTAATCAAGAGCACCTGCCTCTGTGAAGCCTGCACGCACACGGATAGGACGGATAGTCTTGTTCCATACGGCGGCGTCCATAGTACCAAGCTCTGCGTTAGCCTCGGCATTCATGAGAAGGATGTCGGCATAACGGATGATGATGGCATTGATTGAAGCGGAAGTGGTAGAACTTACGTAAGTGTTCTTGTCGAAGTACTTTCTGATATAGTAACCGGTTGGGGTAACATCGGAAGTTGTGCCGTAAGCGTCACGTCCCTCATAAGTGTCGATAACGGTTGCACCGCCCTCTGTAGGATATGAATTGCCGCTGTAAATGATAGAGGCAGCAAGACGTGGGTCACGGTTTGCGAACTCGTTGTTCTTGTCGAAGCCCGAACCAGCCTCCTTGATACCCTTGCCGTTAAGCATGATATATGCGTCAACAAGTTCCTGGGTAGGAGCGATGTTACAGTAACCGCCCATTGAAGGAGGGATGATGCCAAGGTCACGCATATTCCACTCGCGTGTCACAGGAGCGTACTCCACATTTGCGATGATCTCCTTGCAGTTCTCGGCCTCAACGGTGAACAGGCCCTCGTAGCTTGGGTAAAGCTCGTAATCGCCCGATGCCATAATCTCGTCAGTGAGAGTTTTCACCTTACCGTAGTTGCCCTCAAAGAGGTAAACCTTTGCAAGGAAAGCCTTTGCTGCACCTGCAGTGATGCGGCCGTGGTCTGCAGCGCCGTAAGATGCCGGAAGTGCGTTTGACTTCACAACAGTCTCAAGGTCGTCAATGATATTGGTAACAACATCCGCCTTCGGTGTACGTGAAATCTCCTTGCTCTCTGCAACTGAAAGTACGGTTGTAGGATAAGGGATGTCACCGAAACGTGTGTAAAGCTCATAGAAATGTGCAGCGCGGATAACTGTAGCCTCTGCAATATAGCGTGCGCGAAGCTCGTCGCTGAGGCTTTTAACCTTGTCTATATTGTTGAGGAGCTCGTTGCACAGGCGGATACCTGCATAGAAACCGTCCCACATGCCTTTAACATAAGAATGGTCTGTGGTGAGGGCACCGTTTGCCATGTACTGGGTTGAAGTGACGCCCTTTACGTATGCATTGTCTGTTGCACCCTCAGACTCCATAAGCTGATAGATGCTGTAGAAACGTGTATAGCAAGAGTTCAGAGTGGCAAATGCTGCCTGCTCGTTCTCTGTCCAGAATGTGAGGTCCGATTCACTTCCGTAAGGCGGAGTGTCCAGACTTACGCAGGAAGCTGTACCGAAGAGTACACCTGCGCCAAGAGCCAAAGTATAGATAACTTTTTTCATATCTTTCATCTCCGATTAGAATTTAACATTAAGACCCATAGAGATAACGCGGGCTACCGGATATGCACGGCCTGAACCGTCTGCATTGTACTCCGGATCCCAACCGCCCCTCATGCCAGAGATAACGCAAGGGTTTGAACATGTTGCATAGATGCCAAGACCTTTCATGTGGATTTTGCTGAGCATCTTCTCCGGGAAGTTATAGCCGATCTGGACATTCTTCAGACGCATGTAAGCTGCATTCTGAATCCAGAAATCAGATTTGGTGGCGTTGTTTGCGCTCTCTGCACCCATTGTAAGACGTGGATAGCTTGCATTTGGATTTGCAGGAGTCCAGCGGTCAACATGGAAGTCCAGAACCGGACCCTCATTGTTGTTGTGGAATGCCTCTACAGACTCACCACGCATCCAGCGGCTTCTCTTGCCAACGCCCTGAAGCTGGAACGAGAAGTAGAAGCCCTTAACCTCCAGACCGTAAGTGAAGCCGAAGGTGTAGCGAGGGAAATCATTACCGATAACGAAACGGTCCTCATCGTTGATTACACCGTCGCCGTTCTTGTCTATGTACTTGATATCACCAGCCTTAGGAACGATACCGTCAAGGTGTGCGGAAGTCATAGCCTCCTCGTCGCTCTGGAACAGACCGGCATTACGCAGTGCATAGTAAGAATTCATAGGGTAACCCTCTTTGATGATGGTTACAACGTCGTAACCGCCGAAGAGCTCTGTGCCCTTTGTATCAACAACAACGTTCCATGCGTCTGAAACATTGGCTGCGATGCTGTGGTTTACGATACCGCTCTTGAAGTGGTAGTTTACAGCCAGCTCCCAACCCTGAGTGTCAACCACTGCAGCATTTGTTGTAGGAGCGCCGTTACCGAAGATACCTGGAACAGAAAGGTTCACAAGGATGTCTTTTGTGCGGTTGTTGAAGTAGTCGAATGAAACTGTGAGGTTATCGTTGAGGAAGCCCATGTCAACACCGATGTTGGCCATGCGGGTAGTCTCCCATTTGATACCTGGGTCAACTGCGCTGAAACCTGCTGAAGGTACAGACTGGTTGCCGAATACCATACCGTTGTTTACGGTTACGGTCTGCATGTATCTGTAGGCACCGATACGGTTGTTACCCACAAGACCCCATGAACCGCGGAGTTTCAATGAAGACATGTAGTCTTTCACAGGTTTGTACCAGTCTTCCTGTGAGATACGCCAGCCGGCAGAAACTGAAGGGAACACACCTGAACGGTTGCCCTTTGCAAAGTATGAAGAGTAGTCGTTACGGATATTGAACTCGAAGAGGTAACGCTCTGCATAGTTGTATGTTGCACGTGCGAAGAAAGAGTAGAGAGACCAGTCTGAGGCACCGCCGTTGTTGCTTACAGGAACCTGCTCGTCACCAGTTTTGTCGCCGCCCAGAACATCATACTTGTGATCTTCTGTCTTGCGCATTGTACCGAACCATTTTGCAGTCTCACCCTCGTATGCGTAACCCGCGATTGCGCCAACGGTGTGTTTCTTAAGGAAAGTCTTGTTATACTGCAGCATTGCTGTTGCTGTGTATTTTGTATAACGGCTGAAAGACTCGCTGATATGGTTCTCATGGTCGCCGGAGATGTCGCTGTCAGACTCGTAACGGTTCTCATGAGTTGTATTGTTAAGATAGCGTGCACCACCCTGGAATACAAGGTGAAGGCCGTCCCAAATGTTCCAGTCGGCATTCAGGGTACCGCTCATATCATCGTTCTGGCTCTTGCGGAAACCGCCTTTCTCCAGACGCTCCAGAGAGTTTGAGTTTGAACCTGAAGGGTATGTGTATGTGCCGTCCTCGTTCTTGATAGGATAGATTGCAGGCATACGGTTACACTGCTCTATGATCCAGTCTGTCCAGTATGCGTGATCCTTGATATCATTGCGGGTGAACTGTGCGTTTGCACCGATAGTGAGTCTCTTTGTAACCTTGTGGCTTACGTTCAGACGTGCATTGATACGGTTGTAACCGTACTCAGGGCCCTTGAACAGAGAGTTCTGATTCATGAAACCAAGGGAAGCCATGTAAGAAAGCTTGTCTGTACCACCGGTAACAGAAAGGTTGTGGCTCTGCTGTGTGGCGTTGTCCTTGTAGATTTCACGTATCCATTTGCAGTTTGTGCCGCCGTTGCGGAACTCTGCAATCTGGTCTGAAGTGAATTTGGTTGTACGTCCGCTGTTTACTGCAGCCTCGTTGTAGAGCTCTGCATAAAGCCAGGAGTCAACAACTGTAGGAAGGGCTGTAGGCTGCTGTGTACCGAAGTTCATGTTGTAGTTAACTTCCACACGGCCTTCGCTACCCTTCTTTGTTGTAACCAGGATAACACCGTTTGACGCACGTGAACCGTAGATTGCTGTTGAAGAAGCATCCTTCAATACAGAGATAGCCTCTATATCGTTAGGGTTGATGCTTGCAAGAGAACCTTCGATACCGTCGATAAGGACGAGAGGGTTGTTGTCGTTAAGGGTGTTTAGACCACGGACATTGATTGTAGGGGAACCGCCCGGAGTTGAAGAACCCTGCTGGATAACCAGACCCGGAGTAGTACCCTGCAAACCCTCAAGCACGTTTGCCATAGGTTTGCCTTTGATGTCCTCTGTAGAAACTGAAGCTACGGCACCTGTAAGGTTTACCTTCTTCTGTACGCCGTAACCTACGACAACTGCATCGTCCAGAAGCTGTGAATCCTCTGTGAGGACTATGTCAACTTTTGTACGACCGGAAACGGGAACCTCGATGGTAGAGTAACCGATAGCGGAAACTGTAAGAACCGCATCAGATGTAGCGCTGATGCTGTAGTTACCGTCGAAATCGGCAACTGTACCGTTGCTGGTACCGTTCACCATGATGGAAGCTCCGATAACTGCCTCACCATTGCAGGTCACCTGACCGGAAACGGTGATTGTACCGGTTTGTGCCAGAACGTTCATTGAAGAACCGGCACCGATGAAGAGAACAGCAACGGCTGCCAGGCTGCGAAGAGCCTTCCTGAAGCTGCTGAAACCTTCACTGAAACTTGATACCTTCATGATAGTTTTAGATTGGTTAGTAATTAAGTGTTATTAAATTTCGTTTTCTCTCTTGTCCAGTTCAGACAGCGCATAGGCATAGGCGCCATAGAATATCGCAGTGCTTGCACCTATCTCTGAAACCATCACACCGGTTTTCTTCACCGTGGTGTATTTCACGTGAATGTCCTTTCCCGGCACCTTCACTATGCTGGATTCGTCTTTCAGGAACTCACAAAGCTGCTGCTCGTCCTGCAGGTTGTACACCTTCATCTGCGTGCAAGGGAAACTGCCGCCCGCAAAAGTGGTGAGGCTTGAGTTCAGCCTTGCAACAAGGGCAGGCAATATGTATTTTGCCGCACCTGCAACACCGCCGCCTATGGTAACAATGCCGTCTGCAATATTAAGTGCCGATGCAATGGCATCCGCCGCAACCTCTCCCAGCTGGGCGAAACTGCCCCTGGCCGCCTCACGGTCTCCCTCCAGCGTGCCTTCGGCAATGTCATAAATGTCTTTCGGATTCAGATTCGAGGCATCCAGGCCGGAGAGTTCGGAATAAACCCTTTTCACGGCACGTATGCTTACGCTTTCCTCAGCAAGCATCTGCGGTTACCTGCTGTTGCGCATCAGCCACACATCGCCGCCGCAACCGTTGTCTCCGGTAAGAAGTTTGCCGTCAATAACAACACCGCAGCCGAAGCCTGTGCCCAGGGTTATGCCCACGATATTGGAATACTCTCTGCCATCGCCGTCAGTTTTCAGAAGCTTGTTCACCTTTGGAAGGGCGCCGGCAATGGCTTCGCCGAAAGCATAGAGGTTTCCGTCGTTATTGATGAAAACCGGTATGCCGAACTCGGCACTGAGGTACGGGCCCATGGCAACGCCGCCACGGAAACCCGGGAAATTCGGAAGGTCTCCGATGATTCCGGCCTTGTAGTCTGCAGGGCCGGGAAAAGCAAAGCTTATAGCAACCGGTTTCTGGTCTCCAAGGCGTTTGATAACCTCTCTGAAACCGTCCGCAATACACTCCAGGCACGCCTCTGCATTGTCTGCAACGGCCTTTTTGTGCACGGGTTCAACCAGGCTGCTATAAGCCTTGACGGCCGAAAACACGAAATTCGTGCCTCCGGCGTCAAGAGTCAGTACAACTCTGCTGTCAAATGAATACATATAAAAACTAACTTAACTAACTGTTTTCTCAGAATCTGACGTACGCTTTCAGTGTGATGCAATCCTTGCCCTCTGAAGGACCTGAAGGAGTGATGATGTAATCCTCCACACATGCCGGAACGATGAAGGTTTCCGCATAGTGTACTTCAAACGGCTCGAATGCACCTGTAGGACTGCTTACCGTAACCTGCTCTCCCTCTGCAAGATTGAACACATTCACGCTGCGTCCTGTATTGTGAGGGGTGGCGCAGTTGAAATATGTCCTGCGCACCTCTATAGGCTCGTTAGGATGAAGGCCTGTGCTCTCCTCTTTCCAGCCTTCGCCCTGCGCCGTAGGAACCACATGGTTGCGCAGATGTTTGTTCACATAGGCTGTATCCCTGCCCCAGTCAATCACCTTGCTTCCGCGCTCCACGTTGATAGGCCTTGGTTTGCCGTCCAGGCCCAGACGCTGCCAGTCCCAAAGCTTGAAAGTGAAGATATTCGGGGTGGAGCTTATCTCCAGCACCATTCCGCCCGCACCGGAGCAGTGTATTGTACCGCCCGGGATAAGGAAGTGGTCGTGCTTCTTTGCAGGCATCTTGTTCACATACTTTTCGGCATCGAAGACAATCTCCCCGCGCTGTGCGGCCCTCAGGTCCTCTATCATCTGCTCTTTGTCCACACCCTCTTTCAGGCCGATGTAAACCACCGCATCCTCGTCGGCGTCAAGCAGATAATAGCTCTCGTCCTGGGTGTATGCTATGCCGAAGTTATCATGTACGAACTGTGTAGTAGGGTGCACCTGAAGGCTGAGGTTACCGCCTCCGATGGTGTCCAGAAAATCGAAACGTATAGGGAAATCCTTGCCGAAACGGCCCTCTACAGGTTCTCCAAGCAGTTCCCTGCTGCGAAGCAGGACAAGGTCTACCGAAGGAATCTCAAACAGGACGCCATCGATATTGAAAAGAAGGCTGTTCTCTTCCGGCACACAGTCGAAGCACCAGCCGTAGTTTTCCTTGCTGCGGTCCAAATCGCACACATCCTTCATCCACTGGCCACCCCATGGGGCAGGGTCGAAGAACGGCACCACGCGGAAAGGCTTGCGGGCGGTTTTCTCTATACCTGCCATGAAAGTGCTGCTCTCAATCATCTTCGGATCCTGTGCGGCATTGGTATCAAGCCAGTATGCAACCTTTGTGAACAGGCCGTCCTTGTAGCGGTCTGCCACACGCCAGTCAATGAAATATCCTCTCTTGTACTGGATGGACACCGGATCCGCGCTGTTGTCCACACCTATTCCGTGAACCTCGTGGCGGCGGAAACGCATCTGTATCTCCCAGCGTGCCATGTCGGCATATACCAGAACGGCATCCTCAGGTGCTGCAATTGCGGCACCCGTACCGGCAAGAATCACATTGCCACGGTTCTCCGCCTTGAAGGCGGCCACCTTCTCCATATCAAAGAAATCGCCCAGGCTGAAAGGAGCAACATGGCCGAAAAGTACATCATCGGTCATGAAATAATCCGTCATCCTGCGAACCTCCTCCTCGGACTTCATCAGGGATGCAACATTCACCACGGTATAACCGGGGATAGTATTCAGGGCATCAAAGATTTCCTGCTCGTGAACACCGGGATAGAAGTCCACGGCAATAACTGATGCAGCTTCTGAAGCAAGCTGCCCGCAGATAGATTCCCATCCTCTCCACAGTTTTCCCTCAACCTTGGTTGAAGGAAATTTATCGTAATTTGGTTTTCTCATATGTTCATACATATTTGAATTTGTGTAAATATATGAATTATAAAGTAATTAGCAATAATTTATTTTACTTTTTTGGTGAAAAAGGCACAAAACAGTATATAAACCATACACGAAAGTATCACAACAAGGCTTCCGCACTGGTTGCCGATCATGTCTGTCATCACACCCATAAGCGGCGGAATGATTGCCCCGCCGAACACTGCCGTGATCATGAAACCTGAAATCTCATTGGCTTTGTCCGGCCTTGCCTTCAGGGCGAAGGAGAACAGGACAGAGAAGATGCTGGAGCAGAAAAAGCCTATGCAACCCACCATTGCAAGTATCAGTGTAGGATTGTTCGCAACGAACAGAACAGCAATTGAAGCCACTGCAGCCACGATATTAACGCGCAGATATGTCTCTTCCTTCATTTTCGCAAGAAGTATGGATCCCGCAAAGGCGCCCGCGGTCCTGCAGAAGAAATAGACGCTGGCAGCCATTCCGGCCTTCTCCACCAGCCATCCGGCGCGTTCTATCATCAGCTTAGGAGATACGGTATTGGTTCCCACGTCAATGCCCACGATGCAGAAAATACCCATGAAATAAAGGAGGACGCTCTTGTCCGACAGCAGGCTGAATGCCTTAAGGATGCCGCCATCCTGCTGGCCTGGGACGCTTTCCTCTTCAACGCTGGTGAACGACAGCCACAGCCATGAAAGCAGGGTTACAGCTGCATAGATTGGGAAAAGATAGCGCCAGTCGCCAAGTGTCTGGGCCGCGAAAAGCGCGATGAGTGGTCCGCAGAAAGAAGAAACCGCCTTCACAACCTGGCCCACCGTGAGGGACGATGCCAGGGAATCTCCTTTCACCACACTTGCAAGAAGAGGGTTCAGGGACACCTGCAGTATGGTATTGCCTATTCCCAGCAGCACGAAGGCTATCATGCATGACACGAAATTATACGAAAAGAACGGGATGAGCATGCCGGCGAAGGTGACAACATTGCTAAGCTGCACCACTTTCTTGCGTCCCAGCCTGTTCATCAGCATGGCCGATGGCACAGACAGCACAAGAAACCAGATGAACACCATGGAAGGGATGAAGCCCGCCATGGTCTCGCTAAGCTGGAAATCAACTTTCACATAACTTGTTGCAATGCCCACAACATCGCAGAAGCCCATCACGAAAAACGCAAAAAGGATGGGCAGAACTTGAAATTTATTCTTCATGATAAATGTATATATGTGCAGACAAATATATAAAAGTTTTGACATCTTCAAAATCGCTTTTTTGATATTTATGCCTCTTTTGCCTATATTTGTATGAAAAGACGCGCAGAAAATGACCGAATTCAAGAAAGATCCCGCCATCCCTCTCCATATCCAGGCAGAGAACTACATACGAAATCTTATCCGTGAGGAAGAGTACGCCAAGGGCAAACTGCTTCCAAACGAGGTGGAGCTGTCGGAAATGATGGGCATATCACGCAACACCCTGCGCCAGGCCATCAACAAGCTTGTATATGAGGGCTTGCTTGTGAGGAAAAAGAGGTTCGGCACCCAGGTGGCGAAGAAAGGCATTGTGAGCGGCGTGTTAAGCTGGCTAAGCTTTTCGGAAGAGATGAAACGCCTTGGGATAGAGGTGCGCAACTATGAGCTGCACGTAAGCAACAGGAAGGTGACCGAAGAGGTAAGATCCTTTTTCGGAAGGAAGGATCCCGATGAGAAATACCTTTGCCTGGAAAGGGTGAGGGGCAGCAAGGACTATCCTTTCGTATACTTCATATCGTATTTCAATCCCAACATCAAGATGAGAAGCAACGAAGACTTCTCACAACCTCTTTACGAGATCATGAAAAAGGAACTGGGAATAACAGTGAAGCGCTCTTGCGAGCAGATTTCGGCCCGTCTTGCCCTGGACGAGACCCTGGCTGAAAGGCTGGAAATCACAACTGCAGACCCTATACTCATAAGAAAGCGTCTCGTTTATGATGAAAACGGGACGCCTATAGAGTTCAATATCGGCTATTACCGTTCCGACAGTTTTTCCTACACTGTGGATTCGGTGCGATAGTTTCCTAGATTATTTCATTCAGCAAATCAAGTTTGCCGTCGTCGATGAGCTTCAGGATAAGCTCTCCGAAGAGGGTGTTCTGCCATGCGAACCACTCACGGGTGAAGTGCGCAGGGTCATCCACATGATATGCCTCGTGCATGAAGCCGGTGCCAGCATCGGTGGTCATAAGCTGTATGATGCAGTCCTGGATTTCCTTGTCGTCCTGGGAAGTGAAGGCGCGCATCATGATGCTCATAGGCCAGATATAGTCATAGCCGATGTGCGGGCCGCCGATACCTGCACCTGCAGGACCCTCGAAACGGTATGGATTTGAGTCACTTAGCACGAAACGGCGTGTGTTCTGGTATACGGGATCGTTGATGTCCACGTCACCCAGATATGCCATGGCAAGAAGTGAAGGCACATTGGCATCGTCCATAAGGTTGTGGTTGCCGAAGCCGTCCACCTCGAAAGGATATATCTTGCCGAACTCCGGATGGTTGTAGATTGCATATTTGCCAAGGGCCTCCTCCACCTGGGCGGCAAGGTCCGTGCACTCTTTTGCAAGAGCCGCATCGGCATTCACCTCTATGAGGATTTCAGCCGCCTTGCGAAGCGATGTCACAGCAAAGAAGTTTGAAGGTACAAGGAAGTCCAGCACCGTTGCGTCATCCGAAGGACGGAAAGAAGATACGATGAGGCCGCAAGGCTTAACAGGGTTGCCATAGCCGTCGTTACACTTCATATCATACTGGGCGTCGCACTCACGGGTGAAATAGTATGAACCCAGACCGTTGAAACGCTGCTGCTCCTTAAGGGTGGCAAGAACCTTGGTTATGGCCTCTATCCAGGTTGCGTCGAACACCGATGCGTCGCCTGTCTTCTTCCAGTAGCCGTATGCAAGGCGTATAGGATAGCACTGGGAGTCTATCTCCCACTTGCGCTCGTGGAGCTCCGGTTTCATGTCCGTGTTGTCGCTCATCCAGCCCGTGCCATCGGCGTGCATGTTGAAGGCATTGGCGTAAGGGTCTATGCACAGGCATTTGAACTGGCGGCGTATCGTGCCCTCCAGCATTGCGCGTATCTGTGGGTCGTCGTTTGCGAAACGCAGATAAGGCCAAACCTGGGCGCCGCTGTCCCTAAGCCACATGGCGTGAATATCGCCGGTATACACGAAGGTGTCCGGATGGCCCTCGCCATCGTCCTCTGCAAAATGCACGGTGGTATCCAGGGTGTTAGGGAAACAGTTGCCGAACATCCAGGCAAGACGCGGATTCACAAGCATCTGCTGCACGCTGGCAATGGTATTCTCTATAGTAGGTGTTGTGAAGAGGCGCTGGCCCTGTGCAGGACGCTGTGAAACATATTCCTGCGGCTCCTGGGCACAGTACCACAGCTTAGGCTGCGAACCCATTTCAAAGACAAGCTCGCCGCCGGCCATGATATCCTTGTAGTCGATATAGTTCTTTGTGTATGGACGGCCGTTAAGCGAAATGCGCTGTATGTAACGGTTCTGGTCCGAGTTGCCGTTTGCAACAAGCTTGAAGCTTCCGCCCTGCGGCAGTGCAATTTCGGCCGATTTGAAGAGCGGGCTGCCGAAGAAATAGCGGCCGCCTGCAGGCTCCACCTGATAGAAGCCCAGTGTGGAGAGGATATACCAGGCACTCATCTGGCCCACATCCTCGTTGCCGCAAAGGCCGTCCGGCTGTGTGGTGTACATCTCTTTGTAGATGCGGCGTAGAAGGTCTGCAGCCTTCCAAGGCTGGCCGGCAAGGTTGTAGAAATAAACCACATGGTGGCTTGGCTCGTTGCCGTGGGCGTACTGGCCTATAAGGCCGCTGATATCAGGAGAAGCGTCCTCGCCTGTGATCTCGCTGCTTACAAGGAAGAGGGAGTCCAGTTTCTGCACAAGAGCCTCTCGGCCGCTGAAGTGGCGGTCTTTGTTCCTTACCTTATAATACTTATAGGACTTGAAGCATGAGGCAAGGCCGTCAAAATCGTGAGGGGCAAGCCAGGTATACTGCCATGCATTGCCCTCGGTATAATCATGAACTCCGTGCTCTGAACGTGCGGGATCGAAGTTCTTGCGGAAATTGCCCTTGCTGTCCTTTCCGCGGATGAAACCCGTTGAGGCATCGAAGTAGTTGCGGTATGAATGGCTGCGATTGATGAAATAGTTATAGTCCGCTGTCTCTCCCCTGCTTAGTGCAACCTGTGCAAGAGCCCAGTCGGCAATTGCATATTCCATATCGTTTGCAACGCTCTGGTTATAGAGGTCGCAAGGGATGTAGCCGTATTTCATCCTTATGTCCTGTCCCCTGTCCGGAGTGAGGGCTGTGGCCTTCATGGCCTCATAGGCCTTGGCTGTATCGAAGCCGTCAAAACCCTTCAGCATGGCATCGGCAACAACGGAAATGCCCGGGTTACCCACCATGCAGTCTGTCTCGCATCCCATAAGATGCCATACAGGAAGGTCTCCCTGCCTGTCGTAGGCCTCAAGGAAGGAGTTCACCACATTGTTCACCCTTTCCGGATGAAGTATGGTGTACAGGGGATGGGCTGCGCGGTATGTGTCCCACAGAGAGAAGGTGGTGTAGCGCTCCGGTGCCGATGAATCACAGAAGAGCGATGGTGCAATCATGCTGTGGTACATCGCAGTGTAGAAGATGGTGCGGGCATCGGCATCATCAGTGTCTATCTTCACCTTTGAAAGTTCCTGGTTCCAGGCCTGTTTTGCGGCAAGCTTCACAGCCTCAAAATCCCAGCCAGGAAGCTCTGCAGCCATATTCTGCTGCGCTCCCTCTGTTGAAACTGGAGAAAGGGCAACCTTCACCATAAGTTCCCTGGCGCCTGCGAAATCCAGCATCCAATGGTATGGTGCCACCTCTTTCGCGGTATATGGGGCCGAAAATTCGGCTGCGAAATACAGCCTCTGGTCATTTGCCCAACCGCTTGAATAGCGGAAACCCACAAGATGGGTGTCATCCACAAACTGCAGGTCTGCAGCCACAACCTCGTCCCAGCATCCGCCGTTCTGCAGGTCCACAAGAAGGGAGAAATCCCCCTTGGAGCTGTATCGGTGCAGGCCCACACGCTGTGTTGCTGTCATCTCGCAAAGCACACCGCTCTTCAAAAGAGGCACGCTGTAGTAGCCCGGCACGCTTATCTCCCTGCTGCGGTCTGCCTTGTCTGCAACAGCCTCCCTTGAATAATCCGAAGGCTCCTGGCAAACAGGAAGGAAAGTGACATCGAAAAGGTCACCTATGCCTGTTCCGCTGAGGTGGGTGTGTGAAAAGCCTATGACTGTGGAATCGCTCTGGTGATAGCCGGAGCACCAGTCCCAGGACTGCGGAACGCTTGTAGGGCCCAGCTGTACGGCGCCGAAAGGAACATTAGCACCCACAAACACATGGCCGTGTCCGCCTGTGCCAATGGAAGTGTCCACATAAGAAGTGAAGTCTTCTCCTCCTCTGGTGCAGGAAAAGAACAAAGCCAACATCAAAGTTGCAAGAACAGTTTTTTTCATAGGTATATTAAGATTTACTTGTTGAATATTCCAAAAATAGCACTTCCGCTGCCGGACATCGCCGCATACACGGCACCCTGCTCATACAGACCCTGCTTCAGATCCGCCAGGCACGGATGGATGGCAAATACGGACTTCTCAAAATCGTTCTTCACGCCGGCATCCTTCCATTTTTCAACGGGCAGCTGCAAAAGCTCCCGCAAAGGGGTGGAAGGCTGGGCCGGAGTTATGCCGGCATAGGCTTCTCTGGTGGAAACCGATACGTTTTCCAGGCACAGCACCTTTATTGTATAATTGTCCAGCGCAGGAATGTCATACGGCTCCAGGACCTCTCCCCTGCCGCTTACGAACATAGGGCGGTTCTGAATGAAGAAAGGGCAGTCGCTGCCAAGCTGGGCTGCATAATCCTCCAGGACAACATATGGAAGATAGAGGTCGAACATCTCGTCCAGCATCATAAGGGCGAAAGCCGCATCGGCGCTGCCTCCGCCAAGCCCTGCACCCACAGGAATATGCTTTTCAAGGCGTATCTTCACCGGAGGAAGGCTGAAATCCGCCTTCAGCAGCTGGTAGGCCTTCACCACCAGGTCTTTTTTCGGGTCCCACTCGCCAGGTGCGCTGCCATCCATTACCCTGCCATCCTTGATAATCTCCACAGAGAATTTCCCTGCCTGGGTTATCTCCAGGGTATCCTGCATAAGCTTGTACGGAATAAAGAGGGATTCCAGATTGTGGAAACCGTCCGGACGTTTGGAAATAACGTCCAGGCCTATGTTCAATTTGGCGTTAGGGTAAGAAATCATAAAAATTTATCTAATTGCGGCGTACACCTGCTCTTTCACATCCTCCGGAAGGCCCTCCATCACGGGAGCCAGGAAGGAAATCATCTGCAGACGGCGGGCCTCCTCCAGGGAAACGCCGCGGCTGCGCATATAGAACTGCTCGTCCAGGTTCAGGTTGCCCACTGTGGCACCATGGGAGCATTTCACATCATCGGCATATATCTCCAGCTGCGGAAGAGTCTCCACCACAGCATCGTCGCTAAGCTGCAGGTTCTGGTTTATCTGGTAGGCCTCCGTTTTCTGGGCATCCGGGGCCACCACTATGCGGCCGTCGAAGCGCGCACGGGCCTCACCCGTCATTATCCCGCGGAAAAGCTGGTTGGACCTGCTTTCCCCCACGCTGTGGCGCATGTTCACCTTGATGTCCAGACGGTCATTGCCGCCGCACAGGTACAGGCCGCGAAGATTGATATCGGCCCCGGCCCCGGCAATCTCCACATCGAAGACCGCCTGCCCGCCGCCCAGGGCAACAAGCACCAGATCCATAGCCTGCCCCGCATCAAGCCTTATCTCCTGATGCAGGCTGTCTCCACTGGCAATTATTCCGCTTCCGCTAAAAAGAATCATAACCCTCTGCCTCTATGCGTCCAACAAGCTCACGGCCACCCGTACACACTATTTTTCCGTCTTTCAGGATATGAACCACGTCCGGAACTATCATCTCCAGCAACCTCTGATAGTGGGTGATGACGATTGTGGATTTCTGCGGGGTCTTAAGCGTGTTCACGCCCTCCGCCACTATGCGCAGTGCATCCACATCCAGGCCGCTGTCCGTCTCGTCCAGAATGCTTAGGCTTGGGTCCAGCATGGCCATCTGGAATATCTCGTTCTTCTTTTTCTCTCCGCCGCTGAAGCCCACGTTCACCTCGCGCTTTGCAAAATCCGGCTTCATGTGCACCAGGGCCATCTTCTCACGCATAAGCTTCAGGAACTCCGCACCGCTGATGTCTCCCAGGCCCTCGGCCTCACGCTTGCAGTTGATGGCGGTCTTCATGAAGTTCTGTATGCTTACCCCGGGAATCTCCACAGGATACTGGAAAGACATGAAAATGCCGGCCCAGCTGCGCTCCTCCGGGCTCATGACCAGAAGGTCCTTTCCCATGTAGGTGATGCTGCCCGCTGTAACCTCGTACTGCGGTTTTCCGGTTAGCACGCTGCTGAGGGTGCTTTTTCCGGCACCGTTCGGGCCCATTACGGCATGAACCTCTCCCTCATTAATGGTGAGGTCTATACCCTTCAGTATTTCCTTGTCAGTACCTGCAATTACCGCGTGCAGGCCGCTGATTTTAAGAATTTCTTTCATCTTTTTTCCAACTTATCAAAGACCAGACTCCGTTTGCAAGATAGAGCCCGGCAACAAAAGGCATAAATACAAGTCCGGCTTTCAGATACAGGACCAGGTTTGTAACATTCACCACCAGCCACACAATCCAGCACTCGGTCTTCTTCTGGGCCGACAGCAGCTGGGCCATGAGGATAAGCGAAGTGCATATGGCATCCAGCACAGGCTGCGGGTCATCGGTGCGTACAAGCAGGGAGTAAATCATTCCCAGCACAAAGAACAGCACCGCAATGTAAAGCGTCCACTCCCTGAAAGTGAGGGAAGATACGGCCAGGGTTCCGTCCGTAGAGGCCCGCCTGGCATCGGGATGCGTCCAGTGGTAGTGTCCGTAAACATTGATGCAGACCGCCACAAGCTGTATTCCCATTGAGGCGTAAAGATGCAGGCTCCAGAAAAGCAGGAAAAGGAAGACACTGTATACATAGCCCACCCAGAAATTGCTAACTTTCCCGCGGCCTGCCAGGAACACCGTAGTGAGGCCCAGCACCGCAGACACAAGGTCTGTCCAGTTGTTTGCAAGGAACTCCATCATCCCACAGAGCCCTCCAGGCTCACCTGCAGCAGTTTCTTGGCCTCAACGGCAAACTCCATAGGAAGTTTGGCAAGCACCTCGCGTGCATAACCGTTCACGATAAGGCCCACCGCCTCTTCCGGACCTATGCCCCTCTGGTTGCAATAGAAAAGCTGGTCCTCGCTTATCTTGGATGTTGTGGCTTCGTGCTCCACAACCGCACTTGCGTTCTCGTTCTTAATCACCGGAAAGGTGTGTGCGCCGCATTTGTCCCCTATCAGAAGGGAATCGCACTGGCTGTGGTTCCTTCCACCCACGGCACCCTTGCCCATGCGCACCAGGCCCCTGTAGGAATTCTGGCTGTGCCCGGCCGATATACCCTTGCTAACAATGCGGCTGCGGGTATTCTTTCCAAGGTGTATCATCTTTGTTCCCGTATCGGCCTGCTGATAGTTGTTCGTCACCGCAACGCTGTAGAACTCCGATGAAGAGTTGTCTCCCAGCAGTATCGTGGACGGATATTTCCATGTAATGGCCGATCCCGTCTCCACCTGGGTCCAGCTGAGGTGTGAATTCTCACCCTTGCATATGCCGCGCTTCGTAACGAAGTTGAATATGCCTCCGCGGCCCTGCGCATCGCCCGGATACCAGTTCTGCACCGTGCTGTACTTCACATCGGCATCCTTCTCCACCACAATCTCCACCACAGCCGCGTGCAGCTGGTTCTCGTCCCTCATCGGCGCCGTGCATCCCTCCAGATAGCTTACGTACGAGCCCTCGTCGGCAACGATGAGCGTACGCTCGAACTGGCCGGTTCCCTTCGCATTGATGCGGAAGTAGGAAGAAAGCTCCATAGGGCATTTTACACCCTTGGGAATGTAGCAGAAAGAACCGTCGCTGAAAACGGCCGAGTTGAGGGCCGAATAGAAGTTGTCTCCCACAGGCACCACCGATGCCAGGTATTTGCGCACCAGGTCCGGATACTCGCGCACAGCTTCGTTGAATGAACAGAAGATGATGCCGCGCTCGTCCAACTCTTTGTGAAACACCTTTTTCACGCCCACAGAGTCGAAAATGGCATCCACCACCATGCCCGATGTACCGTCTTTACTCTGCACGCCGGCAAGGGCCTCACGCTCTTCCAGCGGAATGCCCAGCTTGTCGAAGGTTTCCAGCAGTTTCGGGTCTATCTCCGACGGTGCGTCCTCGTTCCTTTTCGGGGCTGCGTAGTATATGATGTCCTGAAAGTCTATTTCCGGGATGTCCAGATGGGCCCACTTCGGCATTTCCATCTTCTGCCACCTGCGGAAGGCGTCCAGGCGGAAGTCCAGCAGCCACTGCGGCTCCTGCTTCTTTGCCGAAATTAGGCGTATTATATCTTCGTTGAGGCCCTTGGGGATGAACTCCTGCTCCACATCGGTTGTGAAGCCGTATTCATAGTCCTTCCCTACAACCTCTCCTATTATGCTGTCTCTTTTTGCCATACTCCTACAAAGATAACATTTTATTCTTGAATAATTTTTGAAAAAGACATAACTTTGCAAGGTATTGCCGGCCACACATGAGTTACAATTTTAAAAACCGGCACTAAGAAAAACAATGAGACTTATTATCAATGAATCGGCCCAGCAGGGCTCTGTCTGGGCAGCCAGACACATCGTGGAGGCCATCAAGGCCAAAGCGGCAAAAACTTCGGAACCTTTCGTTCTGGGTCTTCCTACAGGCGGCACACCTATCGCCACTTACAAGGAGCTCATCAGAATGTATGAGGCAGGCGAGGTTTCCTTCAAGAACGTAATCACCTTCAACATGGACGAGTACGTGGGACTCCCTGTGGAGCATCCGGAGAGCTATCACAGCTTCATGTTCCGCAATTTCTTCGACCACGTGGACGTTCCGCGCGAGAATATCAATATCCTTAACGGCCTTGCCGAAGACCTGGACGCAGAGTGCGCAGCATATGAAGAGCGCATCAAGGCAGCAGGCGGCATAGACCTCTTCATGGGCGGCGTAGGCGAGGACGGCCACATCGCTTTCAACGAGCCATACACCTCTCTGCAGAGCCGCACACACTGCCAGGGCCTCACCTACGACACAATCCTGGTGAACAGCCGCTTCTTTGACGACGACCTAAGCCAGGTGCCTACAAAGGCCCTCACCGTCGGCGTTGCCACAGTGATGGATTCAAAAGAGGTTATGATCCTCACCTTCGGCCACAAGAAGGCACGCGCCGTTGCCGACGCAGTGGAGGGTCCTCTTTCACACAAATGCACACTTTCCGCCCTTCAGAACCATCCTAACGGTGTTATCGTTGCCGACGAGCTTGCCTGCGGCAACATCATGGTTAACACCTACAAGTTCTTCAAGGAGCAGGAGGGAATGAAATCTTCAAAGTTAATGACAGCGAACATTATAGTTGCCATCGCATCGAACGGTGCCATAGGAAGGAATAACGACCTCCTGTGGCACCTTTCTGCAGATTTGAAATTCTTCAAGGCCACTACCACCGGCCATCCGGTGATCATGGGACGCAGGACCTTCGAAAGCATAGGACGCGCGCTCCCCGGCCGACGCAACATAGTTATATCACGCACGCAGCCCCAGCTGCCCCAGGGTGTGGAACTTGCACATTCCCTGGCGGAGGCGCTTGAAATGTGCAGGCAGGCAGACCCCGAAAACCTGCCTTTCATCATAGGCGGAGGCCAGATTTACGCCCAGGCCATGGACTATGCCTCCACAATCTATGTAACCCGCGTGTTCTGCAGCCCGGAAGATGCAGACACCTTCTTCCCGGAAATAGACCCGGACATATGGAAGCTTGAGGATGAGGGTGAAGTTCTTCACGACGAAGCTTCCGGCCTGGACTACAGCTTTCTGAAATACATCAGACGTTAGGACTCATGCATATACGGGACGGAATGCATCGGGGATGTATTCTATCCTGTAGGATGCGCCATCGGCGTCCCACACTATGGTAATGATGTCAAAAATGATTTCATCCAGGAACAGTTTGCGGTCCCTGAACGCTTTGGAGGCCATATAGGCCTTTGCCCCCTTCACAAGATTGGCCTGCTTTTTGGCATTCACAGCCTCCCATGGCTCTCCCTCCACGGGTTCCTTACGGCTTTTCACCTCCACGAAACGCAGGCAGGAAGTCTTCACATCGGCACAGATGATATCCAGCTCCTGATGCCCGCAATGGATGTTGCGCTCCAGGACAATCATGCCCTTGCTTTCCAGAAAAGCTGCCGCGATATCCTCTCCCTGCCTTCCCAGCGCCTTGCGCGCCACATCTTTTTCCTTAAGACCTTTCATGGCGCTAAAATAAAAATAGTTGCAGGTGATTGCAACTATTTTAAAGGTTTTATATCCAGTTTCACCGGTTTTATCAGATTCTCCGGTTTCAGAATCTCGTCCAGGTCCTCTTTGGAGAGAATGCCCTTTTCCAGAACCAGGCTGTAGATGCTGCGTCCGTTCAGATGGGCCTCCTTGGCAATGGCCGATGAATGCTTGTAGCCTATGTAAGGGTTCAGGGCGGTTACAACGCCAAGGCTGTCGTGCACATGTTTCGCGCACTTCTCCGGGTTGGAATGTATGCCCTCTATGCAGTTCACGCGCAGGGTTTTCATACCGTTCATCAGCAGTTCCGCGCTCTCGAAACAGCACTGCACCATAACGGGCTCCATGGCGTTAAGCTCCAGCTGGGCAGCCTCGCCGCTCATGGTAACGCACACGTCGTTGCCCATAACCTTGTAGCATACCTGGCTCATCACCTCCGGAATAACAGGATTCACCTTGCCCGGCATGATTGAAGATCCGGGCTGCTTCTTCGGAAGGCTTATCTCTCCCAAACCGCAGCGCGGGCCCGATGACATAAGGCGAAGGTCGTTGCTCATCTTGCTAAGTTTCACCGCAAGGCGCTTCATGGCGGCACTGTAGCCCACAAGGCTGGTGGTGTCCGATGTTGCGCCCACAAGGTTCGAAGCAAGGCGTATGTTCCAGCGCGTAAGATTCCTAAGGGCCTCCACGCACAATTCCGCATAACCAGGTTCGCTGCATATTCCCGTGCCTATGGCCGTTGCACCCATATTCACAACCAGAAGGTCGTCGGCCGCCTCGTCCAGATGCTTCAGTTCGTCTTCCAGAACTGCCGCAAAACCGCTGAAAGTCTGCCCCAGAGTCATGGGAACAGCATCCTGCATCTGTGTACGGCCCATTTTCAGAACACCGGCAAATTCTTCCGCCTTCACCTTTATGTTGGAGATAAGCTCCATGAGGCACACCTTAAGCCTGCAATGCGTAAAATACAGGCCTATGTGGGCGAAGGTTGGATAGGCGTCATTCGTGCTCTGGCTACGGTTCACATGGTCGTTGGGATGGCAATGGATGAAGTCTCCCAGCTCGTAGCCCATAATCTGCAGGGCGCGGTTGGCAATAACCTCATTGGCATTCATGTTGGTGGAGGTTCCCGCACCGCCCTGTATCATGTCTATGGGGAAAGATGATGCCAAGGTGCCGTCACAAACCTCGCGGCAAGCCTGCATTATGGCATCGAACTGCTGCCGGGACAGCAGTCCCTGCTGGAAGTTGGCCATAGCCGCTCCCATCTTTGTTATTCCTATGCCCTTCAGATAGTCCGGATATTCGTTCACGTGAAAGTGCGATATCTGGAAGTTTTCCATACAGCGGAGAGTCTGCACATCCCAAAGCGCATCGGCCGGAACCTGCTTCTCTCCCAATAAATCTGAGCCTGTTCTATATTTCATGTTATTCAGCCTTCGGAGCTGTGCTCTGCAGGAAGAGCTCGTCCATCTGAATCTGGTCTATCTGGGAAGGAGAATCTATCATCACGTCACGTCCCTGGTTGTTCTTAGGGAAGGCTATGTAATCCCTGATGGTCTCCTGTCCGCCGAAGAGGGCGCAAACACGGTCGAAACCGAATGCCAGACCTCCGTGAGGCGGCGCGCCGAACTTGAAGGCGTTGATGATGAAGCCGAACTTATACTCTGCATCCTCCTTGCTTATGCCCAGAACCTCAAACATGCGGCTCTGCATATCGGCATTGTGGATACGGATGGAACCGCCGCCAAGCTCTGTGCCGTTAAGCACGAAGTCATAGGCATTGGCACAAACGCGCTCCAGATCCTCTTTCTTATCGCTGTAGAACCACTGCTCGTGCTCCGGCTTCGGCGCTGTGAAAGGATGGTGCATTGCATAGAAGCGCTGGGTTTCGTCGTCCCACTCCAACAGAGGGAAGTCCACAATCCACAGAGGGGCGAACACCTTAGGGTCTCTCAGGCCCAGACGGTTACCCATCTCTATACGCAGCACGCCCAGCATGTTCTGTGTCTTGCGTTTCGCGCCGCAAAGAACTAGAACCAGGTCTCCGGCCTTAGCACCTGCGGCCTCAGCCATTGCCTTGACCTCTTCCGGAGTGTAGAACTTGTCCACACTGCTCTTGAACGTGCCATCGGCATTGCACTTGATGTATACCAGGCCCTTGGCACCCACCTGCGGGCGTTTCACCCACTCTGTGAGGGCGTCAAGCTCCTTGCGTGTGTATTCCGCACAACCCTCGGCGGCAATTGCGCCAACATAGTCCACACTGTCGAACACGCTGAAACCGTGTCCCTGTGCAAGGGCTGTGATCTCGTGAATCTTCATTCCGAAGCGGATATCCGGTTTGTCGCTGCCATAGAAGTCCATTGCGTCATACCAGCTCATGCGCGGGATAGGGTTGGCGATATCCACGCCAAGCGCGTTCTTGAACATCTGGCGCATCATGCCCTCGAAGGTGTTCAAAACGTCCTCCTGCTCTACGAAAGACATCTCGCAGTCTATCTGTGTGAACTCCGGCTGACGGTCTGCGCGCAGGTCCTCGTCGCGGAAGCAGCGCACAATCTGGAAATAGCGGTCGTAACCCGATACCATAAGCAGCTGCTTGAAGGTCTGCGGACTCTGCGGAAGGGCATAGAACTGGCCCGGATTCATACGTGAAGGAACCACGAAGTCACGGGCGCCTTCCGGAGTGGACTTGATTAGATAAGGGGTCTCTATCTCCATGAAACCCTGCTTGTCCAGATATGTGCGTATCTCCTGTGCAAGGCGGTGGCGCAGGGCCAGGGCGCGCTGCAGAGGCGGACGGCGCAGATCCAGATAACGGTATTTCGCACGGATGTCCTCTCCGCCGTCGGAATTCTCCTCAATTGTGAAAGGAGGGGTGACGCTCTCGTTAAGGACATTCAGGGATTCCACGATAATCTCTATCTCTCCGGTAGGGATATTTTTGTTCTTGCTGTAGCGCTCTGCCACAACACCGCTTGCCTGGATAACCCACTCACGGCCAAGCTTGCCGGCCATCTGGCGCAGCTCTTCTGCCGCATCCTCGTTGAAAGCCAGCTGGGTGATGCCGTAACGGTCTCGCAGGTCCACAAAAGTAAGGGCACCAAGGTTATGAACGCTCTGTACCCATCCGGCCAGTGTAACTTTCTGGCCCACATTTTCTATGCGGAGTTCTCCGCAGGTATTGCTTCTATACATCTTGTATAAGTTTATTTCCAATAATCACGCAAATATAATTTAATTTGGCTAAATTGCACAGATTTTTGGAAGCAATATGGAAGTTAGAGCAAAGAAAGCCCTCGGTCAGCATTTCCTAACCGATTTGGGAATAGCACAAAGGATAGTGGATTCACTGGACCCTGCCCTGTGTCCCGCACAGGACCAAGCCCCGTCCCGGGAAGGAGCAAACAGGATGCCAACCCTTGAGATAGGCCCCGGCATGGGCGTCATATCCCAGTATCTCCTGGAGCGCGAAGACCTGGATTTCCGCATGATAGAGATAGACACGGAATCCGTGAATTATCTTCTTGGCCACTTCCCCAAGGCCTACGGACGCATTCTGGAAGGAGACTTCCTGAAGCTGAAGCTGGATGCCCTTTACGGCAGCGGACCTTTCTGCGTCATCGGAAACTTCCCCTACAATATCTCTTCGCAGATCTTCTTCAAGATACTGGACTACCGCAGCCAGGTTCCCCAGGTTGTGTGCATGATACAGAAAGAGGTGGCCGAAAGGATAGCCGAAAAGCCCGGCACGAAAACCTACGGCATACTAAGCGTGCTTCTGCAGGCCTGGTACGACATAGAATACCTCTTCACCGTTGGCTCCGGAGCCTTTGCCCCGCCTCCAAAGGTGCAAAGCGCCGTCATACGTCTGCGCCGCAACGGCCGCAAAGATCTGGGCTGCGACGAAGCCCTTTTCAAAACAGTGGTTAAGACAGCCTTCGGCCAGAGGCGCAAAACCCTCAGGAACAGCCTCAAACCCCTTGTACAGGCAAAAGCCGGACGCGAGGGCTGGGACACCGATGCCCTGTCCGCCTTTCTTGCCGATCCCGTATGGGAGCTGCGCCCCGAAAGGCTTGGAGTGGAGGAATTCATAGCACTTACAGTTAAACTATCATAATTACAGTATAGACATGACACTAGAAGAAATTATCCAGAACGACCTTAAAGAGGCCATGAAAGCAAAGGATGCTGTGGCACTTGCATCCGTACGCGCAATCAAATCTGCCATCCTTCTTGCAAAGACAGCCGAAGGTGCTGCAGACAAAGCCCTGCAGGACAGCGATATCGTAAAGCTTATCCAGAAACTTGTGAAGCAGCGCAAGGAAAGCGCAGAGCAGTACACAGCAGCAGGCCGCGCGGAACTTGCGGAGAACGAGCTTGCAGAGGCCTCAAAGATGGAGAAATACCTTCCGAAGCAGCTTTCTGCAGAGGAGATAGAGAAAGCTGTGGCCACTGCCATTGCAGAGCTTGGTGCAAAGACAAAAGCAGATATGGGCAAAGTTATGGGCGTGGTAACCAAACGCCTTGCAGGCCTTGCCGACGGACGCGCCATCAGCGATGCGGTGAAACGTATGCTGGAGTAAGCACCATTTTTACGGTCACATCATTTCTGTAGCATTCCCACACCGTTTCACCGTCCACTCCCAAGGTGGTCATAAGCAGGGCATCGGCCTGTTTCGGGCTTATCCCTATTTCGGTGCAGATTCCGGCGAAAGAATTCCCGTTTGTGCGGCAGAGCGTAAGTTCACGCTCCAGTTTTTGAAGAATTTCAAGATTTTTCATAATATTTGTTTTTGCCAAATATACATCGGGTATAATTAATTTATACAGCGGATGCGGTTTTCAATGTACGATTTTGTGATTTTTAGTGCTTTTTGTAAATTTTGAGGTTTTTTTGTGTACATATGTACGATTTTTCTATACCATATATTAGAATTTATTGATATATTTTAGTTGCCTGGTATCAAAAATCTATACTATGGCACAGAAAGAACTTCCATTATCAATCCCCAGAAAAGCGCTTGAAGACATAAAGACAACAAGGGAACAGAAAGGCATAACACAACAGGAACTGGCAGACAGGATAGACAAGACAAGGGTCACCTATCTCCGTTTTGAAAACGGACAGACAAACCTGCTTTCAGAGACCTTCCGCAAGATTTGCTCCGAGCTGGACCTGAACGCATACGTCTATGTCCTGCCCGCAGACCGTGAAGAATTGGACATAAAGGCTCTGGACCAGCTTCTGCAACAGAAAGACGAAAGGATTGCAGCCCTGGAGGCAGAGTTGGAGGAGGCCCGGGAAAAAATCAGGGAGAACAAGGTTACCCTGCAACTAATAACAGAGTTGTACAACCAGCTTAAAAAGGAAAAGGAAGAAGCTTGAAAAAGAATGGAAAACAGGCTTAAGGCATATATGGAAGAGGGGCGCCTGGAAGCAGGCTGCGACGAGGCCGGCAGAGGGCCCCTTGCCGGATCTGTATTTGCCGCCGCCGTAATCCTTCCTTCAGACTTCCATCATCCGCTGCTGAACGACAGCAAGCAGATGAGCGAGAAAAACAGGGAACTGCTTCGGCCCATAATAGAGAAAGAAGCCGTAGCCTGGGCGGTGGAAGAGGTAAGCGCGCAGGAGATAGACCAGCTGAACATACTTTGGGCCAGCGTCACGGGCATGCAGAGGGCCGTACGCAGGCTGCAGGTGAAACCGGACTTCCTTCTTATAGACGGAAACAAATTCCGTCCCTTTGACGGCTACGCCTACAAGACCGTAGTTAAAGGGGACGCAACATATGCCAGCATAGCTGCCGCATCTGTCCTGGCAAAGACCTACAGGGACGAATACATGCGGCGCCTGGCACAGGAGTACCCGCAATACGGCTGGGAGCGCAACATGGGCTACCCCACCCGCGAACACATAGAGGCAATAAAGAAATTCGGCTATACGCCGCATCACAGGAAAAGCTTCCATTTGAAAGAATTGGAGCCAACGCTTTTTTAAGATTATGAACGAGAAAAGAATAAGAGAAGAACTGGCACAGGTGTTTCACCCGGCCAAAGACAAAAGCATCATAGACCTTGGCATGGTGCAGGACGTAAGGATTGAAGGCGAAACGGCCACCGTAACCCTGGCCTTCAGCAAACACCGCGACCCCCTTGCAGAATACCTTATGGACGCCACCCGCGCGGCAATAATGCGCGCATTGGGCAAGGGCTTCAAGGCCGAGGTGAAAACCGTAATAAAGGAAGAGCCGAAAGCGGCGAAGAAAGGCCTGGAGCTGGATAACAGCGAGCTTGAGGAGGTGGGCCAGATAATAGGCATATCATCCGGAAAGGGCGGCGTGGGAAAAAGCACCGTGGCCGTTAACCTTGCCATAGCCCTGGCACGTCTGGGCTACAAGGTGGGCCTTGCCGATGCCGATGTATACGGCCCGTCCGTTCCGAAAATGACAGGAACCGAAGGCGCTGTGCCCGAAGCCCTGCGTGAAGGCGAGAAAGACATTATCCTTCCTGTGGAGAAATACGGAGTGAAATGGATGAGCATAGGCTATTTCACCACCCCGGAGCAGGCCCTCATCTGGCGCGGCCCTATGGCCTGCAACGCCCTCAAGCAGATGATTCAGCAGGTGCGCTGGGGACAGCTGGACTTCCTTCTTATAGACATGCCTCCGGGAACAGGCGACATCCACATAAGCCTGGTGCACGATATCCCTCTCACAGGGGCCGTAATCGTAAGCACACCGCAGGATGTAGCCCTTGCCGATGTGGAGAAGGGCGTCAACATGTTCCGTAATCCTAACGTGAACAAGCCTATCCTGGGACTTGTGGAAAACATGGCCTGGTTCACCCCTGAAGAGCATCCGCAGGAGAAATACTATATTTTCGGAAAGGATGGCGGCCTGCGCATGGCACAGAAATACGATATCCCTCTTCTTGGACAGATACCTCTTGTACAAAGCATACGCGAAGGCGGAGACGCCGGAGAGCCTGCAGCACTGGGGTCAAGACCAGACAGCCTGGCCTTCCTGGAACTTGCCGGCAAACTCTGAAAATGTAATTTCTAGTCCTTCCAGAGGATGGAAGTGATAGAAGCTTCTGGCAAATTAACTTTGACAGCATGTTCACCACTGACGAAAATTGCAGGGACAGACGATGCGCTTTCGTTAAGGGCAAGCACTGCGAAAGAACCGTCCGGATTCTGGAAAGCCATATAGGTGAGGCCGGCCTTGGTCATTCCGCTGGTACCAATCCTCACGGCACCAGGCTTAACCACCTTGGAAGCATGTGCAATCTGGTAGTAGTGGGTTCTGCGTGTTGTAATCTTGTATGTACTGCTTGAAACCTCCACAGCGCCATAGCAGGTCTTGCAGCTGCCTGCCTGAGGGCTGTACGGGCCCTTCTTGTCGTCAAGAACCATATTCCACAGGGTGATACCCTTGCAGCCGCGCTGCATAGTGCCAAGGAAGATATTCTTGAAATGGCTAAGGATGCAGCCGTCCCATGAATAGTTCCACTCGCCTATAGAAGACTCGGTGAAATAGATATCCTTGTCCGGAGCATTCTTTACGATATTGTCCAGCTCGCTGACGCTTCCGCCGTAATCGTGCCAGGCACTGCCGGCAGAGTATTTTGAGGCTTCAGGATCGTTGTAGATATTCAAAGGATAGTTCTTCTGGTCGGCCATGTTGTCGTAGTTGTAGTTGTGGTCGAAAAGAAGGATACGGGTGTCCAGGCCGGCTTTCTCCAGACCAGGGCCAAGGGCGGTCTTGATGAAATCGCGCTGGTCTTTCCATGGCATGTAGGTACTCATGGAGTTACCGTGGTTCAGAGGCTCGTTCTGCGGAGTGAGGGCGGTAACCTTAAAACCGTAGTCCTGCATAACCTGAATCCATTTCACGAAATACTGAGCATAGGCCTCATAGTATTTCGGATCCAGGCGGCCGCTGGTCCACTGATCGTGCTTTCCGCTGCCGCCGTTACCCATTTTCATCCACTTCGGTGTGGACCAAGGAGATGCAATAATCTTCACATCGGGGTTGATGGCATACATTTCCTTCAGAACCGGAATCACAATATCCTGGTCCCTTCTGTCAATCTTGAAGTTCTCCAGGCCTTCCTTGTCGCACCAGGTATACTCCTCCGTATTGAAGTCCGATGCACCCACTGAAACACGCACCAGGCTTATGCCCAGGCCTTTTTCCTTGTCGAAGAGTTCTACAAGCAGGGCATGACGGTCCTCGGCTGTCATCTTAAGCATGTTGTAGCATGTAGCCCAGGTCATTGCAGCACCAAAGCCGTCCATCACCTGATATCTCTCTGAAGGATTAAGCTTTACTGCCGACAGACTTTCTGTTGCATCTATGACATTCACCTGACTGGCCTTGAAGATGCTGCTCATGGATCTGGTTGTTGTATAAACCATGGCCTTATCCTGAGGCTGTGGCTCAGGACCAGGTGTAGGACCCGGATTATCATTGTTTTTGCTGCCGCAGGAAATTGCCGCCAGGGCAAGAAGAAGGGATACTATATGTTTCATAACAGCTTCTTATAATTTCTGGAATACACGAACATAGTCTACTTTCATGGTAACAGGGAGTTTGCTCTCGTCCACGCCCTGGCTGCCACCCCAGTCACCGCCCCACGCGAGATTCAGGATAACATAGAAAGGAGCATCATACGGCCAGTCACGCACACCTGTACCAGGATTCTTGTAGTACAGGGTCTTCTGCCCGTCCACATAGAACTGGAAGTAATCCGGGGTCCACTCCATGCCATAGGTGTGAAACTCGCCCTCTGCACCCTTGCAGTAAACCTCTTTGGTAACCTGGGTGTTGTTGCTGTGCACGTGGCCATCGGCATGCAGGGAAGAGGAAACATAATCCTTGTGATAGCCAACTTCCTCCATGATGTCTATCTCGCCGTCGTGAGGCCATGAAGTGAAATGGACAGGCATCATCCAGAAAGCCGGCCAAGTGCCCTTGCCGCTTGGAAGATTGATACTTGCCTCCACATAGGCATATTTCCAACCTGCGCTTACGTTACCATATATACGGGCCGAATAAATCTTGCCGTCCTCTTTGAAGCAGTTGATATGCAGAGCTCCGTCTTTTACTTCGCTCACCCTGGTACCTTTAGGAGATTTGCCGGAAACATAGTTCTGAAGCTCGTGGTTAACCCAGCCGGCATTCTTAACCTCGTGAGTCCATTTCTTTACATCAGGAATGTTTCCCTCGTTGAACTCGTCCTGCCATACAAGGGTATATCCTGCAGGTGTAGGGATGCTTGGCTCCTGCCACTGTGCACCTTCCGGTTTCAGGAATTTGTCGCCCGCCTTGAAGCCGGACCATACGTTGATTGTCTTCAGATTTGCATTGCCGCGGCAGTCCAGATATTCCAGCTTCACCAGATTGGTGATATCCAGCTCTGAAAGCTGGTTGTCCGAACAGTCCAGATAAACTGCATCCTTGAAAAGGGTATTCAGCTCCGGCATAGCCTTGATGCCGTAGCCCTTGGCCTCTATTCTTGTGACCTTTGCAGCCTCAACGGTGCTGAGGATGCCGTCTCCGTCCTCGTCATAGGACTTCAGAAGGGCTTTCACAAAGTTAGGGTCCGATATTGCAGCAGCCTCAACCTTGTAGTTCTGACGTACAGGGATATCCAGCTTCTTGCCGGCAAAGCGGAAAGAAATGCTGGTGCTGCGCGCCTGGGAAGCCTTGTTCTCCGTAACGCTTACCCTGATGGTTGATCTCCCTTCGGTGCCTCCGCTTGGGCTTACCGTAAGCCAATCTTTGTCGTTAGAGGATACGCCCCAATCGCAATTGGCCACAACTGTTATTGTCTTGGTGTCCGCTGCATTGGAGAAAACCAGCTCCTGCACATCCACAGCAAGGGTTTTTTCCGGCTGCGGATCGGGAGTTACCTTGCTGCCGCCACAGCCTGAAGCGGACATGAAGATATAAACGGGAATCAGAAGGAAAATAATTCTTTTCATTGTTTTCGTTTTTAATTTGGGAGCAAACGGGGTGGTCAGGCCCCGTTTGCCAGAAGTTTCTCAATAGCCTAAGCTTTGAAATTATTTCTCCAGATGTTTCTGGAAGCAAACGTCCTTGAGAGTGATAGTTGAACCTGCCGGACTGCGACCATAATCTGTAATGAAGCAGAAGTCATCACAAGTATTCTCCATTGTGAGCTTAGGGAGCTTAATAGTGAGAGGCTCGTCTGCTATGAGTTCCACATTTTCTTTGTAGAACATTGCGAACATGTCATCATCGTTAGGATCCGGATCGCCATTTTCTTTCTTTTTATCTGGATTCCAGCCTGTAATCTTCACGACAACTGTCATATCCTCATCAGCAACAAGAGTGAAGCAGCAGTCATGAGCTACACCGGCCTCAACATGAATACCTGTGCGGATTTTATTCTGGCCCTTCCATTCAGCATTACCGATACCTTCCGGAATAGTAACAGTATAGTCATTATTGGCACTGATCTCTGGAGTTACCAAGGATGTGAGGGCACCATCCCAACTTTCACCTGTATAATACAGGTTCGGATTGAGAGTAGCTTTTCTCCAAAGGTTGGTCTCACCCTCAATGTCATAGTATGTATCTTTCTTCTTGTCGGCATAGAACTGGAATGTACCGTCACCGTTATCAACCAGTTTGATTACATACCAGCCTTCTGCAAATGCGTCACCAGACCAGATGTTACCATTGTCTTTTTCGGCACCGCTAGGGAAACCGTTGATTTTGAAATAGTCGTTGGCCTCAACAACAGTGTAACTGTCACCGCCAAGTTCCATTCCCCATCCAGCCTGACCAAATACCTTGAAGTTAGGACCTGTTACATAAATTGTAGCCTGGTAGTTTTTGCCGTCTTTAGCGAATGGAATATCTTTATCAGCACCTTCACTCCAATCTGGTTCTTTAGCTGTATCAGGTTTCATAAAGCCAGTACCGATGAGCCAGAGAGCCTTGCCGTCACTCCATGTTGCAGGATCGTTGCCAGACATAGGAACAACCTTGAGGAAGCCATCCATATTGTAAACACGGTAGTCACCGCTCTCGGCTGCGAATGTCATTGAACCGGCCTCACCTGCAAAGAAGTCAGGGTCGATATAACCAAGCTCGATGCCCTCTACAGTTACAGCCTCGCCTTTAGTGAAGCTAAGATCTGCTTTGCCGCCCTCGAATCCAACACCGTTGATAGTCTGGGACGGACCTACGATATCGCGGGCCTTGAAGATGTACTGCCAGCCGATACCGGGATCTGAATCACAAACAAGCACAAGTTTGGTCTCGGTAATCTCCTTAACCACATAATGAGGATGCTCATAAGCTGCATTGTTTGGAATATAACCAAAAATCTTGGTCTCAGGGAATGTGATAACCTCCTCGTCAAAGTCGAATGTGGTCTTGAAGCTCTCCCATGCAAGATCATAGTCTTCTGCAGCTTCTGGCTCACCAGTTGCTGTGAATCCTTTGTTGACATAAGTTACGCCGTCAGGACCAACATTGAACTCGTATGTTCCGTCTGGATAGAAAGTATACTCATTGTCAAAAAGACCTGTATCAGATTTGTCGCCAGGAGATGCACTCCACCATTGAATTGGGTCCTCAAGGCTAGGGCCGCAAGCAAGGTGACCAGGTGCGTCAAAGTCCATAACCCAAACCTTACCTTTGCTATCTGTACCCGCAAGAAGCTCCATAGCGCTTGCCTTGTGTACGTGAGGAACAAAGCTGTATTTCCAAACAATACCACCGTTATTCCAGAAAAGAACTGGATTCTTCTTAATCTGGGCAGTAGTCATGCCTGTCTGGAACATGTAACGGGTATTTGTTGTAAGAGCCTCACCATTAGGGAGATAAGTAAGATACTGGCCAGGAGCAAGCACGAGGTATACTTCCTCTACGCCAGCTGAGTTCCAATTATTCTCAATTGTATATGCAGAGCTGGTCTCTTCAACCTCAACCTGGTAGTCCTTCTCGTTCGCAATCTCTTCCTCGTGGCCCTCTGGTTTAAAGCCGGAACCATAGTTTACGTAAATTGTACCACCCTCACCAGGGTTGTGAGTGAACTGGCCATCGGCAGTGAAAGTCATTGTATCATCATACAGACCAAAGCCGTCTTTTTCGTGAGCCTTTGCACTCCACCACTGAGTTGGGTTCTCCAAGTTTGGACCGCAACCGAAGTGGTTGTCATTGTCAGCATCCCAAGCCCAAGTGTTGGCAAGAGCCTTCATATATGGTTCTGGATTGAACGGATCACGATAAGTGTTCTCCAACTCGAACTCAACAATCTTTGCACCAACAGACACACCACTTGCATTGTAGGCACGAAGTTCAACACGGTGAACACCTGCATCACGCAAACGGAGTGTGATACCGTTCTGGGCATATACATACTTTTTCTGCTTTACGCCGTCTTTATCATCTACGGTGTCTTCAAATATCCAGATTGGAACCACGCCCTTCTCCTTGATTGAGAAAGTCACATAGTTTGTTTCCTGATCAATTATCAGATCCGGTGTAAGCTTGGATGCTTCCGGCAGATCCTTCTGATTTGCCACCGGAAGGTTCTTTGTACAGCTGAAAGCAAGAGCGAGTGCAGCAAAGGCTGCAATATATTTTATTGACTTTTTCATCTGTTCAGCTATTATTAGTTATTGTAAGCTGTATTCTGTTTAAGATCTGGATCCTTATCAATCTCTGTCTGAGGAATAGGCCAGTACTTTTTATTAGGTGTCCAGTCATTAGGACGGAAAGTGTGGTTGGCTGATGTAAGCACGCTCTGCGCAAGACCGCTGCGTACCAGATCCCAATAACGTTTACCCTCGCCAACAAACTCTTTGTGACGCTCCTGGATAATATCCTCGCGGCTGACACCGGAATCCTTGCATTTGGCACGGTCACGAACCTCTTTCAGGTAAGAAGAACCGTCACCACCTGTGAGGACAGAAAGCTCTGCAGCGTTAAGGAGTGTCTCTGCATAACGATAGACACGGAAGTTGTTGCCGTGGTTCATGTTGGCATCACCCTTATAACCGTGGTTACCGTTAAGGCGGGCAATATATTTGAGGTTATAGAAACCTTCTGTCTCCCAACGTGGGGTGCAGGTCTCTTTCTCACCGCTTGGAGTAAGGTATGTCTCTATGTTAAGGATACCTCCGTCACGACGGATATCACCCTCGTCAAACATATCATATGCAGATTTTGCAACACCGCCGAAGCCCCAGCCGTCAGCAAACTCTTTAGACGCACCAGGAATACCGGTGAGAATAGGATGAACTGTACCGCCGGTACGGATTGGATTGCCCCAGTCACGTGAAGCACCCTCTGAGAAATAGTTAATCTCCCAGATAGACTCTCTGCACCACTCTCCGGACTCAAGGAATATGCCTGCATAATCCGGCTCAAGTGTATATTTGTTGCTTGCCTTGATATCCTTCATGTAACCAAGAGCTGTATCGTAACGCTCTTCATCATTCTGGTACATTACCATCTCTGCATAAAGCATATAAGCCATTGCAAGGGAAATACGGCCTTCCTTGCCGGCCTCCACCTTCATAGGGAGAACATTCTGCGATATGGCATGCTCAAGAGCAGTAATATTGTTTTTGTAAACCTCATCGGCAGTAAGCTGTTTGGTGAAGTAAGGTGAAACAAGATTCTTGTCATAGTAAGGAATGTTACCCCAGAATTTCCAAAGGATATTATAGTAGTAGCACTTCAAAACCTCGGCCTCAGTCTTGTAGAGTGTCTTAAGTTCGTCACTCATGCCGGGAACCTTATCCATGTTCTCCAAAACTGCGCAGGCACGGTTGATACCGGAATATGCAATAGTCCAGATCTGGTTGCAGCAGTCTGTAGGAGTTGATGCGTAATAGTGTGCCTTTACAAGAACAGGCTGGTCACCATCGTTGGAGCCACCACAGTAAATATCATCTGCCAGTATGTCCGAGATGAAATGGATAGCATTGTACTGGTAGAAATAATCGAACCAGTTAAGTGGATCGTATGCAGCAACAAGTGCCTCAAATGCACGGCTCTCGTTGGTGAAATACTCTGAGTATGGCTCAGAAGAGTTATGTACAGGGGTAATGAAATTCTTACCGCAGCTTGTCATCAGTACGACAGCAAGTGTACAAAGTGATATAAATTTTTTCATTTTCAATTACCTCCCAATTAGAAATTAAGGTTAAGACCTACAGAGAAAATGCGAGCCTGCGGATATACACCACGGTCGATACCGGTTTCTGTACCGAAGCCGTTACCACCTGTAACCTCAGGATCATTACCGCTATAGCTTGTGAGTGTGAAGAGGTTCTCTGCCTGAACGTAGAATCTCAGACGCTGGATGGCAGCTTTCTTGGTGATCTTGGCAGGAAGTGTGTAACCCAGCTGGACATTACGTGCGCGAAGGAAGCCGGCATCCTCCAACCAAAGGTCGGAACCGCGATAGTTCTCGTTAGCACTCTCAAATGTGAAGCGTGGATATCTGTTTGTAGAACCCTCACCTGTCCAGCGGTTAAGCATGAACTTAGGAAGGTTGATGTAATAAAGGTCTGTACGGCGTACAGAGTTCCAAACCTGGCAACCAGCCTGGCCCTGGAGGAGCATATTGAAATCGAGGCCTTTCCAGTTGAAACCGAAGTTCAAACCGAATGTCCAGTCAGGAACACCTTTACCTATATATGTACGGTCTGCGTCATCAATAAGACCGTTGCCGTCAACGTCCACCCAGCGTACATCACCAGGAACGGCGTTAGGCTGGATAAGGGCACCATCCTTGTTCACATAAGCGTCAATCTCTGCCTGGTTCTGGAAGATACCGTCAGATTTCCAGCCGTAGAAGTAAGGGAATGGCATGCCTACTACACCACGTGTCATTGAAGATACACCCTGACGGCTTGAACCTGTAAGATAGGTTGAGTCATCACCGAGGTAAGTAAGACGGGTCTGGAGCCATGTTGCATTGGCATTGATATACCAGCTGAAGTCACCAACCTGGTCACGGTAGCCAAGCTCGAACTCGATACCGCGGTTAACCATGCTGCCCACGTTTCCTGTAGGAGCAGAGTCACCGGCATAGGTAGGAACAGGCATAGACATCAACATACCGGCAGTCTCTTTGTTGAACCAGTCTGTTGTGAAAGTGATTTTGTTGCCAAGGAAAGCGAGATCCACACCGAAGTCAAGCTGACGGGACTCCTCCCATTTTACGTTAGGGTTGGCAAGACCGTCAGGCTTGGTACCTGTCTCAACTTTCTCTGTTGCATTTGCACCTGAACCGAATACATAGTTGTTGTTGGCCTGGGTATAAACAGCGTATGTGAAGTTACCGATGCTGTCGTTACCGTTGATACCGTAAGAACCACGAACCTTCAATGCAGAAAGCCAAGCTACATCTTTAAGGAAGGCCTCATTCTTGGCATTCCAACCGAAAGATACTGAAGGGAAGTAACCCCATTTGTTGTTGTCACCGAAACGTGAGGAACCATCCATACGCATTGTAACCTCAGCCATATAGCGCTCGTCATAGTTGTATGACAGACGGCCGAAGTAAGAAGCGATAGAGTAAACTATAGAGTTCCATGAACCCCAACCGTTGCGGTCGCCGTCTTTCTGCTGGCCGTATGTGTTGTTCACGCTTATCTTCCATGGATCATACGGGAATTTCAGACCGAGAGCGGAAGCACCCACATTGGAAGAAGATGTCTTCAAGGCAGACTGACCCAAAAGGGCGTTGAATGTGTGTTTGTTAACTGTCTTGTTGTATGAGAGGACATTCTCCACCTGCCATGTGAAAGCACGGTTCATTTCCTGTGAAGCGCCGCTTGCATAACTTGGTTTCTCCACGATTGTGGCATTGCCATTCTTGTCATAAACAGTCTCTTTAAGAACCTGATCAATGTTAAAGTTCTTTGAAGAAAGGAAGTATGGAAGAGAATAACCGTGATTACCCCAGAATGCAAGGTCCACATTGATGCTTGTCTTGAACTTGAGGTTGTCCCAGATCTGAAGCTCCAGAGAGCCGGCAGCAACAATCTTGTCTGTTGTATAGGTTGTTGCAGGACGGTCCATCTCTGCAAGAGGGTTCTTCATCTCATTGTAAACAGCACCGTCAACAACGCTGTAGGCTACACCGTCTTTGTTGCGGATGATGAACGGATAGTAGTCTGCATATTTTGTCTTGTACTCCTCTTCCATCTCTGCAGTTGCATAGATTGGCATGAGAGGTGACATTGAAATTGCAGAAGCAAGGGCAGAACCGTACTCGTTGTTGTTATCAATACCGCGTGAATTGATGTGGGCATATGAAACATTCTCCTCGAGAACGAGTTTGTTCAGCCAATTCCTCTCTGAAGATTTGTCGAACAGTTTGGCCTGAAGGTTCTGGCGGAAAGTTACACGGTCATAGTTTGAACGGCCGAAGTTACCGCCTACGATGCCCTCACGTGAAAGATAACCGCCTGAAACGTTGTAGGTAACCTTGTCGTTACCACCGCTTACGGAAAGGTCATGTTTCATGATAGGAGCGTTAGGGTTGAAGATGGCCTTTGACCAGTTTGTACCCTCACCGAACTCGTATGGATTCTCATAGATAGGGGCATCACCACGGTTGATGTAACCCTCGTTCATCATGATTGCGTACTCTGTAGCGTTCAGGGTCTCGGGAACTCTCCAAGGATTCTGGAAACCGTAAGAGAAATCATAACTTACTTTGGTTTTGCCTGCAGAACCTTTCTTGGTTGTAACCAGGATAACGCCGTTAGCCGCACGTGCACCGTAAACAGCGCCTGAAGCAGCATCTTTCAACACCTCGATACGCTCGATATCGTTAGGGTTGAGGTAGTCCATACCGCTCTGGGTTGGCATACCGTCGATGATGTAAAGAGGCTCAGAGTTGTTGATGGAGCCTACACCACGGATACGAACCTGTGAGCTTGCATCAGGAGCACCAGAAGTAGTGGTGATGGTCACACCTGAAGTCATACCCTGAAGTACGGCATCAATGCGGTTGTTTGACTGGTTTTTGAGTTTCTCTGATGTCACGATGGCGATTGCGGCGGTAACCACACTCTTCTTCTGGACACCATAACCCACAACTACTACGTCATCCAGCAGCTGTGCGTCTTCATCGAGAACAATAACCAACTCAGTCTGACCGTTAACTGGAACTGATTTGGTTACAAAACCGATCATCTGTACAGACAAAGTGGCATTGGCAGAAGCAGCAAGCACGAACTGACCGTCAAGGTCTGTTACAGTACCTGTTGTTGTGCCGTCAACCATAACAGCTGCGCCGATAAGAGGCTCACCTGTAGAACTTTTGACTGTACCTTTCACCTGCTGTGCGAAAGCGTAACCAGCAGAAAGACTGAAGATCACGAAGATCATAGTCATTTTACGAAAAAGGTTTTTCATTTGGTTGAATTTTGATTATTTGGTTAATAAAATTGGTTGATTTCCTTTTCAGCCTAAAGTTCTCAAAGTTAAATGATACACATACACGTACGCAGCGCACGCACATTATGCGTGAATAAAAGTGGACATAAAAAACGTTTCCCATTGATTGTCAATCATTTGGGAAACGTAAAAAGTGGAAAATAAGTGGACTTTTAATGCTATTTTCCGATACTATTTTGGCAAATTTGTGTTAATCCACACTATTCGTTTGTTATAGAATTCCTTCAGCCAGTCTATCTCTCCCTGGTATGATCCCGGGATTTTATAGTTAGGCCACACATAGGTGTTAAGGATGTTCCAGGTCTTGAAATTCCTTTCTGCAGCCTTGCTTCCGGCAAGGATTGCAGCCTGCTGGTCTATGAATTCAGGCACTTTCTGGAAGTGCGGATAAAGCTCGTCCCAACGCGCGCGCACTTTCTTTGCAAAGTTCGGGTCCATGAACAGGCGGTAGTACCAGCCGTGATACTGACCGATACAGCTTCTATCCTTAATCCACCAGCCCGTAGGACCGTTGTTACCATCGTCATAATAGTCGCAGTTGCCAAGGGTGAGGTCGAAGTCCCACAGGTGGTACATCACCAGCTTGCCGCCCTTTTTCCTGGTTATGAAGGTACTCTTGCGCAGGTTGCCGTCTATGTTCTTGGTAAGCTCTTGAACTATGTAATAGTCTATGAAGCTGTCCAGATCTATGTATTTGTCATATACCTCCTGGAATTTCTTATCCCACAAAGCGGTTTCAAACTCCTTGAAGAACTGCTTTGTTTCGGCCTCAAGCTCTGCAGACGGAACTTCCGGATCGGAGAACATCATAGGAACACCGTGGTCTGTCCACCAGCATACGGTCTCATCCTGGTTCTGCTCTATCTCCAGATACACGTCTCCGCCATCTACGTCTATGTTCACCTTTTTCTTCGCAACTTCCTTGTGCTCTGCAAGAGTGTACACGCCCTGGTATTTTCCGTTCAGGTACAGCTCCACCTTGCGCATTGCCGGGGTCCAACTGAAACAGCATATTCTGGAGAGCTCCATTGCCACAACGTTGCGCAGCAGGCTCTTGTCTGCATAATCGGCCAGCAAAGCCCAGTTCTTTGAGGCATTTATGCCCAGGACCTCGTTTTTCTCCTCCAGCTTCAGGCGGTAAGGCTTTTTCGGCATAGACCAGGTGCTATTGCCCCTTCCCCTTACTCCGGTGGTGAAAGTTACGGGCTCTTTGCTGCCATATCTGCCATCGGGATCCTCAATAGTAACCGTACCCGGCACATAATTCACCTTGTCCAATATGGGTTTGTTTCCCTCGGTCTTTATTCTTATGACAGGAATATCGGCCATCTTCGGCTCCACCCTCCTGATACGGAAGCTGTTGCCGTTGTCCAGGTGTACAACCAGCGCATCGGCATTATAATATATGTATATAGGAAAAGCCTTGTCCAGACTGAAATCCTCGTTGAGAACAATATTCACAGACTCTCCGCCAATCATCCATATATTCTTTTTGTCGCGTGCCAGCACTTTCGGCTTGGATGAAAGGCAGTTGTCCACTTCGAGGTCTGTAATCACAAGGTGCTCGCCGCTGTACAGCGTGAGATCCAGCGTCTGGCCGTTATGGTCTATCTGTGTATAAGCCTCCCCGGACCTGTACAGTGCCAGGAGCTTGTGATAGCCCTGAGGAGCCTGCGGGGTAACAGGCATCTTGTTGCATCCCATCATAATTACCGATGCAACAGACAGGAGTACTGCATGAATGAAGTTTCTCATATTTATAGATTTATAGATTTATAGATTTTTCACTTGCTCTTCGAAATTGTCCGGATCGCCGATGGCGTATTTCTTGATCTGGGCCCTGTAGTTGTAGATGGTGTTCACCGAATAGCGCAGCAGTGACGCAATGTGCGAAGATTGTGTGATGCCCAGACGTATCAGAGCGTAAATTCTAAGTTCCGTGTTCAGGAATTCCTGTTTCTTGATTTCTATCTGCCCTTCCGGCTTCAGCAGACGGTTGAAATCGGTAACAAAGTTGGGATACAGATGCAGGAAGGCCTGGTCGAAAGTAGCATGGAAGCCTTTCAATTCCTTGTCCATCTGCTCCATCGAAAGGTGCTTTTTTAGTTTGTAGAGGTAGTCCGAGCTCATCACCAGGAAAAGGCCAAGGTACTCCTCTTTCGCAGCATTGGCCTCCGACAGCCTCTGTACCATGGTCTGCAACTTTTCGCCCATCAGGCGTATCTGCTCGTGGTCTTTATGTTGACGCCTTACAAATACGATAAGGTACATGGCCGTGCCGAAGAAAAGGGTGGCCAGCACGGACATCAGTACTATGAAAAGGCTTGTGAGCCTGTCCCTTTTCTCCATCTGCCTTTCATAGGCGTCCTGGATTTCCGGGAAATACTGGATAATCTGGAAGGGTCTCAGGCGCGAGCCGTAGGTGAGCGCATCCCTGTGTGCCACGGTGGTATAGCGGAAGGCGCGCTCCACATCGCCGCGCTGCAGAAGAATCTTTGCCAGCGAAAACAGGGAGGCGTTTTCCTTAACAGCACATTTGATATCATTGATGGCCGATTCCACATACCAGTGGGCCGCATCATCGGCCTTGCCGTCATATTCATAGCTGACGGCCTTATAATAGCTTATCACTCCGTAGATATGGCCCATTCCGCAGTTCTGCAGAAGGCTGTCGCAAATGTGACGCACCTGTTCGTATTTGTGTTCTGCCAGCAGTTCCACGAAACACATTTCCGTGAATTCCAGGCTGTTGCCGGGCATCTCTTCGGCAAGACGGGCACTGTAATGGTCTATCTTTTTCTGGACGGCGTCCTTGTCTATCACATTTTCCAGAAATTCCCTGTAACCCCAGTAGGATTTCTTGGCTATGGCATAGAATTTCTGCCTCTGCTCCGGGCTTAGTTCTTCCGGATTCATCTGGTTTTCCATTATCTCCTGCGCCTCACGGAAAAGGCCGGCGGCACTAAGAAGCTTGATGCGGGAAATCTTCAGGTCGTTTATAAGATTACCCCCCCCCAGACCGTCCGAAAAGTACCTTCCGGAAGCCTTTGAGAGTGTTG